>UPXT01000021.1 GCA_900538365.1 uncultured Acidaminococcus sp. | reverse complement strand
TTTGAGTGCATATGCCTATTTTTTTATTGAAAAAAGTAGGCGCTGAGAGGACACGCACCTGGACGGTCACTTTAGCGCCCCAAAATAAATTATAGAACCAAAGAAGTTCTTTTTTGACAGGACTCTTTAGGAAAACGCCAATCAGAAAACATGCGTAAAAATCGATTCTCAGCGGATTTTTTTTAAAACACGACTCAATCTATATAAAAGGCTATAAAAACGCTTAGAAACAATTTTTGAAGGAATACGAAGGATTCCCCTGAAATAAGACGGTCCGTATCTCCCTATTTTACTATCCACCAAAGCTCCTATTTATTTTCATGGCATGAGCCGAGTTTAACACCATGTCCATAAAAGTGAACGAAAAGTCGAGCGCCTAGTTGATCATGGAAATGGGGATGGACCGGGCTCAAAAAAGGAACCGGGCTCTTTTCGTTTGATCGTTAGAAAGAGCAGGCCATTAAATCAGGAGTCCTCTGGATGGGGCAGCCCGTTAAGGGGTTAATAAAGCGTTTTCCCAGCCCGTGATGCCGCCCGATTTACATAAATGCGGGTCTTAACATAGTGGCAGACAGCTTTGTAAGTAAAAGTGTATCAGTCAGTGCTGCCCATGGCTTTCCAGCTATCTTTTGAGATCGAGGAGGAATATTGATTGAGGGTATGGACCATCCAGCTACGAAATTCGCGCGGGGACGAAATCGGTTTTTTAGAGATAAGGCGCAGCGATTAGGTGCAGACGAGCAGCATCATCATGAGCTGCAGGAAGGATGGCAAAGCAATGGGGTCAGCATAGATATTTTTCCCAAGCTGACGCTTTAAAAAGCCTTACGCATAACAAAAAAGGGGACGCTGCCACAAGGAGAAAAAGGGCTTGTCAAAAAGGGACATATCCGGTATACTAATTATGTTAGCTATAACTAACCAAAAGAAAAAATAAGTAAGTAAAGGAAACCTAGGAAACTTTGCTTGCTCCTTTCTTTTGGTATAAAAGGAGGAAATAATGAAAAAACAATTTGTCACAGCCCTGGCCCTTGCCCTGGGAATCAGCGGCACAGCGCTTGCAGCCAATCCTTTTTCTGACGTTCCTGCTGGTCATTGGGCTTATGCTGCTGTTGCCAAGCTGGCTGCGGCAGGGATTGTCGATGGCTATCCTGACGGCACGTATAAAGGCGACCGTACCATGACCCGCTATGAAATGGCCCAGATTGTTGCAAAGGCGCTGGCTAAAGGAGCTATTGGCGCAGATGATAAGCTTGTTGGTGAATTTGCCGATGAGCTCGATAATCTTGGCGTTAGAGTAGCAAAACTCGAAAAGAACGCGGATCATGTTCGTGTGACTGGTGAAGTCCAGTTGAGCTATGCAAGCAACAAGGGCGGCATATTCAAGAACGATGATGGGAGCAATTCCGAATCGGACCTGAGGACCCGTCTCTGGTTCACCGGTGAAGTGAACGATAACTGGCACTATATAGCCATGCTTGAAAATCATCAGTATTTCCAAGGTAAGAATGAATCTGGCGACAGTGATACCGATTTCCAGCGAGCTTTCTTGGAAGGAAATATAGGGGTTGTCGGCATTAAAGCTGGCCGCTATGATGAATTCCTCGGCAATGGGAATATCTATGACAGCCAGGTCGACGCGGTTCGGGCAACCATTCCTTTTGGTCATGCCTATCTCACGGCAGCTTATGGAAAGATGGCCAGTGAAAGCGATTTTGGCTGGAACGATGATACCGATACTTCCGTTGCCGATACGTTCTACCAAGCTGAATTAGGTGGGACTTGGGGCAACCTCAATTTGGCAGCTTCCTACCTCAAGGCCAAGGAGGTTAAATTTGAAGATTTTGGCCTGAATGGTGACAATAAGATTTGGACGGTTGGCGCTGATTACACCGCTGGCAAACTGAATCTTTCTGGTATGTACCTGAAAGGCGATAAAGATGTCCTTCTTTCCGAATATCGTGACGGCGATGATGACGGTTACGTCGTAGGTCTGACCTATGGCGGAGCTGAGGAAGATAAACCGGGCAGCTGGGGCCTGATTGCAGCTTACTATGATCAGTCTGCTCCGACGGTTATCGCCCACACCATGGATGGTGCATGGGATGCCTTTGCAGGTTATGGATTCAAGGGCTATAAGGTGGGGGCCAATCTGACCCTTGCCAAGAACATGGTAGCTGAAGTTGACTACTATGATTTGAAGGGCAAAAAAGGTGAAACCTCCGAAAAACATGCCCGTACGCTCTGGAGCCAGCTTGTTGTTACTTTCTGATGATAAGCTCCTCCTTGGGAATTTTATCAAATATAGAGTCGTTCCCGGAGCGCAACGGGAACGATTCCTGAAAAGGGCAACCGTTTTCATTGCAAGAATTGTGTGCCTATGTCACGTCAACTTAATATCAATGTTATCTTAAGAAGTCTCCCTGGATGCTCCAGGGAGACTTTTCCATTGTTTCACGTGAAACAATGATTTTTTTGCCTGGGGAACTTCTTTCTGATGATCTTTCCTCAAGATCATCAAGGCGAACACCTTACAAGGATTTTGCAGGGGCTTACGGAAAGCTTATTCCTTTGTTTAGGCTTTGTTTAGATTCGGCTCTTATACTGATGAAAATCAAGGAATCAAAGGAGTGGTCCCATGAACGTGCTGGTCACTGGAGGAGCCGGATTCATCGGCAATCACACCGTAAGGTGTCTAATCGAAAAAGGATATGATGTAACCGTTGTCGACGATCTTTCGCGAGGTCATGCAGGATTGCTTCCTTTGGAAGCTCATTTCTATCCAATTGATATCCTGACGCCTCAGTTTCAGGAATTTATGGCAGCCAGACATTTTGACGCGGTCATCCATCTGGCCGCCCAAATTGAAGTCGCTTCTTCGGAACGAAATCCGCTCCAGGATGCATCCCTTAATATCGGTGGGACCCTTGCCGTCTTGGAAGGCGCCAAAAAGTCCCATGTCAGCCGTTTCGTCTTTGCCTCTTCTGCAGCCGTTTACGGCCATCCGTCAGAAGCACTCCTGCCGTTGGCAGAAGATGCGCCTTTATGTCCGCTGTCTCCTTATGGGTTGAGCAAGCTGACGGCAGAAAACTATATCCGTATGCTGGCACCTTCTTTTTCCATGGAATGGGTGATCCTTCGCTTTGCCAATGTATATGGAGAGCGGGAAGTCCGTAAGGATCCCGGCGGGGTTATCCAGATTTTTGCCAATCAGATTGCGCACCATCGTCCCATCACCTTTTTGGGAACAACTGTTCCTACTAGAGACTGGATCTATGTCCGTGATGTGGCCGAAGCCCTTGTAAAGAGCCTTGTAACAACACGCCGTGATGCTGTCTATAATGTCAGTACGGGAAAAGAAGTTTCCTTGAAAACGGTATTGACGATGCTCGAAAAGGCAGCAGGGTACAGTGTTCCTCATGAACAAGGCCCTAAGCGTCGCGGAGACATCCATCGTTCTGTGCTGAGCTGTGCAAAGGCAAGGACCTTATTGGCTTGGACGCCAAAGATGACCTTGGAAGAAGGGCTCTTTCGAACCCTGCGATTTGCTCAGGACCAGGCCCGTCAGGAGGAAGCTCAGTCATGAAAAAAGAACGCTCTTATCCTTGGATCCTTTTGGTCTTGGGGGCCGTTCTTATGTTTGCTGGGAATCAGGCCCTTCTTGTGACCGATCCGGTTGAATCAAATTATGCTGAAACCGCGCTTGAAATGTTCCGAAGCGGAGATTGGTTTTCCCCAAGGATCTATGGTCATTATTGGTATGACAAGCCCATTTTCTACTATTGGGAATTGCTCCTTTCTTTTAGGCTCTTTGGCGTGACTTCCTTTGCTGCTCGCTTTGGCTCCGCTTTATTTGGCCTTCTAGGAATCGAGCTGTCCTATTTTTTTGTGAAGCGGTTGTATTCAGCCAAAAGGGCTTTGATGGCTTCCTTGCTCCTTTTGACTTGTACCGAATATTTTTATATTGGAAAAGCTATCATTACGGATATGACGCTGTTTGTCTTTATAGAAATGACCTTGATGGCATTTTATCTAGGCTATACGCAAAAAAAATCCCGTTGGTACTATGCGGCCTATACGGCAGCAGCCATCGGGACCTTGGTCAAAGGGCCGATAGGGCTGGGGCTTCCTGGTCTTATCATCTTATTTTTCCTCTGGTGGCGGCGGGACATAAAAGCCTTGACGCACATGAAATTGGTCTCCGGAGGACTGCTCTACCTGATTTTGACCGGTCTTTGGTATGGACCAATGACGGTCCTGCATGGTCATGACTTTCTTTTGAATTTTTTTGGCGTCCATAATTTTTTGCGGGCTACCGTTTCGGAACATCCACGCCAAAATGTTTGGTACTACTATCTCCTTATCTTTATTTTGGGCTGGGCCCCTTGGTCCTTTACCTTGCCTCTTTTAGGCTCAAGAAGAGAATGGGCTCTTAAGATTCGGAGCTTCTGCAGGCATGTGGCCTGCCAGAAAAAACTTCCCGAAGTGGATGTTCGGACGGCCTTTTTTGCCTCATGGGCTTTTGTGACAGTCTTTATCTTTGAACTTGTCCAGACAAAATATATGACCTATACTTTTCCTTATATGCTGCCGCTTGCCGTCTTCTTTTCCTCCTTTTTGGCTCCACATGAACGTCTTGTAAAAGGGTTGGCAGGAGGCGCTTTGACCGTGTATCTGATCCTCACTTATACGGTAGCCGTTCCGCAATGCCGGAAAGCCTCTGCTTATGATGCGGCCCAGGCAGTCAAGGCCCTGGCCGGAAATGACACGACAGTCGTTGCCTATGGAGGCCGTTATCCGGTTTCCCTTACCTATTATTCGGGTCATATGGCAAAAAGGCTCAAATGGAAGAATGAAATTCCAGAGCTGCTTCCGGGCTCATTGGACTGGAATGCAAAGAACATGATGCCCTTTGCTTCCATAGAATCCCTTTCAGAAGATAAGGAAATCATCGCTGTTGTACGGAGTGGGGACATGCAGGATTTTGAGACGGATATTGACGGGACCTGGGAATGCGTCCATGATGATGGGATGTGGATGGTCATGAGAAAAGCTGCACCATAACCCCTATAAAGGGGATTCCTCTTAGCAGGAATCCCTTCTTTTTGTAGTATAATAAAAAAGTGGATTCCAGCGTGTTTGTGTAGGAGGACGCATGATACATATACGAGATTTTTCCATAAAAAAGCGGCTGCTGTTATCTAATTTTTTCATGATCATCATTCCCGTGATCTTTATGGCCCTTTTAAGCGCCCTTGTCTTCTTGAGCCTTCAGTTTGGCAATTTGAATCGGTCAACAATCCTTTCCTTTCTTTGGCCGGAAAGTGGGCCTACACTTTCAACCCAATTTGAATTGACCCGGTTTCGTGTCCGGGCCGATCAGTTCAAGAAAAAGAGCAAGGACCTTGTGGACTCTGCCCATCATCTGGAGGCTTTGGGGTGTCGGGTGGTCATCATTGGAAAGCAGGGGGCCATCATCTATCAAACAGAAGATACACAGGGTATGGAAACCCTTTCCCAAGCGCTTTCAGAAGCTCCCAGCGGAAGAGGCTCCATCTCCTGGGGTGAAAAGGGGCTGGCGTTCCATTATTTTTCTGATGAGAGTGGGCTGCGTCTTGCCGTAATTGGAGAAGGCCCTTTGGTCGTGGATGGGGAACTGATCGATATCAGTTCCAAGGCTCTATTAAAAAAGAGCTTTTATGTGGTCTGCGGCTTGGTCACCTTGCTGATCATCATCATTGGCTGGAAGCTGTCCCGTTATCTTGGCAAGCAGATCATTGAACCGCTGCAGGTCCTGCAGGTAACGGCTAGTCATATTGCCCAGGGGGATCTTGATACGCCGGTTCCTGTAGATAGTGAAGACGAAATCGGGATGACCATGATGGCCTTTGAATTGACGCGGCGCCAGCTCAAGATGGCACGGGAAACCCGGGATCGATATGAACGGAACCGCAAGGAAATGATTGCAGGAATCTCCCACGACCTTTCAACGCCCCTGACCAAGATCGAAGGGTATGCCTGCGGCCTGCGGGACGGGATTGCAGATACACCGGAGAAAAAAGACCATTATTTTCGGATGATCATCGATACGGCAAGGCATATGGGAAATTTGGTCCAAAGCCTGTTCCTTTTTTCCAAGCTGGACCTGGGGCAGATGGAATACCATATGGAGAAGGTTCCCCTTAAGGCATATTTGGAGGACTATGTTGAGGAACAGTCGGAACACTTCAAAAGCCAAGGGCTTTTGCTCAAGGTAGAGGCTCCTCAAGAGGAATGCGAGGTCCTTCTTGACCGGATCCAGTTTTCCCGTATTGTAACGAACCTTCTTTCCAACAGCATCAAATATAAGACGGCTGCTTTGGGGCATATGGTCATGAAATTGTCGGTTCCAAGGAAACAGTGGGTCCAGCTGGTTTTTAGCGATGATGGGCCAGGGGTTGCACCCGATGACCTAAGCCATCTGTTTGAAAGTTTCTACCGGACCGATAAAGCAAGGACCAATCCGGCCAAGGGCAGTGGACTTGGGCTTGCCGTCGTACGGGAGCTGGTCAAGGGAATGAAGGGTATCATTTGGGCTGAAAATGCAACACCCCATGGATTGAAGATTGTCATGGAGTTTCCATTAGCAAAGGAGGACGCATGAAAAAGGTACTGATTATCGAGGACGATAAAGGGATTGCTGAACTGGAGAGGGACTATTTGGAAGCTAATGGATTTGAAGTCCAGATGGAATTTACAGGTCTTTCGGGAAAGAAGGCAGCCCTGAGTTCTCCTGTTGATTTGATCCTTTTGGATATTATGCTTCCCGGGGAAGATGGCTTTCAGGTCTGCCGCGAAATCCGAGCAGAAAAGGATATCCCAATCCTGATGGTCTCCGCAAGACAGGAAGATATCGACAAGATCAGGGGCTTGGGACTGGGTGCCGACGACTATATTGTCAAACCCTTCAGTCCAACTGAATTGGTGGCCCGGGTCAAAAGCCATATTTCCCGTTATGAACAGCTGACTAATCGGGAGTATAGGACGCCTCAAGTGCTTCGCTGCGGAAACCTGGTCATTGACTTATCTTCCCATCAGGTCTTTTTGCAGGACAAAGAAATCCTTCTTCCCAACAAGGAATTTGAACTGCTTGCATTTCTTGCCAAGAATCCAGGCATCGTATTCAGCAAGGATACGCTCTTTGAGCGGGTATGGGGAGAAGACTCCTTGGGCGATACCTCTACCGTATCCGTTCATATCAATCGGATCCGGGAAAAGATTGAGGAGGATTCATCCAAACCGTACTACATTGAAACTGTTTGGGGCGCCGGCTACCGTTTTCGCCGGTAATGACAAAGCCCCCCTGCGCACGCCGCTGCGCAGGGGGGCTTTGTCATTAGAAAAGGAAAATGTTGAAAGGGGGTTCACTCATGCAGTGCACAAGAGAGAAGATAATCGTGGAGGCACTTCCACTCTCGTGATCTCCATACATGGCATCAAAGGAAGTCGCGGTTCCTTTGATGGTCATACTCTACCATGGGAGAGGACGTTCTACAATAGATTGAAAGGAAATATATATAGCATCACAATCATTTATTTGTGATACAATAAAGCCATCTTGGAGGTGATGTGAGTGGATACGGACTCGGAAATGTTTCTCCTGGCTGCTGAGGAACTGAACTTTACCCGTGCCGCCAAACGGGCCTATGTGACCCAGCAGTGCTTGAGTGCCCATATCAAGAAACTGGAAGGCCGAATGGGGGGGCCCCTTTTTGAACGGGTCCCTTACATGGCGCTGACCCCTGCCGGTAAGGTTCTTTATCGGTCCCTGCGCCGCATTGAATTAATCGAGCGATCCTGCAGGAAAAATATCGAGGCCATTTGGGAAGGTACGCAGGGAGAAGTGACCCTCGGCATGAATGCCGGGCGTGTCCAGTTCTTTTTGCCGCGCTTGTATGAAGCCTATCATCGAAAATTTCCCTATGTGACGCTGAAAGTGGTCATTGATGATGTGAAAAATCAAGCCCGCCGCCTCCTTGATGGGAAGATTGACTTTTTGGTAGGCGTCAACTGTCCCGTGAATAGGGAGCTTGTCTTCACCCCATTAAAGGAAGAGAAGGTTTTTTTCCTTGCAACGGATTCCTACCTCAAGGCCCATGCCAAAAGTCCAGGCGCTTATCCTAAGACCCTGCGGACAGGCATCATCGACACGAAGGAATATGATACGCTTCCTCTCGTACAGAATGCGGAAGCAAGTACCCTTGCCACCGTTGTGGAGCGCTATGAAAAAAAGCAGAATCTTGTTCAGGATACGCTTGTGAGGGTCAGCGATTCCAATGCGCAGATCCGGCTTTGCGGGACGGGGCTTGTAGGGATGTACTTGGCGGAAAGTCTTGTCGAAATGGCCCGTTTCCACGGGTCGGAAACAGCGGCGGGAAATCCCCTGCGTATTCTTGCCATCAAGGAGCTGACAGAAACCCTGCGCCTTGATCTTGTTACGCACCGTGAGGCAGACCAACCGCTTTATATCCGTCAGCTGGAAGCCATGATCAGGGATGTGTTTGCCTCTGATAGGGCCTGATTTTGAAAGGAAAGATACCTGGGACGAGCTGCTGAGCGGCAGACGAAGGAAGCGGTTTATCCCTGCCGTGTCTGTTCTTGTGGTACAATGAAAAGAGAACATCGTTACAATAGAAAGAAGGAATCGCTATGAATCAAAAACTGACAGCCCTTGTTCTTTGCGGCATTCTTGCCGCTCCTTCCCTTGGTTTTGCCGCGGCCGCTTCCTCAAGCGCGCCCAAAGATGCGGCTCCGGCAGCTGCAGTCAAGACCAGTCCGAAGGAGGAAGTCGGCATCTTCCAGAAAGACCATGTCCTCATTGTAAACGGCAAGACCCTTGATGCCGCCTCATTGCCAACGCCTGTTCTTGTGCGTCAAAAGGAAACCATGGTTCCGCTGCGTCTTGTGGCAGAAGCTTTGGGTTATACTGTTTCCTGGAATCCGGAAACGGCATCTTCCAAACTGGACATGAGCATTGCGTCCATGGAATTTCGTCCCGGTGAAACCCTCTACCAAAGAAAAGGCAAGCTTAAGGTCATCAACCTTGATGCTGCGTATAAATTTACGAATGCGCCTCAGGTGGTTGAGGGCGTGACATACGTTCCGGTCTCCCTTTTCGGTGTCTTTTTCAATGATGTAAAAATTGAAGGCAAAACGATTTCCATTACCGTTCAACAATCTCAGCTTCAGGATGCAGCCCGTCTGTTAACGGAAGCTGCTGCTGAAAAAAGTAAAACACAAGCCCCTAATCCCATGGTGGAATACAGTTCTTTGACCGAAATGGAAAAGAAGGTGGGGCATACGATCAAGGTACCGGCTTCTTTGAAAAATAAGAAAGTGGCCGGCAGGTATCTTTTTTCAGATGGTCTTGCCCAGATTACCTATGCAGATGGATCCCTGTACAGGACCCAAAAGGGATCGGCCGGTGATATCAGTGGGGATTACACCAAGTATGCCGTTGATACCCATTGGATCGATGGTTCCTATAAAATCCGCGGCCGCGGTGATAAAGATGCCTACCGGACCCTTACTTGGGAAGATGGTACCTATACCTATTCCTATCATTCCCAGAGTCCACTGACCAAGGCGGCTGCCAATCGGATCGTTTGTGGAAAATAACGCCTTGTGACCCAAGGGGCTGTGAAGCTGTATGGACCTTCCATCGCTTCACAGTCCTTTTCATTTGTTTTTAAAATTTTTATGACATGTAATAAGATGTTCAAGTTTCTTTCATAGGGACTTCATGCGTTCCCTCTATGATAAGGGTCAACAACACGGATCCAATAAAACGGGCAGATCCCGTTACCTTGTCCGGCAAAAGAGAGGAATCTTATCATGGATGAGAAAAAAATCGAAAAATGGGAATGTGTATCAAAGAAAATGACTGCCCTTTGCAAAAAAGGGTTTTCACCCCGCAACCTTAAGAAAGGGGCGGCCGTGGTTGTTCTTGTTGCTGTTGCTGCAGGAGCAGGAAAGGTGACCTTGAAAAAGATGCGTTTTGACCGTCGGCAGGCGGAAGCCGCTGCCAAAGTGGAACTTGCCCAAAAGCTTGCGGCGGAGCGAAATGAACCCCTTCTTTCAAGTGATGAAGTGCTTGGTAAGATTGCAAGCCTGCTCGGAACCGATGAAGGGAGCGTTACACTGAAAGGCCTGCGCCTAGCAGAGGCAAAACCCGATCGGAAGGAGCACAAAGGTCATAAAGATAAAGAAAAAAGGGACTATGACCGCAAGCTGTTCAAAAAAGATCATCATGACGATCATGACGGCCGTGACCGGGTAAGAAGAGGCGAGGACCAAAAGACCCCTCAGGAAGGGCCCAACAAGGCATCTGATCAGGCACCTGCTTCTTCGGGCAGCAATCCTGCTGATCTTACTGCACCATCTGCACAAAATAAAGCGCTGCCTCTTCAAGGCATGCAGCCAATGGCAGGACCGATGGGGTCACATCGTCCTGTATTCTACGAAGCCTGGGTGGATCAGGGAAATATGAGCTATGAGTTCCTTATTAATGCGCAGACCGGGGAAATCCTCCACAGCAAGGTTCATCAAAAGGGCATTGTGGAAAAACTTTTTTCCTGATGCCTCAAGGGTCATGAAGGTCATCTCCTTGCCTATGCTTTTGGAGCATGGGCAAGGATGAAAAAGAAGTATTGGAAATGGACATTCAATCTCTTTATACTCAAAGTAGCAATACCTGTGCAAAGGACTGCGCAATCAGTAAGGAGTTGAATCCATATGGAGAAAAAGATTGTCCAGACTGCTGGACGGACCCAATTAGGGGATTTTGCCCCGCTTTTTGCCGAGGCCAACGATGATTTTCTTTTTGGCAAGGTGTGGAACGACCCCAGTGTGGATGTCAAGACGCGCTGCATCATTACGGTGACGAGCCTTGTGTCCATGGGGATAACGGATGGCGCCTTGTCTTACCATCTCCAAAATGCCAAGGATCATGGTGTCAGCAAAGCGGAAATCGCCGGCATCCTGACCCAGGTTGGCTTTTATGCGGGCTGGCCCAAAGCCTGGGCGGCTTTTGGCCTTGCTGGGGCCGTATGGAAAGAAGCGGCGCCCGCCCTTACGGAAAAGGAACGGTTTGCCCAGGAACTTATGTTCCCAATCGGCGGGCCTAATGATGCCTATGCCAAGTATTTCAAGGGTCAAAGCTATTTGGCTCCCGTTTCGACGGAGCAGGTTTCCATTTACAATGTGACCTTTGAACCCAAATGCCGGAACAATTGGCATATCCATCACGCCGATAAGGGGGGCGGACAGCTTCTCATCTGTGTTGGCGGAAAAGGCATCTATCAGGCCTGGGGGGAAAAACCCATCCTCATGATGCCAGGCTCAGTGGTCCACATCCCTGCCGGTGTCAAGCACTGGCATGGTGCCGTGGCAGATGCCTGGTTCAGTCATCTGGCCATGGATCCTGAAGGCGTCAATACCTCCAATGAGTGGCTTGAGGAAGTGTCGGATGCACAATATGAGGAAACGTTGGCTGCTTTAACGTAAATCGAGGCAGCCCGGAATCAGACGATGGGGAACTTGCTGAACGGGGTTCATGAAGAAAGAAGGTCCTCATCATGAAAAAACTCATCCTCTTCCTACTGGGATGGGGCAAAGCCGGCGACATATGGCTGCAATAATGAGAATATCCCGTAGGTACTTTTTGCTTATGAATAAGGCTCCGCTAAAAAGATGCTTTTTAGCGGAGCCTTATTTATGGGATTTGCTGCCAAGCTTCCTTGAGAAGGGAAAGAACCTGCAGAAGCTGCGGCTTTGTGTGGGCTGCTGAAAGCGTGAGACGCAGCCTGGCGGTACCCATGGGAACGGAAGGCGGCCGGATGGCGGACAGCAGGATGCCTCTTTCCTTGAGGAAAGCGTCAATGGCGGACGCTCTTTCTGCAGAGCCGACCATGATGGGAATCAAGGGCGTTATTCCTGGAAGAACGGGGAGCTTCAAGGCGTGGAGACCCTCTCGAATGAACCTTGTATGTTCGCGCAGTGTTTTCATGAGGGTAGGCCCTTCTTCCTGAAGGACTTGGAGTGCGGCATAAGCGGCTGCTGTATCATGGGGACTGATGAAGGTGCTGAAAACAAAGGGCCTGGCGCGACAAGTAAGATAGGCAATGATTTCCTTGGAAGAAGCGACATAGCCTCCTTCAGAGGCGAGGCTTTTGCTGAGGGTACCTGTTTGGATATCGATGGCGCCATGAATCCCAAAATAGGCTCCCGTTCCTCTTCCGTCAGGTCCAATGATGCCTTCTGCATGGGCGTCATCCACCATCAGGAGTGTTCCATACTGGTTTTTGAGCGCCGCCAGTTCCGGCAGCCTGCAAAGGTCACCATCCATGCTGAAAACGCCGTCTGTAACAATGAGCTTGACGGCTGTTTGGTTGCTGGCATGGGCAGCTAACTTTTGTTCCAGGTCTGTCATATCACTGTGGCGATAGACGATGACTTCAGCGCCGCTGATCCGGCAGCCGTCGATGATGCTGGCATGGTTCAGCTCATCACTGAAAACAAGGTCACCTTTTTTGAGAAGTGTGTAGAGTGCACCTAAGTTAGCCATGTAGCCGGTGTTGAAAAGAAGCGCCGCCTCACAGCCTTTGAAGCGGGCAAGGGCATCTTCAAGGTCGCTTCCTCTGGTGATTCCTCCTGAAATGAGCCGAGATCCCGTGGCGGAAGTTCCCCCTTTAACAAGGGCGTCAGCCGCGGCCTGCAGCACTTTTGGATGGTGGGTCAGGCCAAGATAATTGTTGCTTGAAAAGACGGTGTAGATCTGGCCGCTGCGGCTTTTTGCTGTAACGGGACCGATCATGTCAAGGTCTGTGATGGTCCGCGCAAGGCCGGCTGCATGCAGGGTGCGGAGCCTTTTTTCGATGCGGTGCCGAAGGCGTGCTCCAGAGGAGCTGGTGAAAGAAGCGGGAGAACATATGGATTGCAACGGGAAACCCTCCTTAAGATCGATATGATAGGAGAAGTATAGACCGGATCAAAAGATATGTACACCGTTAAAATAAATAAGGTTAACATAAATAAAAAAAGACAGGGGAAAGACTGGCTTTCCCCTGTGGCTACGAACCCCTACCGTCAGTTTTCCTGTAAGGCCGGATTGGCAAGGCTCCACATAAGTTTGGTAACGGCTGCTTCCAAGGTCATGGGACCGCCGGATTCAACCCCTGCTTGAGCGGCAAGGATTCCCATGGGATAAAGGGACAGGTCAACCCCATCAAAAAGACACTGGGAGACACAGACCATCCGCACTCCGGCTTTGATGGCCCGGCGGATGGCGGGCAGGAGATTATCCCGCCCTGTATTGACGCCGCCTGCGCCATAGCATTCAAGGACGATGCCCTTGTAGCCGCGCTGGACCGCGTAGTCGATGATGTCAGGTTTGAGTCCAGGCGTGACTGTAAGTGCCATGACTTTTTCTTCCATCTTGCTTTCAACACGGAATCCTCCCACATTCCGTCGGTCGGGGAGGTTCTTTTTGATGCCGTTTTTATCAAAAAAGAGAACCGGTGCTTCATTGACGCTTTCAAAGGCATTGAAATTGCGGGTAAAGATCTTTTTGCAGCAGTCGCCTTTGATGACCTTATTGCCAAAGGCGACAAAAACGCCGGGAAGGCCGCTTGACGCTATGGTAAAGGCCAGTTCCAAGTTGCTGCGGGCATCGGAGTTGGATAGTGACAGCGGGACCTGTGAGCCGGTGAGGACGACAGGTTTTCCCAGGTTTACAAGCATGTAGGAGAGTGCAGATGCCGTGTAGGCCATGGTATCCGTTCCATGGGTAAGGACGAAGCCATCGTATTCGGTATAGTTATCCCCGATAAGGGTCGCCCAGCTGCTCCAGTCTGACGGAACCACATTGCTGGAATCGATCTTGGTCAGGTCTTTTACGGTAATCTCTCCGAGCGTCCGCAGTTCAGGGACGTCTGTAAGGATATCATTGCCGGAAAGGGTAGGCTCCAGGCCATCTTCCGTGGCGACGCAGGAAATGGTGCCGCCTGTCGTCAAAAAGAGGATTTTTTTCATCTCGATGTGGGGCAGGATACTCCGACTTTTTAGGTCGGGGAGGAATGCCCCATTCACCTCACTTTCTCAAATAAATAGATTTTCAGTAAATGATGATTACAGCAAACTCGATGACATCACATGAGAACGAGTAAGGCAGCAGCTTGGCAAAATTAAACGAATTCGATCACGCTCGGCAGTTTCGTACTTCTCAAACAGGAAATCCTGAACCGGCAGATGACAGGAAGATCCCGTCAAGAGTATATTTTTCTCGCTATGTTCATGCCCATTGGCTTTACGCCGTGGACCTGCCCTTCAATAAAGAGTGGCGGGAGCCATCGGTGAGGCAATCGAAGCTCCTTTATTAAGAGGAAGCAGTCCTATTATATCATAAGTAGATGTTCTATGGCTGATTTGGAAAAGGCCCCTTCCTTCTGTTCCTTTCTTCTGATAAAATTAATCTAGCGGGGAACTCTGGGGAATCAGGGTTCCTTCTTTCTTTTTTGGGGGATTGTTCTAACGGAAAATGAGGTGAGAACCATGAAAAAACAAAGACTGCGGATCAGGTGGCTTGAGGAGAGCCTTTTGGCCATTTTCCTGATTTTTTTCAGCAATGGGCAGGTAGGTGAGGCCAAAACCCTTGCAAAACGAGGGTCCCTGCCGCTTTACAGGGAAGATCTTATGCCCCTTACGGTGGAGCGTCCTTCTTTTTATGATGATCCGCCCCTTTGGACCATCCGGCTACGTAATCAGCCGCAGGGACTGCTGGAGCCTGAAGCTGGATTTTATCGTCCTATTTATGGCATCCTGCGCAGAAAAAAAACCGTCTTTCGCACGGTCCGGCCCCTCCTTCCGCCTCAAGGTGCCCACCTTCCTACGGCTGTGGGACCTGAGGAAAAGCAGCCCTTTTTGGTGCGTCAGCCTCGTCCTTACAGCAGTACGCCCCAGCGTCAAGCTGCCTCTTTTCCTTCAAGACCGGGGACTGTCCGGATTATTGTCCCTAAACCTTGAGTCTCAAGGGGAGGGAATCGGGGGGAAGTTTCCACAGGAAAGGCCCCGCTTATGCTATAATAAGAGATGAACTATCCTAATTTGGAACATCCCATTGGGCCTGGGGCCCATAGCACGCAAAGGACGGTGGAAAGATGAAGCTTTCCCAGCTTAGAAAAGCCTATTTGATGGACCTTGCGAGCCGTTTTACAGGTCCGTTCCATAAGAAAAGGACCGCCTCTTTTCGCACGGACTCGCTCAAACCGGCTGCCCCTGCTTCCAAGATTCCCCATGATGTCTATGGCGAACTTGCCTTTCGGTTTTTGGAAGCTTGGCAGAAAGAAAAGGAACAAAAAGTTCGGATTTGTCTTTTTGGACAGCCCGGTGCCGGCAAAAGCTCCCTGATCAATGAACTGATAGGGGAGAAGAAAGCCAAGGTTGGAACCGGGACGGATACGACCAAAGAGGCCCAGATCATCGAAGCGGGAAGTGTTGTCTATGTGGACCTGCCTGGCTATGATACGGCGCGGTTTCCCAAAAAAGGGTATTTCAGCCATTTTGATCCCCTCCAATATGACCTTTTTCTCTGCATTTTTTCGGGCAGGCTTACGGAGGCGGATACGGAATTTTTTTCCCGTCTCCAGCGGCTGGGCAGGGTCTGCCTTTTTGTGCGCAATAAGATTGATGGCCTTTATGCTCCTTTTCGGTCCCTAAAAAGTCTTGAAGAGGAAATCCAGAAGGATGTCCGTCACCAGGTAGGACCTTGTGTGCCGCTTTATTTTACGAGCTGCCGGAAGGACTGGGGCAATGCCCAAAAACGGGGAATCCCGGATCTTCAGGAAGCCATCATGGATCATTTGGAGCCGGCCTTGAAAGACCGCTATGCCCGTCAGGCAAAAGCGTATACGGAGCATACCCTTCTTTTGAAGCGTCGGGCGGCCGACCGCCGGGTGCGTAATTATACCGCCATGGCGGCCGCAAACGGCCTTAACCCTGTTGTCGGTATGGATGCCGTCATTGATGCGCGTATCCTTAAGGAAATGTATCAAGGAATCCGTGCGGATTTTGGCCTGGGGAAATGGGATCTTCCCATCGAAGGCAGTCGGGTGAATCTTGTGAAAAAGGTAGCTGGTGGAGTTACAGGCGAGCGCGTAACCAAGGGCCTGAGCTTCTTATTACGCAAACGGGCGGGTGAGAAGGCGGCAAAATTCATTCCCCTTGCTGGGGCCGCTGCTGCTTCACTGATGAATGCGGGCAGTATGTATTATGTTGGAAAAGAATATGTCAGGATCTGTTACGAGTATGCCCGCCGACGGCTCCAGACAGAAATCGAGTGGGGGACCCATGAGCACAGAACGTGAAGATATCAAGAACATTGAAAAAGAAATCGATGAGGAGAATGTGCGTATTGTCCTTTTTGGTCAACCTGGAAGCGGCAAATCAAGCCTGATCAATGCCGTCTGCGGACGGGAGGCTGTAAAGGCCGGTGAATTGACGGAACCAACGACTGACGCTGTCGTTGTGGAAAATGGGGATGTGACGTTTATCGATCTTCCTGGCTACGGAACGGATGGGTTTCCGGAAGAAGCTTTTCTCGAACGGTTCCGGCCATTCCAGTACGACCTTTTTCTCTGCGTCTTTTCTGATAAGCTGCGGGCTGCTGATACGCGGCTGTTCCGCATGCTGGAAGCCATGAAAAAGCCCTGCATCTTTGTCCGCAGCAAGATTGACTTGATCTATGAGGAAGGTCGGACCTTGGAAGAGTGTGAGGCCATCATCCGTAGTGACGTGGAAACGCAGCTGGGAGCGCAGGATATTGACCTGGTCTTTGTGTCGGCCCGCAGGGACCATCCGGTGGGCATCGATGTCCTGAATGATGTCATCATGAGCAAGATGAATGAAGCACGGAAGGAAAAGTATATCCTTACGGCTGAAGCGCGGACGAAGGAGCAGCTCGAGGCCAAAAAGGCGGCGGCCATGACCTTTGTCAAGCGCAGTGCCACTTATTCTGCGTATAATGGGCTCAATCCTATCATCGCTGTTGATGCGGCTGTGGATTTCATGATCTTGTATCAGCTTTACAACAATATTCGGGAGACCTTTGGCATTACGGAAGAAATCATTGCGTCAAGCAAAAAAGTGTCCGATAAGGATAAACGCCTTGTCCTGGGCGGCATGAGCCGGGAGGGCATCAATCTCATCCTAAAGAATGCAAGCCGGCAGCTCGTGGCCCGGACCTTTCTTAAAGTCGTGCCCGTTGTGGGGCAGGCGACGGCGGCCCTTATTGGCTATAAACTTGTGAACAAGACAGGCCGAGATTATGTCAATGCCTGTTATGAACTGGCCCGGGAGCGGCTGTTATCGGCCCTTGATGCCCGGAGATCATAACCAGGAAAAGAGGTAAGCAGCATGGAACAGACAGCGTACCTTCCCAGAAACTATGCGGAAAAACTAAAGGCCCTCAATGCCGTAATCTGGGATGCGGCTGAACTGAAATTTGCCGAGACAAAGTCGGCTAAGGCCATGACGGATTTCCTGCGTCAGGAAGGCTTTGCCGTAAAGGAAGGCCTTGCAGGCATGGAAACTTCCTATGAGGCGGAGTTTGGATCGGGGCATCCCATCATCGGCATCCTCGCCGAATATGACGCCTTGTCCGGCCTTAGCCAAGAACTTGACGTGGCAGAAAAAAAGCCCCGCCCTGAGACGTCGTGCGGACATGGCTGCGGCCATTGCCTTTTGGGAACGGCTGCCATTGGGGCCGGCCTTTTGCTCCGGGATTACTTAAAAGCCCATCCTAACAAGGGAACGGTGCGGATTTATGGCTGTCCTGCCGAAGAAGGTGGAAGCGGAAAGGCCTATATGGCGCGGGAAGGCCTTTTTGCCGATGTGGATGCCGCCTTTACGTGGCATCCGGCAACGATGAATGCTGTTGCAACGGGCAGCAACCAAGCCAATATTCAGGCGGCATTTACCTTCACCGGGCAGGCTTCCCATGCGGCAGCCTCTCCAGAAAAGGGCCGCAGTGCCCTTGACGCGGTGGAACTGATGAATGTGGGCGTGAACTACCTTCGGGAACATATGGCAGATTATGAACGCGTCCATTATGCGGTCCTTGATACGGGCGGGGTTTCCCCGAATGTTGTTCAGGAGCATGCCGAGGTCCTCTACCTTATCCGCAGCAAGAGCAACGCCGAAGCAAAACGGCTTTATGAAAGGGTGCAGAAGATTGCCCAAGGGGCGGCCCTTATGACGGAAACGTCCTTTTCCCTCCGTTTTGATAAAGCCGTATCAAATTTGGTGCGGAACGATACGCTTGCAGCGGTCATGCATGAAGCCATGGTGGAAGTGGGGGCACCGAAACGAACGGCAGAAGAAAAGGCTTATCTGGAAAAATTCCAAAAGACCGTGCCGGAAGATAGTATCCTCCACGATCCAGGGATGACGCCTCTTCTTGATCGGGAACTTTTGGAAAAGCTTATCAAGAAGGACCGTTTTGGAGAATTCATTGTTCCCTTCCAGCCCAATTCCATTATCCAAATGGGATCGTCTGATACAGGGGATGTAAGTTATGTGACACCCCTTGCCCAGTGTTACACCGCGACCTTCCCTATTGGCACGACGGCTCATTCTTGGCAGTGGGTAGCCATGGGACAGAGTGCGGTGGCCCTTTCTGGGATGTACTACGCGGCCCGCGTTATGGCGGAAAGTGCGAAGAAAGTCATGGAAGAGCCTATCCTCCTTGAGCGGGCAAAAAAGGAGCTGGCAGAGCGCCTTGGAGGGGCTTCCTATGAATGCCCCATTCCTCCAGACGTGTGGCCAACCAAATATATCCAACATAAATAATGGCAAAAGAGGCTTTACCACGAAGCCTCTTTTTTGTGCATCAAATCGTCCAATTATTTTTGCAAGTGGGACTATTTTCTTATCCATTGAATCTCTCGAAAAGGTGACCTACAATGGAGGAGAACTGTACGGGAAAGAATTACATATTATGAAAGGAGCTTTGCTATGAATCCTGAAATCAATGCTCGAAAGATTGCCATTGTCGGCTGCGGTATGGTTGGGGCTACAAGTGCCTTTGCCCTGATGGAACAGGGGCTTTTCTCGGAACTGGTCCTGGTCGATGTGAACCGGGAACGGGCGGAAGGGGAAGCCATGGATATCGGTCACGGAATGACCTTTGCTTCCCCTATGAATATCTACGCTGGGGACTATGATGACATCATGGATGCCTCCATCATTGTCATTACGGCAGGTGCCAGTCAGAAGGTGGGCGAAACGCGCCTTGATCTTGTAAAGAAGAATGCCGCCATTTTTGGCTCGATCATTCCCGAGATTGCCAAACGCAATTATCAAGGCATTCTCCTTATCGTGGCCAATCCTGTAGATATCCTGACCCATGTTGCGCAAAAGCTGTCCGGGTTCCCCCGGAGCCGCGTCTTTGGGAGCGGGACCGTCCTTGATACGGGCCGCCTTAAATACCTTTTGGGTCAGCACCTTGATGTGGATCCCCGGAACATTGATGCCTATATCATCGGCGAACATGGTGACAGCGAAATCCCTGTTTGGAGCAGTGCCTATGTATCCGGTATGCCGCTCAGCCGCTTCTGTGAATTCCGCGGCCATCATGACCACGAAGCCGCCATGGAGCATTTGGCCCAGTCCGTCAAGGACAGTGCCTATGAGATCATCAAGAAGAAAAAGGCAACCTATTATGGCATCGCTATGGGGGTACGCCGTATCTGCAGTGCCATCATCCGTGATGAAAAGAGCGTGCTTCCTGTATCCGTCTATCTTGATGGGGAATTTGGTCTTTCCGGGGCGACACTCAGCGTGCCTGCCATCGTCGGGGCCCAAGGGATTGAAAAAGTGGTTCCTATTTCCCTGAGCAAAGAAGAAGGGGATGCTTTGCAAAAGTCTGCCGAGATCCTTAAGGAAACGGCAGCCACGATTGGATACTGAGGCGCTTTGAAGGGACGGAAAAACCACCGGATTCCCCCTAAAAAAGCATTCCAAGTGGTGCCTGATATGGTATAATACCGGTTATGACTGATGTAGATGGTTAGATCTTGGAGGGATAGCATGGAGAAGGATAGGCCCATTGGCGTCATTGATTCCGGTGTCGGCGGCCTGACGGTCCTCAAATGGCTGCAGAAGAAAATGCCCCACGAGCAGTTTATTTTTATCGGGGATACGGCCCGTACGCCTTACGGGGACCGACCGCGGGAAGAAATCCAGCGGTTTGTGAAGGAAATGACCGACCATTTGGCTCGTCGGAAGATCAAGGAACTGGTCATTGCCTGCAATACCATTACTGTCCTTGGCCTTGATGCGATCCGCAATGGCTATGACTTTGATGTGATTGGCATGGCCAAGGGGGCGTCCAATATCAGGGCGGTCACCCATAACAATAAAGTCGGCTTTTTTGCGACGGACTTTACGGTTTCCACAGGGGCCCATAAGCGGGAAATCGAGCGCCTTGACCCTGGCGTCGAGGTGTTTGGACTTGGCTGTCCGAAACTTGTGCCCCTCATTGAAGGTGAAAAATTTGGCCGTCCGGAAATGCAGGAAGCTATCAAGGAATATGTAGAGGCCATGAAAGTCCATGGAATTGATACCCTCCTGCTGTCCTGTACGCACTATCCTTTCCTCCACGATGAGATTGCAGCCGCTTTTGGACCTCATGTGACGGTCCTTGATCCAGCGGAAATGACGACGGATGAGGCTGTCCTGCATCTCCAAAATAAAGGTCTCCTGAAAACGGAAGGGGAAGGGTCCCTGGAAGTTTGCTTCACGGCGGATCTTGCCCGCTGCAAGCGGCTGGCTTCCCGTATGCTCGACATGGCCCATGCCCAGTTCCGACTGATTGACCTTGAGTCCTGATTTGCGAAAAAAATAAAGAGAAGGCTTGACCAACATCAGGGAATATGATAGAATTAATCCGTTAGTGCTACTGTAGCTCAGTTGGTAGAGCGGCTGATTCGTAATCAGCAGGTCGCAGGTTCAAATCCTGTCGGTAGCTCCAGCTAAAAGGATGGGCCCCCGGTTTCCGGGGGCCTTTTTGGCGTCATTTTTTTTGTAAGGTGACCGATGGATGCCGCCTTTATCCCTTCCTGCAGGGACCGGAAAAGGTGACAATCCCCCACAAATGGTGTAAAATAAAAAGACGTATCTATAAGGAGGAACACCATGATTCGACGGAAAACTTCAGCCATTGTGGAGTCAGGTATCCTGGCGGCCATTGCGGTGATTTTTACCCTCATCGGCAATTATATTCCCGTTCTTGATGTTATCGTAAGCGTTTGGTGGCCCCTTCCCATTATCCTATGCGGAAGGCGCAATGGTCTGATGTGGAGCGTTCTCTGCCTTTTGGTTACCGGTGCCGTTGTTGCGGTTCTCATCAGTCCCCTTCAGGCTGTTACCCAGGTCCTTATCCTGGGCATCCTGGGCCTTGTCATGGGGGAAGGGATGCGGCGACAGAAATCCCCTGCCAGTGTCCTCTTATGGGGAAGCCTGGGGGCCCTTTTATCCATTATCCTCAGCGGCCTTGCAGCCTATTTCCTTATGGGCATCAATGTGGTGGAATCCTTTACCCATGCCATTGCTGAATCTGTTCAAATGACCAAGGACATCTATGATACGCTGGGGGTTTCCGGGATCATGACCACGGAATCCCTGGAACGGATGCAGCATATGCTGAGTCTCGTTCTTCCAGCTGGACTGCTCCTTAGCTGTCCCATTTCGGCTTTTGTCAATTACTGGGCGGCCCGGAAGGTCCTTTCCCGATTGGGGGACCCCTACCCTTGGTTTCCTCCTTTTGCCACATGGACCCTGCCGCGCTGGATTTTAGGAGGGTACGGACTGGGGATGGCAACGCTGCTTTATTTTCGCGGAGATGAGACCAGCTATGGCTTCCTGGGAGGCTACACGCTCTTTACTGTGGCAAGCATGCTGCTTTTGCTGCAGGGGCTCAGTGTGGTCCTTTGGTACGTCCAGTATCGGGGTAAACCGCGTTTTTGGTTTCCCTTGGCAGTCCTTACCAGTTTCGTGATCCCCCTTGTTTCCCAGTTCCTCGTGGTCATGGGAGCCATTGAGATGGTAACGGATCAGCGCAGGCTGCGCAGCAGATAGGAGAATCGACCATGAAAGACGAAGAACGAGCCAAATTATGGCGTACCCTTCGGGTCGCGGCGGCCATCCTCGGCACCCTTTGTGTCGTCTATGGCTTTTATGTAAACCAGGTGATTTGGACAGCCGCTGGCTTTACCGCTGTCCTTCTCGTCTATTATTTCAGTTCCCGCAGCAGCAAGCTCCGGGAGGCATGGTTCAACCATGCTATGACGACGGTGGTGCGGAATATTGAGCGGGCCAACCATTACGCCGTGCAGCGCCTGCCTGTAGGCATTGCTGTATTTGACCAGGAGGGCCACTTGCAATGGAAAAACCGCCTTTTCAATGAGTACATCAATGTGGATGCTCCTTTGGGCTCCTTATTTGACAAGATCCTGCCGCCACCGGAAAATAATTTTGCGACCCTCCGGGTCCGTGATTCCGATAAGAGCATCAAGATTGGCGACCGCATCTATTCCATGCTGGTCCGTCCCATCCAGACAACGGAAGAAGCTGGCAGTGACACGGGTGTTGTCATCTACCTGTATGATGTGACCAATAAGGAGCGGCAGCAGCGCCGTTATGAGGACGAGCGTCCCGTTGTAGCTTATGTCCAGTTCGACAACTACGCTGATGCCCTAAAGGGCCTCAATGAGAGCGACCGGGCAAGCCTGGTGGTTGCCATCACGAAGGCGATCAACTCTTGGGCGGAAGAAGTAAACGGCTATTCCCTTAAGTATTCCGAAGACCTCTATCTAGTAGGCATCAACAGGAAAGGCCTTGTCGATACCATCAATCGAAAGTTTCCCCTCCTTGATAAAGTGCGGGAAATCAAAATCAATCCACGGATTACACCGACCGTCAGTATCGGTGTGGCAAGCGGCATGAAGACCCTTTCGGAAATGGCTCAAAAGGCCCAGTCCTGTTTGGATCTTGCCTTGGGGCGCGGCGGAGACCAGGCCGTTGTCTCCATTGGCGATGAAGTGAGCTTTTATGGCGCCCGCGGGAGCGTGCAGGCGAAAAATACCCGTGTGCGGGCCCGGATTGTCGCCCAGGCCATCCACGAGCTTATGACAAATGCCGATAAGGTCTTTATTATGGGCCACGTCAACGAGGACTATGATGCCATTGGCGCGGCCATTGGTGTGGCCAAGATGGCCCGGACCTTGGGCAAGGAGTGCTATATTGTCTGGAGCGGTCAGGGGACTGCTGTAGATAATATTGAAAACGTAACCCACGGCAATAATCCCTATGAGGATCTCATCATCAGTGAAGAGGTTGCCATGGAGCAGCGTACGCCGGGCAGTCTCCTGGTTTTGGTGGACCATCATCGAGCCATGCTGACGGCGGCACCAAAACTCCTTGCTGCCATCAAGCGGCGCGTGATCATCGATCACCATCGCCGGGCTGAAGATGTCATTGAGGAAGTGAGGCTGCAGTACATGGAGCCGTCCACCTCCTCGACAAGTGAAATGGTTACGGAAATCCTGCAGTATTTCCAGGAACGCATGGAAATCAGCCCGCTGGAGGCCTCCGTCCTTTATGCTGGGATCGTTGTTGACACCAAGAACTTTGCTGTCCAGACCGGTGAACGGACCTTTGAGGCCGCGGCCTATCTGAGGCGCTATGGTGCCGATCCTCATGCCGTATCCCAGCTTTTTAAAGAAGATGACGCCTCTGTTATCCTCCGGGCCAAGATCATTACGGAAATGAAGAAACCCATTCCGGGTCTTGCTGTTTCGGTTCATTCCGGCGGTGCCCAGAATGACCGCAATGTTTCCGTTGTTGTCGCCCAAGCAGCCGATGAGCTGCTGACCATGAATGATATCCATGTCAGCGCCGTTCTCAATGAGAGCGACGATGGCGTCAGTATTTCGGCCCGCAGTGACGGGTCCGTCAATGTCCAGACCATGATGGAAGAACTCGGCGGCGGCGGTCATCAGACTGTAGCCGGTGTCCAGATTAAGGGCGCCAAGGCCGAGGACCTGATTCCGAAAATCATTGAGATGGCAAAAGAACAAATGAAGGAGAGCGATTCCGATGAAGGTAATTCTGCTGAAGGACGTAAAGAAGTTGGGTAAAAAAGGTGAAATCATTGAGACGGCTGAAGGCTATGGCCGCAACTATCTCATTCCTCGGGGCTTTGCCCAGGAAGCAACGGCCCGTAACCTGAATCAGGCCAAGGCCGATCAAAAGGTAGCGGCCCACCGCAAGGCCCAGGCCCATGATGAAGCAGTTGTTCTGGCCTCGCAGCTGGAAAAAGTGGTACTTCATCTGGCCGTCAAGGTCGGTGAAAATGGAAAGCTCTTTGGCTCCATCGCTTCCAAGGATGTGGCAGACGCACTCCTTGCCCAGACGGGGATGGAAGGCATTGACCGCCGCAAGATCGAAATTCCCGAGACCATCAAGAGCCCTGGTGAATATACGGCTACGGCCAAACTTCTGCCGGAAGTTACAGCTAGGTTCAAGGTTGTCGTAGAAGCAAAGGCTTAAGTCATGGAAGACCGGATTCCCCCTCAAAATGTGGAGGCCGAGCAGAGTGTGCTGGGGGCCATGCTCATCAGTCGCGAGGCCATTGAAAAGGCCTGTGAGATCCTGCGGGAAGATGACTTCTACCGTCAGGATGACCGCATCGTTTTTGGCGCCATCAAGGACCTCCATGAACGCAATGAGGCCGTCGACCTTGTCACGGTCATTGAGGAGCTCCGCAAAAAGGGCAAGCTTGATGCAGTTGGCGGTTCACAGACCATCACCAACCTTTCCAACGCTGTTCCGACGGCGGCGAACGTGGAATACCACGCCAAGATCGTGGAGGAAAAATCCCTGCGCCGGCAGCTGATCAATGCGGCAACGTCCATCGCGGCCACGGGCTATGAAGAAGATACCGACATTGCCCAAACCATCGACGAGGCGGAACAGAAAATCCTTTCTGTTGCCAACCGGACCCAAACCGGCGGGATTGTCAAGATCCGTGATATTGTTCGCGGTGCTATGGAACGCATCGAGGAACTATATGATTCAAAGGAAGCCTTTACGGGGCTTCCTACGGGATTTACGGATTTTGATAAGATGACGAGCGGGCTTCAGCCGTCAGACCTTATCATTGTCGCTGCCCGTCCGTCCATGGGTAAATCTTCCTTGGTGCTCAATATTGCGGAACATGTGGGAATCAAGGGCCATAAATCCGTTATCTTTTTCTCTTTGGAAATGAGCAAGGAGCAGCTGGTCCAGCGTATGCTCTGCAGTCAGGCTGGCATTGATGCTTCCCGTCTGCGGATTGGACAGCTCCAGGACCAGGAATGGCCAAATCTCATTGCTGCTGCTGACCGGCTCAGCAATGCCAGTATCATGCTGGATGATACGCCGGGTATGACGGCAATGGAAATGCGGTCCAAGGCACGGCGCTGGAAGGCCGAAAACGGACTTGATCTCATCATCGTTGACTATCTGCAGCTCATGCAGGGCTCGTCGAAACGGGCCAGCGACAATCGTCAGCAGGAGATGAGTGAAATTTCCCGGTCCCTCAAAGGCCTTGCCAGGGAACTGAACGTACCGGTCATTGCCCTCAGTCAGCTCAGCCGAAGTGTTGAGTCGCGGACCAGCAAGCGGCCGATGCTCAGCGACCTTCGTGAATCGGGGGCCCTCGAGCAGGATGCCGATATTGTCTGCTTTATCTATCGTGACGATTACTATAATCCTGATACGGAACAAAAGAACGTGGCGGAACTCATCGTGGCCAAGCATCGTAATGGTCCGGTGGGAACGGTCAATCTCTTCTTCCAGAAGGATACGACGCACTTTTTCGACCTTACGCCGGAACATTTGGCCCAGATGGCCGACCAGCAAGGATGATTCAAGGGGACTGCACAGGCAGCCCTCTTTTTTGGTTCTTTGTCAAATTTTGGGGTGCTAAAGTATCTATGCACTCCTGGAGAGGACATGCACTGAGGACAGTGCGTGTCCTTTTTCGTTGCGTGTGTTAATGTACAAAATCCTATTACGAAAGCGCTCAAAATTGCGCAGACCAAATGAGATGCGTTTTAACACCTTGATTTTATTGTTGCAGCCTTCAGTAAAGCCGTTGGAGTAGGGATAGATAAGAGCGCTCTTGATTTCTTCGTACCAGTAGGTAAAGGACTTAACCAGAGAGTTCATTTCCGGTAAATCAGCGCTTTTTACCAGGTCTATCCATGCTAAAAGCGCCCAAGAAATGTTGGTGTCATCTTTGAATCGAAGTACTTTGATGTTAGAGGCCAGTAGAAAAAGCCAAATAGAGCCCATTTAATTTAGCCATTTTCAGCTCAATAAAAAGAGCCAATAACTCATGCACTTCCTCCTCTCAGATTAGATTCTTGGCTGTTCTACACTTCCTGCTAGCCGTTGTTTCTCGGTCTGCACAGTAAATGTTTCCATCTGTTGGCCACGAAAACTGTTTCCACGTAACAGGAAAACCATAGCATCATCAAAAATCCGGTCTAAGGCACATAATAATGCATCATCTTCGTTAAAGGATGAACGCCACTCAGACGGGTTCTTGTTGCTGGTAAAGATCATATTGAATGCACCTTGCTTGTTGTAACGGCGATCTATGAGATCGAAAAACATCCTTGTGTTTTCCTTGTCCAACTCACAGTGGCCAACTTCATCAATAATCAGGCAGGATGGTCGAACCAGCATATTGAGCAGTCTGGCAGTCTTGCCACCTTGTCTTGCCGCGTGGAAACGGTCGTTCAGTTCCGTCATCTTAATGAAATAGGTCTTTAATCCATTTTGGCAACAAGAGTAACCAAAGGCTTGTGCCAAATGAGTCTTTCCTGTTCCAGGAGGGCCAATGAGAGCAATGTTTTTATGCGCATATACAGCGGATAATGTCCGTAATTGCTCAAGTTTCCTGGTATCTTTGCCGTGGATAAGGGAGAAATTAAAGTTATCGAAGGTCCTAGGATTTCGTAACGGCAAACGGCTGAGACGAAGTAATGTCTGTACAGTCGCTTGCCGTTTCCTTTCCCGTAAATGAAGTAGCAGCTGCTCCATGGCATTAACCGTTTCTTCTGAAAGACTCTGTTCCGTAACCATGGCTGCAAATTCTTTTCCTGTCAGATTAAGATGGAGGACAGCGCAGCTTTCTTGAATGCTTTCCATCATTGCTTCATTCATTGCGTGCACCTCCTTTGCTGAAGTTGAACTTCTCAAAGGACAGTTGTGTTTCAGAAGAAGGAACCGCTAGTTGCCGTATCGTTGCCCGAACAGGAGCCGTAGGCAACTCTTCTGGCTGCTGCTTGACATACTGATCTTTGCAAAGCCGGTCTTCCCTCGTCCAGGTTACGGGATATGTTACGAGAAGAGATTTCATGTCATCCGAATAGATAAACAAGGTTTCCTGGTCTCGCTTTACCCGTGCAATACTGCCGCTATAGCTTAGGGGTACGCCAAAACGACGTTGTTCGTAGGTAACAAATCCATCAAAGGATACCTTCCGTTCAGGGCAGAGGTAGAAAAGGATGGCATCATGTAGAGTCAAAGGGCCTAGTTTTTTTGCACACTCGGACGCATGAATCGTTTCGGGTGTACTTTTCATACCAGAGTGAAAATGCCTGTTTTGTGTTTCACACCAGGCAAGGCACTGTCTATTCAAATCCGTGATGTTCCAAAAAGACCTTCCAGGCAAGAAATTTTCCTTGACGAAACGGATAAGCCTTTCTACTTTTCCTTTAGTATATGGATGACGAGGTTTACATAGCTTCGTCTTGAAGCCAACATCTTCCATAAAAGATTCATAGTCCTTTTGCCAGATGGGAAAACCAGAACTATCTCGATGCAGTACAACACTTTTCATATTATCTGTCAGGATATAACGAGGAATTCCCATATATTGGAAACCATGAAGCATCCCAATGAACAAGTTCTCCTGTTTGGCGTTAGGAAAAAATTCCACATAACACATACCACAATGATGACAGATTAACGCAAAGGCTGCTGCCCTGATACTATCTCCATATGATGTCTGCACATTGACAAATCCCCAATCCATCTGGAATGCTTCACCAGGTTCCGTAAAATAACGGATACCACGATTTCCACGTGATTCTACAAGGCATCTTTTTGCGGGGATTAAATTCTTATGGGAAGCGATGTAACGTTTGACTGTGGAGAGACTACCCGCATAACCTAAGCGTAAAATGTTTCTCGGTAGGGAAAAATAGTCCTTGCAAAATAAAGGGG
>UPXT01000020.1 GCA_900538365.1 uncultured Acidaminococcus sp. | reverse complement strand
TCCTCTCCAGGAGTGCATAGATACTTTAGCACCCCAAAATTTGACAAAGAACCGAGAAATTTCCGTGACCCCCTCCCCTCTAAGGGGAAGGAATCTTCTGCCGCCACACAAAATAAAAGAGGCGCCACCGAAGTGGCGCCTCTTTTGTTATCGTGTTTCACAAACACGAACCGTTGTGGGTTCTTAGATTAAAGGCCTTTTCTCAGTTTGAGGGCTTCAGCAATCGTGCCGATAGCTACGATGTAAGCACCTACACGCATGGTGGTGTTGTACTTCTTAGCAGCATCGTAAACGTTTGCGAAAGCTTTGACCATCATCTGTTCCTGTCTGTCGACAACTTCTTCTTCGGTCCAGAAATATCTGTAGAGGTTCTGTACCCATTCGAAGTAGGAAACAGTTACGCCGCCGCCGTTAGCGAGAACGTCAGGAACAACTTCGATGCCTCTCTTATGGAGGATAACATCAGCTTTATCATCGGTCGGGCCGTTAGCAGCTTCGACGATCATTTTTGCTTTGATCTTGTCAGCGTTCTTTTCAGTGATCTGGAGTTCCAGAGCAGCCGGAATCAGAACATCAACATCCTGGAGAAGAACTTCGTCGCCGCTGATAGCGGTAGCACCAGGATAGCCTTTGATCAGGCCGTCATGAGCCTTTGCATATTCTTCAACTTTGTACGGATCAAGACCGTTGGCATCATAGATACCGCCGGAGATATCGGACAGGGCAACAATCTTCAGGCCTTTGTCGGCTGCGCATTTAGCAGTCCAAGAACCAACGTTGCCGAAGCCCTGGATAGCGATGGTTGCATCTTCCGGTTTGATGTTGTGGCGTTTCAGGAGTTCCAGCGTAGCGGTGATAACGCCACGGCCGGTAGCGGAGGTACGGCCAAGGGAGCCGCCCATGCAAACAGCTTTACCAGTGATAACACCCGGTTCGAACTGGCCTTTGATGATGGAGAATTCATCGGTCATCCAAGCCATGATCTGAGCGTTGGTGTTAACGTCAGGAGCAGGAATATCCATCTTTTCGCCGATAACCGGGGCAATCTTGTCGATGTAGCCACGGGTCAGTCTTTCGAGTTCGCCTTTGGAGAGCTTGCGGGGATCAACAATGACGCCGCCTTTGCCGCCGCCATAAGGCAGACCAGCAATTGCGCATTTCGTGGTCATCCAGAAGCCCAACGTTTTTACTTCATCCATAGAAACGTTCTGATGGAAACGAACGCCGCCTTTGCCCGGGCCAAGCACCGTGCTGTTGCAGGAACGATAGCCGGTGAATACTTCAACGTGGCCATCATCCATCTTTACAGGAATGCTGACTTCAACCGTGCGTTCCGGGTTGGAGATGATCTTTTCGATGTTGGGATCCAAGTTGATCAGCTTGGAAGCTTCAGCCATAGGGATTTGTGCCATTTCAAATAAACTCATTTGTAGCGCCTCCTAAAAAATAGTATCTAATGAACCCTTACGAGCTCATTATAGCACAATTCAGAGTTGACAGAGTATTTTTTTGTATTTTGTATACAATTTGTTTTTCTACACTAAAAAAGCTAGGCAGGGCCTAGCTTTCTATTGTATTTGTAAATTGTTCATAGACCTTGCCAAAAGGAATGCCAGCAATAATTTTTCCCTCGTACTGCTTGGGCAGGGCCTTGATGACGCCGGCTAAATGACTCGAGGTGATGCCGCACTGGATACTCAAAAACGCTTCCATAAAGGCTGCCAGGTGATCGCAGCCCTTGAGCATGGCCCCGTCAATGGGTTCATAGCCGTCTTTATTGTAGGCCTCGGGAATATCCCCCGTAAGAAGCACCACGCTTCCCTCTTTGCGGATCCGGTTCTGGAATTCATGCATGGTGAAGTTCATGATGTCGCCATGCCAGCTGTCAGGCAGAAGGGGCAGAAGGATTTCCTTCATCTGCCGGTTTTCGATTTCCTTGATCAGGTCATCAAGGCCTTCGATAGACCGCTTGATTGGCGAAATGATGTCCCGCGTAAGGACTTCGGGCAGGTCATGCCAAAGTCCCCCCAAAAAATCATTGACGACGCGGCCGCGGCAGGCCCCCATCTTGCGGGCACAGAAGTAGCCCATGATGGCCACCACCAGCACATGTCCCATGACAGAAGTTTCGGGTACACGGGGCGACTGGCTCCAGCGCTTTTGAAAACGCAGCTTGCCTATGAGGTCAACGAATTTGCGGGTCTTTCCTTCCATGGCAATCTTCTGGACACCGGCAAGATTATAATGCTCTTCCAGTTCATCCCGGATGGTGCTCTTGATTTCTTCAACCCCAAAGATGCCTTCGTTCATGTGATAGATGATGCGAAACTCCCATTCTGTAGCAAGATAGTGAGCGGCGCGGAGGATCTGCTTTTCAAGGCCATGGTCCTTTTCATCAAAATAATGGCGCATTTTTTCCATGAAGCGGCTGTCCTTTAAGGAAGGAATGCGCTGCTCCAATTCCCGATAAACCCATTTATTGAGAAGAGGTCCCTTTTCACGCATGAGTTCATGGTAGATGGGCGGTTTGATGTCCGTCAGTTCGACGCGGTGCAAAAATTCAAAGATACCGCCTTCGACAAGGACTTCCCAATCAAGACGTGCCCCATGATCCTGCTCTTCACAGCGGGCAAGAACGTACATGATCATCATTTTATGGGCCTGCTTATCCAGTTCCGTAAAGCCCTGGGGCCGGATATGGTCGTTCCAGCGCTGGATATGGGCGGCTTCAAAGATAAATTCGATTAGATCTCGGGGGAGTCCCAAGCTTTCAAGTGCCGTCATGGCTGCTCCTTTCCCCTGCTTTCTGGCAGGTGCCCGCCTTTGTGGGGTCAATTTCTTTGTTGCTCCTATTATACCCTTTTCTCATTCCCTCTGGGGGCATTTTTAGGGGCTTCATCGTCTTTTTTGCAAAAAAGCCATCCTTTTCCACTTCTTTTTCAAAAATTACCCTTTTTTCCGTAAAAAACTTTGTACAAATGCCCCCTATGCTATATAATGGTAGGACATCCTTAAAAATTTGCATGGCCGCTGATTTTTAACCAAATCAGCGCTTTTCTTGCGAAAATTCACTGATAGAGAAAGGTTGTGACACAACAAAGATGAAAGAGATGATCCGACTGGTAGGCATTACCAAGGAATTTGAAGAAAATACCATTATCCCTACCTTGGACCTTACCATTGGCGACGGAGAATTTGTCACCCTCCTCGGCCCTTCGGGCTGCGGCAAGACGACCATCCTCCGCATGATTGCCGGTCTCGAACATCCAACGACTGGTCATATTTATTTGGATGACGAGGACGTGACCTCCCTTGCGCCTTACAAACGGAATGTCAACATGGTGTTCCAGCACTATGCCCTCTTCCCGCACATGACAGTCGAAGATAATATTCGCTTTGGCCTCATGATGAAAAAGGTTCCCAAGGAGGAACAGGATAAGCGCATCGAGCAAGTGCTCTACCTCACACAGCTGGAAAACCTCCGCTACCGCAAACCGCAGCAGATGAGCGGCGGACAGCAGCAGCGCGTGGCCATTGCCAGGGCTGTTGTCAATAACCCCAAGGTGCTCCTGCTGGACGAACCGCTGGGTGCCCTTGACTATAAACTGCGCAAAAAGATGCAGTTTGAGCTGAAAAATCTCCAGCGCGGGCTCGGCATCACTTTCATCTATGTCACCCACGATCAGGAAGAAGCCCTCACCATGAGCGATCGGGTCATCATCGTAAAGGACGGGCGCATCGAGCAGGACGACCCACCCGCAGCCATCTATCAATATCCTAAGAGCCAATTTGCCGCGGGTTTTATTGGGGAAAACAACTTCTTTGATATCGAAGGCGATGAGGACCACGTCCTTGCTGTAAGGCCCCAGTTTATCGAGGTCTCCAAAGAAAGCGAGGCCCTTGAAGGAACGCCCAAGGAACCTTTCTATTATGGGTCCGTTGTGGAACTGCTTTTTACAGGGACTTTTGATAAGGTCTTTATCCGGCTGGACAACACCAACCAGATGGTGACAGCCTACCAATACTATGATGACAAGAAACGGTGGAAGGCGGACGACCGCGTTGGCATCAGATGGAACGCCGAAGAAGCCGTAAAGGTGACAAAATGAAGCGGGGAAAGCTCCTTGTCGTCCCGGCCATGGGATGGCTGACCCTCTTTTTTGCCCTGCCCCTCCTTATCGTCGTGGTCGTGTCCTTTGCATCCCGTACCGCCTACGGGCAAGTCGTCTTTAACTGGACCCTTGCAAACTACACCCGCTTTTTTGAGCCCCTGTACCTGACGATTTTTGCATCGACCCTCGTCACGGCATTTGTGACAACGCTCCTTACTTTTGCTATGGGCTATCCCGTAGCCTATACCATTGCCATGATCCTGCCCAAAAAATGGCAGCAGGCGGGCATCATCCTCGTCATGATTCCCTTTTGGATCAACTTCCTGATCCGCTCCTTTGCGTGGGTCATCATCCTGCGCTCCCAAGGACTTGTCAATACGTTCCTCCTGCACATGGGATTCATCGAAAAGCCCCTGACCCTGCTCTATAATGACGCAGCCGTCCTTCTGGGCATGGTCTACGCCCTGCTTCCGTTCATGGTGCTTCCCATCTATGTTTCCCTGGAACAAATGGATAAGCGGCTCCTTGAGGCAGCCAGCGATCTTGGTGCCTCGCCCAGCGTAGCCTTCCGCAAGGTAACCCTGCCCCTTACTATGCCCGGTGTAGCTGCCGGTTCCATCCTCGTCTTTATTTCTTCGCTGGGCATGTTCGTCGTTCCGGACATCATGGGCGGCGCCAAAAGCGCGCTCATAGGCAATATCATCCAGAACCAGTTCCTTGCCGCACGCGACTGGCCCTTTGGCAGTGCCCTTTCAATCATCCTGGCTCTTTTGGCCCTTGTGATGATTCTTTTGTACTACAAGGCCCTCCAGGCCCAGAAAGGAGGCGCCCAACATGCAAAAAACCTGGCGTAGTACGACCCTTGTGGCCTACACTTTGGCCATCCTGGCCTTTTTGTATCTGCCGCTTGTCATCCTTACCCTCTATTCCTTCAACGATTCCCGCATCAATGCTGTCTGGGCCGGCTTCACGCTCAAATGGTATGCGTCCCTGCTTAGTAACGACCGCGTCCTTGAGGCCCTAACCAATTCCCTGCTCATCGCTTCCATTACAACAGTCGTGGCAACGATCATGGGAACCCTCGCTGCCATTGCCCTCCATCGCTATCAATATCGTTCGAAAACCGTTCTCAACAGTCTGCTCTATCTTCCGATCCTCATCCCGGAAATCGTCATGGGGCTGTCGCTTTTGATCCTTTTTTCCCAGCTCGGTCTTTCCCTCGGGAAACCGTCCCTGATCGTGGCGCACATCACCTTCTGCCTGTCCTTTGTCATCATCACCGTCGGGGCCCGTCTGGAAGGAAGCCGTCAGGATATCGAAGAAGCTGCAAGCGACCTTTATGCCACACCGCTGCAGACCTTCCGCTATGTGACACTTCCCATGATTGCGCCGGGAATCATCGCCGGGGCCCTCATGGCCTTTACTCTTTCCATTGATGACTTTGTCATCAGCTTCTTTGTGGCAGGCCCTGATTCGACGACCCTGCCCCTTTACATCTATGCCATGGTTAAACGGGGCATTTCCCCGCAGATCAACGCCCTTTCCACCTGTATGATGCTGGTCACGGTTTCCCTTGTGGTCGTAAGCCAGCTTTTGCAGATGAAGAGCCTCCATAATCCCCGAAAGGAGTAAGCTATGAAAAAATTTCGCACCCTCTTTACCCTCATCTTGGCCCTTTGCCTCTTTGCTGCTGCAGGCTGCGGCGGAAAGGAAACAAAAAAAGAAGAAGGCCGCGTCCTTAACATTTTCAGCTGGGCCGATAACTTCAATCCTGAAGTCATCAAGGAATTCGAGAAAAAATATGACTGCAAGGTCAACTATGACGTTTTTGCCAATAATGAAGAACTCCTTGCCAAACTGCAGGCCGGCGGCTCCCAATATGATGTCATCCAGCCCTCGGACTACATGGTCACGACCATGAAGAAACTGGACCTTTTGGAAAAACTCGATAAGAGCAAAATGCCCAATACGGAATTCGTCATGGATAAGCTCAAAAATAATACCTTTGACCCCAATGGTGAATATTCTGTCGTCTACACCTGGGGCATGACGGGCATCATCTACAACAAAAAATACGTCAAAACGGCTCCGACCAGCTGGCAGGATCTGTGGAACCCGGAATACAAAGGCCGCGTCATCCTTCTTAACGACAGCCGTGAAGTCATTGGCATGGCCCTCAAGAAACATGGGTTTTCCAACAACGCAACGGATCCGGGCCAGATTGACATCGCTTTCAAGGACCTCAAGACCTTGGCACCGAACGTCCTTGCTTACGACACAGATTCCATCAAGCAGAAATTCATTGCTGAAGAAGCATGGTTGGGGATGATGTGGTCCGGCGATGCCCACTTTGTCCATAACGACAACCCTGATGTCGGCTTTGTTATCCCTAAGGAAGGGACCACCGTTTGGGCTGATACACTGGCTATTCCCAAAGGAGCCAAGCACAAAGAACTGGCTGAAGCCTTCATCAACTTTCTCTATGATCCGGAAGTCAGCGTCAAGAACTACGAATATATTGGCTACAATGACCCGAACACAAAGGCCATTTCGCTCCATAAAAAAGATTTCATCAACGATCCCATGCTGAAGACGGCCGTCGACGAAATCGATAAGGGCGAATGGCTCACCGATATCGGCGATGCAATTACCCTTTATGATAAAGATTGGACGGAACTGAAGACCATCAAATAATCAAATGGAGACCGCTCTCTTGAGGGCGGTCCTTTTTTTTACGGCAAGAAAGGTGCTTCATACGGGGTATCTAGAATATCGATAGCTAAAAGCCTTGTAATTTTTAGGAAAAAGACTACAATAATAAACGCGGCAGGGTGATTCCCCTGCCGTTGATTTTGCGAGGGGGTAATGACCATGACAGAAAAAGAATATGAAACCAAGGTACAGGAAATTGCGCAAAGCGCCTGCTGCAAGAAGGCAGAGAAACTGGACCTTACTTATAAAGGCTACCACGTTTTTGATGGGCAAGGAACTTCTAGTGTCCTTTCCGGCTATCCGCTCTTTATCCTTGCGGGAAAAGGAACGGTCCGCCGCGCCGATATCCATGAAACATACGACATCATGGGAGCGCTGACGCAGGAAGCCCGCTAACAACGATCAAAGGGAGTGCGAAGGAATGCAAATTTCTCCGTGCTCCCTTTTTTCTTGTCTCGGGCAAGGTCCCATAGTATACTGATGTCATAAGAAATCATTTCATGAAGAAAGCAGCGTGATATAAGCATGGATTCTCAGCAAACTTCTGTTTTTTCAAATGGCCTCCTCTGGTTTGGCGCCGGTATTTCCATCGCGGAAATCCTTACAGGCATGCTCCTTTCCCCTCTGGGATGGGAAAAAGGCCTTTGGGCCATCTTCATTGGCCATATCATTGGCGGTGCCGTCATGATTGGAGCAGGTATCATGGGCGCCCGGAGCCGATGCAGCGCCATGGAAACGGTCAGCTTTTCCTTTGGTAAGGAAGGAGCCAAGTTCTTTGCTGGTCTCAACGTCATCCAGCTCATCGGCTGGACGGCTGTCATGATTGTCAGTGCGGCAGCAGCGGCCGAGGTCATTGCGCCTTTGGGAATGCCGCTCTGGAGCCTCATCATTGGTTCCCTCATCGCCCTATGGATTGTCATGGGAATGACAACGCTTGGACGGGTCAATGTCCTTGTCATGGCCGCCCTCTTTCTTTTGACCACGGTCCTTTCAGTCACCATCTTTGGCACTGACACTGCCGCGGTGCCAAGCGGCAGCATCACCTTTGGAGGCGCCGTGGAACTTGCTGTTGCCATGCCGCTTTCCTGGCTCCCGGTCATTTCGGACTATACACGGGAAGCGGAGAAACCGGTGAAAGCATCCGTCGTCAGCTGCCTGACCTATTTTGCCGCCAGCTCCTGGATGTTTGTCATCGGTATGGGCGCGGCCCTTTTTACGGGCGAAAGTGACATCGCAAGGATCATGGTCGGTGCCGGCCTTGGCGTTTCGGCCATCGTCATTATCCTCCTATCGACAGTCACGACGACTTTCCTTGACGCTTATTCAGCAGGCGTATCTGGCCGGGCACTGACAACCGTCCTTTCGGAAAAAGGACAGGCCCTCATCGCAGCGGCCCTTGGCACCCTCCTTGCCCTCACGGCTGACGCCAGCCGCTTTGAAGACTTCCTCTATCTCATTGGTTCCGTCTTTGCCCCTATGACGGCCATCATGCTGGCAGATTACTTTATTATCCATGAAAACCATCGGAATGAACGCGTAAGCGTACTGAAGCTCCTGATTTGGGCCGTCGGCTTTGTTCTTTACCGCTGTCTTCTTGACGCCGATACACCGCTGGGTGTGACCTTCCCCGTCATTGTGGCCGTGATGGTGATTGACGTAGTTGTCAGTCGTTTGTTTGGTCGGAGCAAAAATCGCTCCGATTTGATGTAGTTACGTGCCCTCATTGCTCTATGAAGAAATCTATGGCAGCAATGGGGGCATGTCGATTCGTAGGCCGGTCCGTCTCACGATTTTAGGCAGTTGACGCCTGGGCGCTCCCCCTCCTAACCACGTGTCGTCACCTCCCGCGTCGCTGCGCTAGCGGATTGCTGGCGTCTCAGGCCCGCCGTCGTCGCTGAGGCCGGGAGCTCCTCGCCATTGGACCCATCTGAAGCGAATTTGCCAAAAGCAAATGGAATAAATGACCAAATGTGCAAGGCCTACGTTCTTTTAGATAGGAGCGCCTGCACTCCCTGGGGCCTTAGCCTGCTGCCTCCGGCAGCCTTAGCCAAGGAGGGGCACTGATTCCCATGCCTTCCGCCTTAGCCTTTATCGCATCACAGCACCACAGCATCAAAGCATCACAGCCCCATTCTTTTCCGCCCACAAAAAAACTCCCCTTCCCGTAGGAAGAGGAGTTTTTCATTTTACCTTAGATGTGGAACAGGCCGAGAAGGGCACCGCAAAGAAGGGAAATCCAGGACAGGACCCAGAGTCTCGGAGCACAGAACTTGAGGAGTTCCTTGATTTCAATCCCAGCAAGACCGCAGGCCAGGAAGGTCGTAGCAGCATGGGGGGTAACAAGAACACCGTAGTTCTTACCAATGAGCATGGCCATAGCCATATCATGAGGGTCAACATTGAACTGCTGACCAACGCCGATAGCCAGCGGCAGCAGACCGAAGAAGTAGGAGTCCGTACCGAGCATCATGCCGATAGGCACAGCAAAGATACCGAAGATATCCTGCAGGTGACCGCCCAGTGCCGTCGGAACGAGGACAATGAGCATTTTGGCCATTTCCTTCATCATACCGGTCTTGGACAGGACGCCCAGGAAAACACCGGAAGCAAGAAGGATCATCGGCATGGTCAGTGCCGTAGCAGCGTGCATCTTGATGGCACGTGCCTGATCGGCTGCAGAATGGAAGTTGGCAATCAGCGCAATGGCAAGACCAAACATGAAGGCGGCATACATCGGAATCTTGGTGAAGCAGAGCAGGCCGATAACAAAAAGGGTCAACAGGCCGTTGAACCAAATCATCTTCGGACGAGCCATGAATTCCTTATCGGCATCACTCAGGGAGTCATCACTGCTGTTGGAGTTTTCTTCAGAAAGTTCAGCAGCTTTGCCCGTCGGAACAAGGCCAGCACCGCGGCGTTTTTCCATGACGCCCATGTAGGCGGCAAAAGCAACGAGGATAACAAGACCGACACCCTGAAGAGGAATGAGTTCCTGCCACAGAACGTTGACATCAGCATTGAGGACAACGCCCGTACGAGCGACAGGACCGCCCCAAGGAAGCAGGTTCATGATGGACATGGCCGCACCGATGATGCAGACGAGCACAACGGGGCGCATGTGGAGTTTCTTGTAGATCGGCAGCATAGCCGGGATGGTGATGAGTAGCGTAGAAGCAAGGGCGCCGTCAAGGTGGGAAATAACAGCAATGAGGCTCGTTGCAACCGTAACCATGACGATGTTGGAGCCTGCTTTCTTGACGAGCCAGTTAACCATCGGATCGAAAAGACCCATATCGCCCATCATGGAGAAGTAAACGATGGAGAAAATGAACAGAACTGCCGTGGACCAGGTCTTACCAACACCGGCCTTGACGAAATCAAAGATCTGTGCCGGCGTAAACCCGCAAATCAGTGCGGCAATGACCGGTACAATAACAAACAGAGGCACAGGGTTCGATTTGGAACGAATCAGTGCCGCAACGATGATGACAATCATCGCAAAGCCAACAACACCCAAAAACATGATACAACCTCCTTAAGGTTCTTTGGGTCCTAGAAACCGGGCGATGTCTCGGGGGCCATTTTATGAATTGTAGGATAATTTCTTGCTGCCAAGCGAATAAAAAGTATCGTTTGGAACAGTACGCCCTTTATCTTTCCTCAGTGAAGAGAATATCATATGACAAACTTGAAAACTAATATAAGATTTGAAATATTTTTCATAAGACTATTCTTATGATATACCTATTTCCCTAGGAAGAATCAGGGGTTTCGGGTTTCACTTTTATTTATCGAATTTAAGTTATTTTAAGAAAATTTTAAAATTAGGGACATCTAACCGTCTATTTTCTGTCATTTTTTCCTTTGCCTTTTCCTCTCCCCCATATTTCGCATCAAAAATCAGGGAAAAGAGATAAAAGGGTTTCCTTATTTTTTAACGATTTCCTACCAAACCGTGCCGCTGTTCCAAGCGGGCCTAGGTCAAGGCCTTTTCTTCAGCATTCTTCCATATAAAAAAGCCGATCCCTCCTTTTGGGGATCAGCTTAGATGATGAAAGGCAGTCTATCAGGCCGACGGCCCTTTAAAAAGGGATTCCATACGGTAAAGGAAGATGGAAAGGATGAGCAGGTCCGCACAGCCGCCAGGGCTGATGTGACGGGCCACAAAGTCATCATTGAGCTTCCATACGGCAGCAAGGCCTTCTTCCGTAAAGGCCCCGCCCTTTTGCAGGATGTCCTGGGCTGCTTTTTGAGCGTAGTGCAGGGTTTCCCGGTCGCTCCGACTGAGGATATTCGTATCTTCCACCCCGGCCATGAGGCGCAGGAGGGTTTCAATATAAATCTCATTGGTCCCCGTTTTTTCAGCAAAGAGTTCCCGCAGAGCCGGCAGGCCAATGGACGAAACAGCGGGGAAGCCGTCCATCGCTTCCCCTCGGATCCCGCGGCATCCTTCCTTTACGTAAAGAAGTTCCCCATGGGTGTGGGGATGGTAGGGATCGATCTTGCGGAAGTCTTCTTCAAGGATGGGAGTCACTGTCTCCCCCACTTCCCTAAGGATGGCTTCCCCTTTGACCCTATGGTCCCGCTTCAGGGCCCGCAGCGTAAAGGCAGAAACCGTTCCCAAGGAAAAGATGATGCCTTTATGGGTGTTGACGTTTCCCGTAGCCCGGAACATGGCTTTTTCGGCAGCGGCCCCCATGGGGCGCAGGGCGCGAAAAAGTTCCTCACCGCTTCCCGTAAAATTCCATCCCGTTTCGGCCATGCTGAGGAGATGGGGCAGGATGGCTTCCGTGCTTTTTTTGAAGGTTTCCTGGTCCATATCGTCATGGGCACCAGGATTATCAAGGTCCACCAGACCTGGCTTGGGAGTTGCTGCCACTTCCCCTAGCAGGGCTTCTTCCATATCATCCCGGGTGTGGGAAAGGACAAAGCCGTTCAAGATGCGCTCCACATTACGGATCAGGACGGGCAGGCTGTGTCTGCGGCTCCGGGCACAGCCTTTGGCGGGCTCACTGCAGACAAAGCAGCGCCGCTCAGGAAGACCAAGTTCCTCCCGCGAAAGCTTCCTCCCGTCCGTATCAAGGACATCCATATCAAATAGGCGGCCCAAAGGGTCCTCATTTTCAAGTTGTGCCGCAATTTCCTTCACGGTCCCTGCGGCCCCGCCGAGGACATAGTATTTTTCATAGCCCGTCTTATAGTCGATGACTTTCTGAAAAAGGATGGGAATCCCTGCTTTTGCAAGGGCCTCTTCCAAACGGCGCACGCCTTCTTCAAACCCCATGCGGATAAGGGGCGATACCTTCTGCGGTCCAGGGATATTCATTGTAAAAAATAGCAGCGGCTTGTGGAACCGCTCGAGAAGTTTTCGCTGGGCCAAGGCACGTCCGTCCCGGGCCCGCAGCATATCCGGGACTTCCACGCGAAGTTCCGAGGGTACAGTCAGTTTATTTTTCATTCGTCGGATTGATCCTTTCTTTTTTCCCAAGGGTCCTGATGAGCTCGATAAAGGCCCGTGCATAGGGGCTCAGGTACGCGTCCTTTCTTGTGCAGACATAACAGTAGCGCTTATTGGCAACGCCCAGGAGCGGATAAAGGACACAGTCCCCTTGCTCCATGAAATAATGGTCCAAGTAGACGTCAGGACAGATGAAGACGGCATCCATGCTGCTGACAAGCCGCTTTCCCACTTCGATGCTGCTTGTTTCAAGGACCAAATGGGGTTTGATGTCGTAGACGTCAAAAAGGGTATCCTGGACCCTACGGACGTTATGGCCCTCCGTAATGGAAATAAAGTCTTCATTTTTTGCTTCCGTAATATGGATGGGCACACCGGGATCAATGCGCTGGGCCAGCATGGTCAGCTTATTGGCGACCAGTACGACGTCTTCAGTCTCCACAAGCTCGTAAATGAGTTCGTCATTTCCCGGTGACGTCGTCATGATTGCAATATCGACATCACCATTGAGGACGGATTTTTCCGTAATGTTGCTCCCGGCTTCCTTGATTTCCAGTTTGATATGGGGATACCGCTGGCGGAATACGGGCATGACGCGAGGCAGCATCTGCATCGCCCGCTGAATGGGAATTCCTAGACGCAGGGTGCCATACCCTTCATATTGGATGTCCGAGACTTCATGAAGCAGGTTCGTACTGATGGTGATGATCTTTTTTACGGCAGCAATATACTTTTTTCCCGCTTCCGTGAGCACGATGGGTTTGGTATTGCGGAGAAAGATCGGTGCACCAAGATATTTTTCCACAGCCTTGATGGTCTGGCTCAGGGCCGGCTGTGAAACATGCATGGTCTTGGAGGCATTGGTGATGCTGCCTTCCTTGATGATTTCCATGATATACTGCGCGTGCTTCAAGTTAAGTCCCATTCTTTGCTTCTCCTGTACAGGTTAAGATGGACCATTTCTCCGTGCTGTAAAAAAGCCCTCTTGGGGCTTGTCTTTTGTTTGGTTCCAGCAGGAGATATGCATCTCATTTAACATCATTTGGTCCCGTATTCAGAATGTTTTCTTAATTTCACGTCAATTAAGAAAACATTGCTAATCGGGCCAACCCGCAAGGGATGCGGGGTTTGACAACATAATAAGATTCGGCTTATGGTCATTATACCATTATTTATATTAGTTTTCCAATTTTTCCTGTGCTACTATCAAGGTGTAAGACTGTAAACAGTTCTTTTCTAGAAATGAAGGAGGAATTTTCATGGAATTAAAGAAGGCAGCCATGGCTGGCACCGTTGAGTCCTCCGATGCCCAAATCACCGTTGAACCCGGTACGAATGGCATCGAACTCAATATTGAAAGCAGTGTCATCCAACAGTATGGCAGACAGATCAAGGCTGTTGTCTTGGAAACCCTGAAGAAACTCAATGTTAAAAACGCTAAGGTTTCCGTAGTTGACAAAGGTGCACTCGACTGCACGCTGAAAGCACGTGTGGAAGGCGCCGTTTTCCGCTCCATCAATGATGATCCGGATACGCCGAATCCTTGGGAGGTCTTATAATATGGCAGTGATCAATACGAACCCCAACTTCAAGCGTCTCAGAAGATCCATGATGTTCTTGAACGCTCAAAAACCGAGCCTCATCAAAGACCCGTATGTGTATAAACCCGATTCCATCATGCTTGACCTGGAAGATGCCGTGGCTGAAAACCAAAAGGATGCCGCCCGCTATTCCCTGTTCCATGCCCTGAAGGAAATCGATTATCATGGCTGCGAACGCGTTGTCCGCATCAATGGCCTGGAAACCCCGCACTGGAAGGAAGATATCCGCGTCTGCGTAGCTGGCGGTGCCGATACGATCCGCATTTCCAAAACGGAATCCGCCCAGGACGTCAAACTCGTAGAAGAAGCCATTACGGCTGCTGAAAAGGAATTCCATAAGGAAGTGGGTTCTACCCTCATCATGGCCGCTATCGAATCGACGAAGGGGATTCTCAACGTCTACGATATCTGCCAAGCTTCCGACCGTCTTTTCGGTGTGGCCCTTTCTGGCGGTGACTACACCCGTGACCTGCAGACCTCCATTTCCAAGACCGGTGTCGAACTCATGGGCGCTCGTCAGCAGATGGTCATTGCTGCACGCGCTACCGGCCGTATGTGCTTTGATACGGTCTACACCGACCTGGATGACATGGAAGGCTTCCGCAAGGATGTCGAAATGATCAAGACCATGGGCTTTGACGGTAAATCCATCATCAACCCGCGTCAGATTCCGGTCTGCCACGAAGTCTTTACGCCGAGCGAAAAACAGATCCGTTGGGCTGAAGCCGTTGTCCGCGAAATCGACACCAAGAAGGCTATGGGGATTGGCGTCTTCACCCTGAACGGCAAGATGCTTGACGTAGCTTTCTATGATGGCGCAAAGAGAACGATCGCCCTGGCAAAAGCTGCCGGTGTTTATAAGGGGGATTTATAATATGAAGAATGCAGTAGGTAGAGAAATTCCGGAGGAAATCCTGAAAGCAACCGGTAAGGAACCGTTCCAGGGAAGCTTCTCCAAACACCTCGTTGCTTATCAGGCTGCTACCCATACGGTGGCACCTGTCATCGACCCGAGTTACAGCAAGGTTGTAGATTCCATCGAAGATGTCCTTAAAAAATGCGGCATCAAAGATGGGATGACCCTCTCCTTCCATCATCATTTCCGTGAAGGGGACTATGTTGTCAACATGGTCATGGAAGCTGTCCACAAGATGGGCATCAAAAACCTGACCATTTGCGCAACTTCCCTGGGTAAAGCCCAGACCCCGATTGTCCCGATGATCGAAGATGGCACCATCACGAACATCCAGGCTTCCGGTGTGCGCGGCAAAATTGGGGAAGCCATTTCCAACGGCAAACTGAAAGGCCTTGCCATCATGCGCGGTCACGGCGGCCGTGTCCGTGCCATCGAATCCGGCGAAGTCCATGTTGACATTGCCTTCATTGGTGCTCCCTGCGCCGATGATATGGGCAACTGCCGGGCTGTCGGCAGTGCCAGCGGAAGTGACTGCGGTGTTCTCGGCTATGCTGCCGTAGATGCCCAGTATGCAGACAAAGTTGTCGTTGTCACCGATACGCTTGTTCCCTTCCCCAACGTTCCTGCTTCCATTGACATGACGAACGTTGACTACGTTGTCAAAGTTGACGCCATTGGCGATCCAAACAAGATTGCTACGGGTGCTGCCAAACCGACGACGGACCAAAGAAAGCTCCTCATGGCTAAATATGCGGCTGATTTCATGACCTATATGCCTTGGTACAAAGATGGCTTTATCTATCAGACCGGTGTTGGCGGGGCTTCCATTGCTTCCACCAAATACCTGGCTGAACATCTGAGAAGAGATGGTATCAAGATTGGCGTAGCCATGGGCGGTATCGCTCAGCCGATCTGCGAACTCCAGCATGAAGGCCTCATCGGCAAGATTGCTGATACGCAGGACTTTGATACGGCTGCCATCGAAGACATCAAGACCAACCCGGACCATTACGAAATCACGACGAGTCAGTATGCTGACCCCTTCAACAAAGGTGCTTACGTCAATAAACTGGACTTTGTCATCCTCGGTGCTCTCGAAGTTGATACGAAATTCAACGTCAACGTCGTTGTCGGTTCCGACGGTGTCATCACCGGGGCACAGGGCGGCCATCCGGATACGGCTGCCGGTGCTAAATGCACCATCGTCATCGCACCTCTGCTTCAAGGCCGCAGCCCTGCAATCTGCACGGAATGCACGACCATCACGACGCCGGGTGAAACCGTTGACGTTGTCGTCACCGATTATGGCATTGCCATCAACCCGAAACGTACGGATATCATTGAAGCTGCCAAAGACTGCGATCTGCCGATCTGCACCATTGAAGAGCTTCGCGACAAAGCTTACGCCATGGTTGGCGAACCTGATCCCGTCCAGTTCGATGACCGCGTTGTCGGTATCATCGAAGCCCGTGATGGCTCCATCATGGACGTTGTCCGCAAAGTAAAACCCTACGAATTTAAATAATCTACATGCAAAAAAGCCGCTCCCTTAGGGGGCGGCTTTTTTGCGGCTGCAGCTTTGAGGAAAAATGATTTCGTGCCCTGGGGGCATCCGCTTATCATCTCCCTAGCGCAGGCCTTCTGGTCATTTCTTACGCAAATGATCTGTGGCAGAATGGGATATGGGCATGATGGGTATGGCTTCAAAAAAAACCTGTAAAAACGAAAGCTCATCGTTCTTACAGGTTCTTCTTTTTATTGGTTACCCTTGAGCCTCGTCCTTGGTCAAAAACCCGAGGGCAATGATCATGGCATTGAAGATCCAAAAATAAATGCCCAGCTGCAGGTTGAATAGGGTATAATCCGTCATTCCTGCGACAAAGATACCTACAAGGGAAGCAATATAACCGCAGGCAAGGCCGCGGATCCAGGGCTCTGCCTTACGATGCCGGATGCTGCGGGCAAGGATCACCAATTGATACATGATGTACAGGAAGAGGCCAAGGCCCAAAAGGCCCAGTTCGGCCGCAATGTTGGTCAGGAGATTGTGGCTGTGGTACATGATGACGCCGGGATCCACATAGCCAAAATTGTAGTCAGGGAAGGCAAATTGATAGCCATACCAACCCACACCAAAAGGATGCTCCTCAATCATGGCGGTTGCACTGTCCATATACATCAGGCGCAGCTCTGCCGATGTATCCTGGATGGAAAAGATGGACATGATGCGGGCCGACAGACGGTCCCAGCCAATCCACAGGACCCCCAGTCCCCCACCGATGAAAGGCAGGAACGCTTTGTGGTAAAAAGCACCGGCAAAGACAAAAAGGACAAAGAAGAGGGCAATCCAATTGCCGCGGGAAAAAGTAAGGATCAGGCAGGCGATGGCAAGAAGAAAGATCACCGCAAGGGAGGCCCTTCTCTTGCCGCCTTTCAAAGGAGCAAAGAGGCCTTCACTGTAGGCCGCGGTCATGACAAGGAAACTGGCAAGGATATTGGGGTTTTCCAACGTCGAAACAGCCCGTTTGGTCATGAGCGGGAAAGCGGCGTGATCGATCCATTCCGCATCCTGGACGGCAAGAACATCAAAGAAGTACTGGTAGATGCCGTAAAGCGCCACCAGACCGGCCGAGACCATAAAGACCTTGACAAGAAGCAGGGACCGCCGGCCCGTACTGCCGTATCGCAGGACAAAATAGAAGGAACCGGCTTTGAGCCCCACCACGACGATCCAGTTATAGGCACTTAGAAAAGGCTCCATGGACCAAAAAATGCTTGCGGCGGATAGGAGAAAGAGCGCCCATAAGGGGCGGCTGATCTTTTTGGGAACCGCTGCCTTGGGCCAAAACTGTCCCGTCTTCAAGATGTTCGCAAAATTCAGCACCACCATGACAAGGAAGAGGCCGATTGCAAAATTCAGATGGATCGGCAAAAGGAAGATATACGCCACAAGGAGTCCGTAAAGGATTTGGTTCAGGTTCCAAGATTGAGGAAAGATTTGTTTATGTGTCATAAGAAATCCTCTGAGAGGCCCTTTTCCTTAAAGGTGCCCACAAGATAGAGGGAGCCGCAGACAAGGACCACATCATCCGGCCCAGCCTCATGGACCGCCTTTTCGAAAGCCGTCTTGAGATCATCCATGGGAATGGCCTTTTTGTGAAGGCGGCGGGCGAGGACATCGGGCTTTTCGGCCCGCGTGCCGTTATCGGCAAGGACGGTATAGATTGTATCCGTATCGCGGAAAAGGATCTGGGCCACTTTGCTTACATCCTTATCCCCCATCATGCCAAAGATGAAATAGCGATGACCATGGGGATAATATGTATCAAGGGCCTGCCGCAGGACCGTTACACCTGACGGGTTATGGGCTCCGTCCAGGATCACGTCAGGCCGTTCATGGATGAGTTCCATGCGGCCTGGCCAGGTCGTGAGGGCCATACCCTTGAGAATCTTCTCCTCGGTTATGGCAGGATCCTTCTTTGCCAGCACTTCCGCCGCTTTAAGGGCCACGGCAGCATTCACGATCTGATGGGCACCCGCAAGATGGATGGTGACTTCCCGTTCACCGGAATGAAACGGATAGAGGAAAAGCTGTTCCTGCATGGATCCAGCAAGAAGGGCTGCGGAAAAATCCTCGCCATAGACATAAAGGGGGGCCGATTTTTCTTCACTTGTGACCCGAATGACTTCAAGGGCACTGCCGTCAGCGGCGGTCACGACAGGAACGTGGTTTTTGATGATGCCGGCCTTTTGTTCCGCAATGGCTTCAATGGAATTTCCCAGCCGGTCCGTGTGTTCCAAGGTGACGTTCGTAATGACGGAAAGCTCAGGCACAATGACGTTCGTTGAATCCCAAAGGCCGCCCATGCCGACTTCGATGACGGCATAATCCACCTTTTCCTTGGCAAAATAAAGGAAGGCCATGGCCGTAATGACTTCAAATTGGGTCGGCTGTTCGCCGCCATTTTTGAGGAACGTATCGACAGCCGCCTTGGTTTCTTCCGTCACGGCCGCAAAATCCTCGTTGGAAATATCGACGCCGTTGATGGACATGCGCTCATTGTATTTAACAAAGTGGGGCGACGTATAGCACGCCGTCTTTTTCCCGGAAGCCGTGAGGATATGGGACAGGTAGGAAGCGACGCTCCCCTTCCCGTTGGTTCCCGTTATATGGATGGTCCGGATCTTGCGTTCCGGATGCCCCAAAAGTTCCACAAGGCCCGTGATGCGTTCCATACCGAGATGGATGCCAAATTTGCCAAGACTTTCGATATACTGCATCGCTTCGTTGTAGTTCATGATTCTCCTCCGGTCCCATTAAGGCAAGGACCGCGCCAGAAGGCCAGGGCGGGGGCTTTCCCCTGCCCGGACCCAGATTGGGGTTATTGGAGTTTTTGAAGTTCCTTCAGTTGGTCTTCAAGGGCCGTGAGACGCGCCTTGACGTCTTCTTTTTTTGCCTTTTCCTTTTCTACGACCGCTTCCGGGGCTTTGGCGAGGAACCCTTCATTGGAGAGCTTGCCCTCAATACGGGACAGTTCCTTTTTGGCCCCGTCAAGTTCCTTCGTCAGCCGCTTCATTTCCTTTTCCACGTCGATGAGCCCTTTAAGAGGCAGATAGACCTTGGCGCCCGTCACAACGGCGGTCATGGCATTTTCCGGTGCTTCGTCATTGATATCGCCCAACGTCAGCGTGTCCACTGTACCCAAGCGTTCGACGTATTCCGGATGGTCTTCAAAGACGCTGCGGAAAGCAGGTTCCACAAGGATTGTGGCCGGAGCTTTCTTCCCAGGGGCAGCGTTGACTTCGGCCCGCATGTTGCGGATGGCTTTGATGGCATCCATCATAACCGTCATGCCGCTTTCCACGGTTTCATCCATGAAGGATTCATCCACCGCAGGCCACGGTGCGATCATGATGCTCTCCCCTTCATGGGGCAGATGCTGCCAGATTTCTTCTGTAATGAACGGCATATAAGGATGAAGCAGCTTCATAGCATCGCCAAGGACGCGGCAGAGGACGAACTGGGCCGTGGCCCGTTCTTCCGGATGCTCCTTGTCATAAAGGCGGGGTTTGATGAGTTCGATGTACCAGTCACAGACTTCGCCCCAAATGAAATCGTAGATGAGACGGCCAGCTTCACCGAGTTCAAATTTTTCAAGGAAGCTTGTAACGTCCTTGATGGTGTGCTGCAGGCGGGAGAGGATCCAGCGGTCAGCAAGGGTCAGAGGCGCCCGATTAGACGAGGCATCATACCCATCAAGGTTCATGAGGGCAAAGCGGGACGCGTTCCAGATCTTATTGGCAAAGTTTCGCGTCGCTTCGATACGGTTCCAATAAAAACGCATATCGTTGCCCGGCGTGTTGCCCGTAATGAGCATGAAGCGCAGCGTATCGGCACCATATTTGTCAACAACTTCCAAGGGGTCAATGCCATTACCCAAGGATTTACTCATCTTACGTCCCTGTTCATCACGGACAAGGCCGTGGATGAAGACATGCTTGAAAGGAATCTCCTTCATGAATTCCATGCCCATGGTGATCATGCGGGCAACCCAGAAGAAAATAATGTCATAACCTGTCACCAAGACGCTGGTCGGATAAAACTGCTGCAGTTCATTTGTCTTGTCCGGCCAGCCAAAGGTGGAAAAAGGCCATAGGCCGGAGCTGAACCAGGTATCAAGGGCATCTTCATCCTGATGGATATTGTGGCTGTGGCAGTGCGGGCATTCCGTCAAATCCGTCCGGGACGCCATCTGCTTTCCGCAGTCGTCACAGTACCACACAGGGATGCGGTGGCCCCACCAGATCTGGCGGGAAATGCACCAGTCATGGATGTTGTCCATCCAGTTCGTATAGGTCTTCGTGAAACGGTTCGGCACAAACTGGACGCGCCCATCTTCGACGCACTCCACAGCGGCCTTCACGAGGGGTTTCATCTTGACAAACCACTGCGTGGAAATGAGCGGTTCCACGACGTGGTGGCAGCGCTGGCAGTGACCGACGGCATGAGGCGCATCTTCAATCTTGACGAGGAGCCCCAGGTCCTTTAGATCCTGGACGATATGCTTGCGGCATTCGTAGCGGTCTTCTCCTTCGTATTTGCCGGCGTCTGCTGTCATCTTGCCATCAAGGCCGATGACCGTCAGGCTGGGCAGCTTCTGACGCTGACCCACTTCATAGTCGTTGGGGTCATGGGCCGGCGTGATTTTTACGGCACCCGTACCAAATTCAAGGTCAACGTATTCGTCGGCTACAATCGGGATGAGGCGGTCCATGATGGGAAGGCGAACCTGTTTTCCAACAAGGTCCTTATAGCGGTCATCCTTGGGGTTTACAGCAACGGCCGTATCGCCGGGGATGGTTTCCGGACGACTCGTGGCAATCTGGAGATAGCGCCCTTCTTCCCCTTCGATGGGGTAATTCACATACCACAGATGGCCTTCGTCATCCTGGTGTTCCACTTCAACGTCGGACAGGGCCGTACGGCAGTTGACGCACCAGTTGATGATGCGCGTGCCCTTATAAATAAGGCCCTTTTCATAAAGGCTGACAAAGGCCTCGCGGACGGCACGGGACAGTCCCTCATCCATGGTAAAGCGCTGGCGGTCCCAGTCGCAGGAAATGCCTAGGCTCTTGAGCTGGGTCACGATGCGGTCGCCATATTCCTCCTTCCACTGCCAGACCCGTTCCAGAAATTTTTCACGGCCCAGGTCATAGCGTGTGAGGTTTTCCTTCTTCTTCAGCTCTTCTTCCACTTTAATCTGCGTGGCAAGACCGGCGTGGTCATAACCGGGAAGCCAGCAGGTATTGTCCCCCATCATGCGATGCCAGCGCACGAGAATGTCCTGCAGGGTATTATCAAGGGCATGGCCCATGTGGAGCTTACCGGTGATGTTGGGCGGCGGAATGACCACACTGAAGGGTTTCCGGCTCCTATCGACGGGTTGGTGGAAAAAACCATGTTCCACCCAATATGCATACCATTTCTTTTCCACTGCCGCCGGGTCATAGACCTTGGGGATGTTGTTTTCTTCTGCCATACTTCCAAAAGCCTCCTTAACCTGTAAAAAAAAATAAACCCGTCCCATCAGATAGGACGAGTTTGGTCGCGGTACCACCTATTTTCCCAATTGCTTGGGCACCTTGAGGACGTAACGAGCCAAACGGGCGGGCTTACTTTGTTTCAGCACGCCAGCTCCCGGGCGACTTCAAGGGATTTTCCTAGATGCTTGCACCATCCGCATCTTCTCTCAAAAGGAAAGGGCCCCCTACTCCTCCCGTTCAACGCTTTTACCATATATGGTTCATTTTACCAAGGAGCGCGGGGAATGTCAATCTTCCTGCCTATTCCAAAGAAAAGGAACCTGCAGCTGCTGCCACAGGTTCCCTTGTGCTATTTAACGATGATCACCGGTACAGGCGACAGCTGAGCGACCTTGCTGCTCACGCTGCCAAGGAGGAATTCCTCCACACCCGACAGGCCGCGTTTACCGATGACAATGGCATCGGCGCCTTTTTCCTTGGCCACGGTGACGGCCATTTCAGCGGCGTCACCAAATTCCATGTCGAACTCAGTCGCGCCGGGAAAATCCTTCAACTTATCCTTTGCCGTATCAAGGACCATCTTACCAATCTGGGTTGGTTTCACGCTCGTATCCTTGACGGGTTTATTGCCAACGACAATGAGCTGGTTGACTTTATTGCTCGGCACCACATGGATGACAATGAGTTCACCGCCCACAGCCTTTGCCATATCCGCCGCCGTTTCAAGGGCACGGAAACTGGTTTTGGAACCATCAATCGGAACGAGGAGTTTCTTGAACATAGGACCACCCCCTATTTACGGCAGCTCTTCCTTCAGCTCCTATTTCACGATGAGGACAGGGACAGCGGCGTACTGCGCCACGCGGGAGCTGACGCTGCCCAAGAAGAATTCAGCGATGCCGGACAGGCCCCGGCTGCCGATGACGATGGCATCCGCACATTTGTCCTTGCTGAGTTCAACAATCCGGTCCGAGGCATGGCCAACATCCATAAGATATTCGACCTTGCCAGTAAAGCCTTCCATCTTGGTTCTTGCCGTGTCAAGGACACTGCTGCCGATACGGGTCAGCTGGTCATTTTCCGCGGCAACGGCCGTCTGATCCAAGCTGTTGATATAAAGATCGGCACTGCTGTAGGTCTGGACGATATGAGCCACGATGAGCTCACCATCATACTTCACTGCCAAATCCTTTGCCGTTTCAAGGGCTCTCCAGCTCGTCGAGGAACCGTCAACAGGAACTAAGATCTTCTTGAACATACACCTCTACCTCCTTACCTTAGGGGAACATACCCGTTCCCAGCGTCAGGAACCCTGCCTGCTATTTGACGATGGTCACCGGACAATGGGCACTTTGTGAAACCTTGGTGCTGACACTGCCCAGGAAGAATCCAGCAAGGACGCCCATCCCGCGGTTGCCCATGACGATGAGGTCCGCATCGATGGTTTCTGCCACTTCGCAGATTTTTTCCGCCGGATCGATATCGACATATTTCTTGAAGGTGATCTTGTCATAGCCTGATTTTCCTGCCTCCCGCTGGGCCAGTTCAAGCGGGGTCAGGCGGGCCGATTCAATTTCGTTGCCGTCCTTATCCTTCAAAGCCGGTTTGATGCGGCTCAGGTCGTAGGGAATATCCACGTTGAGGACGACAATCTCGCTGGCAAAATGTTTTCCCAGTTCAATGGCAAAATTCATGGCACGCAGGGAAATATCAGACCCATCAATGGGAACCAGGATTTTTTTCATCATAGGAAACTCACCTCCATAAACGCGCGGACCGTAATCTTTATTTTACGATGAGGACCGGCACCGCAGCATACTGGGAAACTTTGGAACTGACGCTTCCCAGGAAGAATTCGGCAATGCCGGACAGGCCCCGGCTGCCAATGACGATGGACGTGCAGGCCTTTTCCTTGCTGACAGCAATGATTCTCTCAGACGGATGACCAACTTCGAGAAGGAATTCAGCTTTGCCTTTGAAGTCCTTCATTTTTTCCTTAGCTGTTTCAAGGACGCTGTTGCCAATCTTTGTCAGTTCTTCATTGCCTTGGCTGATGGTAGCCTGATCTAAGGGCACGACCAAGAGTGCAGCATTGTTATAGGGTTGAATGACGTTGACAACAACCATCTCCCCATGGAACGCCTCGGCCAGTTTCTTGGCTTCTTCCATGGCTTTCCAACTCGTTTCAGACCCATCAACAGGGACCAGGATCTTCTCAAACATACAACCACCTCCAAGTGATCTATCTATTCTTATCCTTATTATCTTTATTCGTCCTCGCTTTTGGGAATCCTTTTATTTTTACTGTATTGTGAGAAAAATTTTTCCTACAAGAAAATATATGACAAAAGTTACATAATGCAGATAAACTGTCTCTATTAACCTTCTATTATGCACAATTTGTTTCTCATTGGTCCCTTCTTTCCCGTCCCCTGACCATTGCATTTCGTTTTCATCAAAATTCCAGTCTTTTTTTCTAAAAAAGGAAAAATTTCCTTTTCCCAGATCATCGTGTATAATGATGGCTGAAAACTGTTTGATTGAGGTGTCACTGTGGAACTTTTTATTTTTATCCTTCTCCTTTCCCTTATGTCCTTTTCCGTCGCCTTTTTAGTCTACGGATTCTGTCTCCATTTTTTCGGTGCTTCGGGAACCAAGTCAAAGATTGCCCAATGGACGCTGACGCCCCTTGTGGTCATCTTATGGAACCTTCTGGTCATTACGCGCAATGACATATCCCGTGCCATCTTGGGGGCCCTCCCCATGGTGGCCCTTGCGGCCTTTGTCATCTACTGCAAAGTAAAGCATGGCCATGACGACGCACCGGAACCGCACGAATTCATTGAGAAACGGACCAGTGCCAAGTCCTTGAAGCACAAGGAAAAAATCCGCAAACGGGAAGAAGCAAAGCGGGTGCAGCGGGAAAAGAAAAAGTAAGGACCAGCCCTATCAGAAGAAAAAGCTGTGAAGCAAGAACACTCTTGTTTCACAGCTTTTTTCCTATCCAATGATGAGGGCCCCCAAGGGGTAGCCAATAAAGGCCATCGCCAGAAGGGCCAAGAGGGAAAAGACGCCGCCCCAGATAAACATATCCCGGGCCGTTGTCCAGCCGGAGCTGATGGCCACGGTATTGATGGTCGACTGACCGGCAGGCGTCATATTGCAAATCCCAGCACCAAACCCAATGAGACAGACGACGGCACCAACAGCCACCGTTCCCTGCGGCAGGGCCTGGAGTACCGAAAGGGCTACGGCACTGACCACGGTTGTCGTAACGATGTTCGATGAAAAATTCGTTTCAAGGATGCACCAGGCAAAGAAAAAGAGGATGATGCCTTCTACAGGAAGTGAGGCAGCCACAGGGCCCAGCATGGCGCTCAGCCATTCCTTGATGCCCATTTCCTGGTTGGTCAGGGCCGAGCCCAGCATGGTGGCAGCTCCGGTCATGAGGATGGCTGCCCAAAGGATCCCTTTCGAAACGGCTTCCTGGAAGCTAAGGAGCGGCTCTCCATTTTCCCGGAGGATGAACAGGAGGATGCAGCCCAAAAGGGGCGGCATGGCCGTTGTATAGCGGCTGAGGCTCTTATATAAGGCGGGAGTTACGCCGCGCAGAAGGCTAGGTCCCACCCACAGGATGACCGTCAGCGCCATGACTGCAAGGATCATGACTTCCCGGCGGCTTGTCTTAGGAACGAGGGCCTTCAGTTCCATCGCTTTTTTTAGGTCCATCTGTGCAAGGTCACTGGGGCGATAGACCCAGCGGAAAACGGCAATGAGGGAAAGGACAAGGACCAGCCCTGTCGGGATGCCGACAGCCATGTACTGGAACTGGTTCACATCAACCCCCGTTGCCGCTTTGTAGTAGCCAATGGCAAGGGTGGGCCAGACATGCCCAATGGCGGTCATACCGGACGAAAGGCTGATGCAGAAAGCCGTCCCCAACATGAGCATATTGCCGGTCGGACTCTTTTTCTTTATTTGGAGCACTTCATAGATATCCTCCAAGAAAGGCATAAAGGCTACAAAAAGGACGGATGGACTGATGAAAAGGCCCATGAAAGTCACGGAAAATAAGAGAAAGGAGACAAAGTACCAAGGCCCTTTCCGGGCAAAGCGGTTCGTGACAAAAGCCACGGCGCAGCGCCGAACAAAAAAAGTCTTTGACAGGGGGTAGACGAGGACAAAAGTAAAGAGCAGGAACGCAACCGTCACATTCCCAAAGGCGCCCCGAAAAACAGCCGGAAACCCAAAATGGGGCAAAAGGCCCAAAAGAAACAAGGTAATGAGGCTCGGCCAATCAATGGAAATGGTGATCCACATCATGAGCGACGAGAGAAAGACGCCCAAAACGGCGAGTCCTTCCTGGGTGAGGGGCGGCGTCGGGGTAAGGCGCGAGACCGCAAAGCCAGCCGCCAACGACACGAGCATCCAAACGAGGTCTTTCGTCTGTTTCGTCATTTGGCAGCACCGTCCTTCCGGTCATTCTGGAGAATGACAAAGCCTTCACTTTCCTTGGAAAGCTGGAAGAGAAGCTTCTGCATGGCTGTTTCCGACAAATCTCCCAAGATGGTGAGGTCAAAGGTCACCGAATGGGTCCCTTCATTGAAGGAAATGAGTTCCATGTACTGCATGTTGAAACCATAATCACCCACCATGCTGAGGATGCTGCTCATGGCATTAGGCTCGTCCGGACGGGTCAGACGGACCTTGACGCGCCAGCCGCCGGGAGTCGTGTCAATGCCCGCAGAAAGATTCCTAAAAAGATCCGGATTCCAATCAAAGAGCAGGCCATATTGATACATGCGGCTTGTTTCCATGATTTTTCGCACCACGGCAAGGTATTCCGGCAGACGGTCAGCCGGCACATCCGCACCCAAACGGTCCAAGATGGCCTTTTCCCGGTCCCTCCGATAGATTGTTGTCTCCTTAGCCGCCTGCTTTGCCTTGGCCACTTCCAAAGAGCAATCCATACGCCGCAGGATGAGTGTCTTGATTTGGGGATCAAGGGCATCGATTTCTTTTCTCACATCTTCTAATTTCATATTTTCTACTTCCTTTCTACCGTCCTACTGGATTCCTACAAAAAAGCAAAAGTGCCTGAAAGGGATTTCAGGAACACTTTTGCTGAAGGAGTCAATTACGCTTCTTCGATTCTTCTGACGACCTCGTCACCCACTTCACTTGTCGCAGCCGTACCGCCCATGTCGGGCGTGAGGATCGTTTTTTCTACGAGCATGGTTTCGATGATTGTAAGGAGCCTGCGCCCCCATTCAGGGTGACCGAAGAAGTCAAGCATCTGGCTGGCAGACCAAATGGAAGCCAAGGGATTGGCCTTTCCTGTACCGGCAATATCCGGCGCGCTCCCGTGAATGGGCTCAAACATGGACGGATAGGTCCGTTCTGGATTGAGGTTTGCCCCGGCAGCAAGGCCCATGCCGCCTGAGATGGCAGCACCTAGGTCGGTCAGGATGTCCCCGAACAGATTGGAACAGACCACCACTTGGTACCGTTTGGGATCTTTTACCATGAACATGCTCGCTGCGTCGACCAGGTAGGAATGGGTTTCCACGTCGGGATATTCCTTCCCCATCTCCGCAAAAATCTGGTCCCAGAAGACCATGGAATAATTGAGGGCATTGCCCTTGCTGATGCTGGTGAGGCTGCGGTGTTCCTTTTTGGCCAGTTCATAGGCATAGCGCATGATGCGCTCTGTTCCAAAGCGGGAGAAGACTCCGTTTTGAATAACCGTTTCCCGCGGCGTGCCCGGATAGAGCCAAGCCCCGGAACCAGCGTACTCTCCTTCGCTGTTTTCCCGGATAAAGACCATGTCAATATCTTTTTCCGTAACTCCCACCAAAGGGCAAGGCGCCCCCTTAAGGAGTTTGACAGGGCGCAGGTTGACATACTGATCAAAATCGTGACGGATGCGCAGGAGAAGGTCACGGAGGGAAATATGATCCGGAACACCAGGATAGCCCACCGCACCCAAGTAGATGGCATCAAAATGGCTTAGCATCTCGATGCCATCATCAGGCATCATCTTTCCCGTCTTTAGGTAGTATTCACAGCCCCAGGGAAATTCCGTAAATTCGAAGGAAAAACGGCCGTCTTTTTGAGCCACTGCAGCAAGGGCCTTCTGGCCTTCCCGCAGGACCTCCGGTCCAATCCCATCGCCGCCGATGACAGCCACACGATACACAGTTTTTGTTGACATCATTCCGCCTCCTTTATCCCTTACGAAAGGGAACACGTCACAGGAGAAAAATTAAGAGCCGCAGCCGCCTTGGTTTCTGGTTCAGCGACCTTTTCCAGCCATTTGAGGTCATATGGTTCAACTGTCACATGGCTGTATTTTTCCACATCGAGGACAGTTCCATCCCAGTCTGAATCAATCCGTCCTGTCTGTTTGATGAGGATATCGTACAAAATGGCATAGTCCCGACCATCACTGCCTTTTTCAAAGATTGTACTGTAGGGCAGCGTCTTATGGTAGACAAGTTCCAGGTCCTTGTACGTGAAGTGGAACCCGCAGCGCATGCGGCAGCCGTCAAGGCCGGTATAATGAGCCACTTTTCTAAGATCTTGGAGGATCTTGTCCTCCTGCCTGTCATAGAGGTTTTCCGGCGTTGTTTCTGTATAATCGAAACGGAACTGGATGCTCGGCGCATGGACCTTGCGGAAGCGTTCCATAAAGGGTACGAGCTGCTCCTTTGGATAGTCCTTATAAAGAACGCAGTTGATCCGGAAACGAACAGGCAGCCTTTCCAGTAAGGAATCATTGGATTCCTGGACAAAATGCTGCATATGGCGCGAAATGTTAAGGCAGGTAATCTTCTGCTTGTTCCGTTCCAAAAAAGTCAGGATCTCTTCCTCAGTCTGGGTCTGGGATACAGGCAGGGTCGTATTGATATAGACTTTGTGCGTTGGTGAAACTTTGTCGAGCATCTGCTGCAAGCTTTCAAGATTGGCCAGCGGTTCACCGCCCGTAAAGACAAAATCACAATACGGCGTCAGGCGGTCCATCGTTTCCATGCTTTTTTTGATGGCTTCCAGGGAAAAGCCCGTGCAGTCCGCATATTCTTCCTTATTGACGCAGAACGGGCAGTTGTTCCTGCAGTCATAAGGCACAAAGACCGTAACCGTTGCACCGCCCTCCCTCGTCTTATACGGGAAGGACTTTGCCGCTATGGCCAGTTTGGCATCAAGTGTTCTTATTATCATCAAAATCCCCTCAACCTTTTTTAGCTTCAAGCGCCGCAGGCGCCATGTGGACAAGGGGAAAACACAGAATGGCGCACTTTCCCCCAAAATCTCACTATTGTTTATTTTACCATAAAAAATTGGTAGATTTCAATTTTTTGTTTCTTTCTCTGGCGGCTACGCTCATTTTGGTTGATTGCAATAGCAAATAGGACACTAGACAAAAAGTTTATGAGGACGTTTT
>UPXT01000019.1 GCA_900538365.1 uncultured Acidaminococcus sp. | reverse complement strand
AAAGGATTTGAGTGCATATGCCTATTTTTTTATTGAAAAAAGTAGGCGCTGAGAGACCACGAATCTGGACGGTCACTCTAGCGCCCCAAAATAAATGATAGAACCTGAAAAAAGCTGAGGAAATGACCTTCATTTCCTCAGCTTTTTAGGTAATAAAAAAGGAGCCTAACGCTCCTTTCGACCATCCAAATAAAAGATGGTCGGGACGACAGGATTCGAACCTGCGGCCTCCTAGTCCCGAACCAGGCGCGCTGCCAAACTGCGCTACGTCCCGAACAATCAACTTCTTGAGTATAATCGAAATTTATTCTTTTGTCAATTCTTTTTTTCCAAATCTTGGATGGACTGTCAGATCGATTTCAAAAGCCCGCTGCCAAGGAAACGCACTTTCAAAGGAAAGGTCCTGAAGATAATAGGCGTCATGCTGATCCTGATAAAAGGGTTCCCGGCGCAGCGCCCAAACAAGGAGGGTGTTATAAAAAAAAAGTTCCCTTCCCAGATAATCTTGGGCGCCTGCGAGACTTTTATCCGAAACAGGGACGTCGGGGGATCCGTTCAGGCCTGCAAGGACCGCCATGTGGGGTCGTATGACTTTCTGGTAGGCCCAGTCATCCAGGAAACGGGCCGCATTGAAAGTAAGATTCTGGGCATAAAGACTGGGAAGCATGTTTTGTGGCAAGTCATGGGCCCGCATGGAAACAATATTACCCTGGGCAACGGCTGTACCAATGGCATTGGATGCCGTATTCCATCCTGAATAGGCAAGAAGGCGGCCGATGGGGACCCCTTCCTTGATGAGGGTAGGGAGCAGGCACTCACCGCCGGCAAAATGCATGGATAGATCAACGAGGGCCACGGGTTTTTCCTTCATGAGCGCGTCTACCCGGCGGGCTATGGGACGATAATTTTCCGTGCGGTCCAGGCCGCAGTGGATCAGGAGATAATAGTCGGCTGCTTCGTCACGGTCTGTTTTAACGGCACCGGAAAGGGCAATCTTTTCTTCGGCAATTTCCTGCAAGGTCAATGGAACAAAGGGCAGGGTATACCCTTTCACGGCATCTGATCCATAAAGGACCTTGACGCGCGGCTGGTGTCCGCTTTTCTGAAGATAAATGCGGCTTGCAGCAAGGGCGCCCAGTTCATCCGCACCCTGACTTGTCATGATGGGCGGGTGAACGTCGTAATTTTTCACATAGCTTTCAATATTGAGCCGATTGTAATTGGGCAGTCCAAACGGATGGGCATCATCCTGTCCAATCACAAGGTCCGTGACAGGATGCTTGGTGGAAAAGTCGATGAGCATCTGGTTGAATGTGTCATTGTCCCGATAGAGTGTCATATATTTCCATTTGAGATCCATGGGGATTTCTTTCTTGACACGTTCATAAAGGGCTTCATCATAGGGCAGGCCGCGGATCTTTTTATCCATATTGACGGCCCAGGTCATAAGATGCCATTGGTACCATCGGTCGGGAAGGACCTGGTCACTGATGAGCAGGCGGGGAATGACCGTAAAAAGGGAATATTCCTTTTGGGGATTCTTCTCCATGAGCGCTTCCAGACGATCGAAAAATTGAGCCGATGATGCGGCATCGGCGGGGACAAGGCGGGAATGGAGGAGTCCGCCAAATAAGAGCAGGTCCGTGGATAGGAGTGCTCCTGTGCGCCCAGGAAGGTCCTTTTCAACATACTCCCAGACCTGAGGAATACGGGCCGGCACTTCATACCAGTCCATCAGCTCATGGGGCGGCGCCGCAAAGTGGATGCCTGAAAGGGCACCTAATTCTTCCGTGAAGCGGCGGCACGGGGGCCGGTCATCAAGGGGAACAAAGGTCCAAGATTCAGCCGCGGGTATCGGTGCCGGAGAAAAGGGCACTCCTTTTGGGGCCAAGGTGTGGTACAATACACATACTGCCGCTGCGGCGGCCCCACATAGGTAAAGGGGTCCTTTCTTCATGGCTGAGCTCCTTTCTTTTGGCAATCAGATGAGTTTGCTATTTATTATATACGATGGGAGGCAATTTGTGTATGCGAATCATTACGGGACGGGCCCGAGGTATGAAACTGCTTCCACCCAAGGATTATGCCGTACGGCCTACGAGTGACCGTGTCAAGGAAGCACTCTTTAACATTATCAAGGACCGTATTGCCGGCGCTGTGGTTCTGGATGCCTTTGGCGGCACGGGAAATCTAGCGCTGGAAGCGTGGAGCAGGGGGGCAAAGAAGGTCGTCCTGTTTGATAAGAACCGCGAAAGCCTGCGGCTCATCCGCTTTAATGTAGAAAAGGCAAAGGCCGGGGCTGATGCCATTATCCGTCATACCGATGCCATCAAGGGCATTGCCGACGCCAAGGGAAAAGGGGAAAGCTATGATCTTGTTTTTTCCGATCCCCCATATGATAAAGGCCTCAATAAAGCCCTGTACGAGGCGCTCTGTCAGCACGGCATCCTCCGTGACGGCGGTCTTTTGGTCCTTGAACATTCCCTCCTTGAAGATCCACGGGATTATGTGAAGGAAGGGACAGAAATCCGGACTGAAAAATATGGCGATACGAAAATCTCGCTAATTGAGTGGAAATCTCTATAGGGATTTGATATAATGATGATTAGAATTCGACTGTTATGGAGGACTTTTCATGCGCAGAGCAGTCTGTCCAGGAAGTTTTGATCCTGTGACATTGGGACACTTGGATATTTTTGAACGAGCAAGCCATATGTTTGACGAAGTCGTAATCAGTGTTTTCGTCAATCCCACAAAGGACAAGGCCCTTTTTCCCATGGAGGAACGAGTTGCCCTCATCGAAAAAGCGACGGATCACCTTCCCAATGTCAGGGTGACAAGTTTTTCGGGACTTCTCAATGAGTTCTGCAGGAAAGAAGAAGCCGCGTTCATTGTCCGGGGCCTTCGGGCGTTTTCCGATTTTGAATATGAATTCCAGCGGGCGCTTTTGATGAAGAAAATCGATCACAGCATTGAGACGGTCTTCATCATGACGGATGAAAGATATTCTTGCCTCAGTTCTTCCGGTGTCCGGGAGATGCTGTATTTCGGCGGCGATATCACGGGGTTTGTTCCCCCTTCGATCAAGGATGATATCATGAAGCGCGCACGAGTGGCGCGGTGAAAAAAGAAAAGGAAGGAACGGATAACTATGGAACTGGATAATATCTTAGATGAATTGGATGATGTGCTGTCTTCTGCGGCATCGATTCCTGTTTTTAACTACAAACTTGTAAAAGCAAGTGATGTGGATATGATCCTTGAAAAACTGCGCGGGGCTGTACCTCTTGAAATCAAACGGGCCCATGATCTTTTAGAAGAGCAAAAGGATATCAAGGAAAAGGCCCACGCGGAAGCTGACCAGATTATCGAACAGGCCCGAGCCGAAGCCGACCGGATTGTCGACCTTGCCAAAGCTGAAGCAGACCGGCTTGTCCGTCAGGAAGAAGTCGTGAAAGCGGCAGAAGACAAGGCCAACAGCATCATTGCAACGACCCAGCAGTATGACCGCGATATGCGTGCTGCAGCAGATGCCTATGCGGATAAGCTCCACAGCGAATCCATGCAGTATGCCATGGATGTCTTCAACTATCTGGAAGATAACCTCAACAAAACCTTGACTGCAGTCCGTGATAATGGTCAGGCCCTGCGCTCATCCTATGAGTCAGACAACCAGATCGAATCGGGCGACCGGAAATAAACAAACAAGCAAAAGGAACCACTGCGTTAGCAGTGGTTCCTTTTTGTTTGCTGACAAATAAGGATGTCCCCATGATTATAAATGTGCTTATACCTGCACATCAATATGACCCACTCATGCTGAATGAGGCTGTCCAGGCCTTATTCTGCCGTAAAGAGCCATCATGCACAATACAGATCCTGTTTATCGATCGCTGTATGAAGCTGGGTCGCTGCTCATTGAAGCAATGATTGGCAACAGTCAGAATGCCAATCGTTCTGCACTATGTACCGGTGACAGCCTTTTTCCGCCGTCCCTTTGGACGAGATCCAGGAAGATTTTTAGAGGCACGAGGGGACCGGGTCAAAGGGATTATTCGTGTTAACGGAGATGCCTTTGCCTTGCCTATTAGGAAACGTAAAGCCATAGGAGAACTGATTGCTGCCATTTTTCGCCAGATTTTAATAAAGCGCTGCCCTTCAGAAGGCCCATGAGCAGCATTTGCAGTTAAAATACCTCGGCTATTGCTGTAGTATCAATTTGATGCTGGGAGCAGGCGGCAGGAAAAGGGAAATGGAAAGTGCCGGGGCGAACGCTCTTTTGATGAACCTGATCCAGACGCGGCTGATCGTTGTCTCACCCCTTCATGCCAATCGGAAAAGTGCCTTGGAGTGGCTTGTCCAAGCTGGGCGGTTTGTCGAAAGCACCCTTGGAGAACAGGTGGAAGAAGAGATGGCTTTTTTGAAAGCGCTGTATCTTCGTGACGCAGAATTTTTGGGCCTTCATATGTCAAATGTGCTTCCCATAAACGGGCCGCTTCCCCGCGATAAAAAGGCGCTGGTACGCGTACTTGAAGGGCGTTATGCTGCTTTTTGCGGAAACCCTGAAAGCGTCTCATCCGGAACGGGGACGGAAAGGACGCATCCTTTTGCGACCGTTTCCTGACAGCCTGCAAATCATCACTGTAACAAAGGGCGGAACCCTTGTGCCACGGTGATGATCTGTTAAAAAGGAACCCGTCAGTCTTTGATGGGAGGCTTTTTATAATCACCGCCTTTAACGGTCCCTGTTGCGGCAAGTTCCCAGAGTGACGTGGCCGCAAGGTCAAGACTGAGTTTCCGCCTTGCTTCTTCGTCAAGGTGCCGTGGGGTATCTTTATTGACGAGCGAGAAAACTGGGCGCGTCGCCGTTTTCTTCATCAAATGGAGAAGCTCCCTGCCCCGCTTGGAAAAAGCAAGGATGCGCAGATAAGGAGCCTCGTCACTAAGCCCTGTGAAGGCCCTTATTTCACCGGCACAAAGCAGCTGGAGCAAGAGCCGCCGGATACGGGAACGGGAATAGCGTCTGCCGCTGCAGGCTGCCGCGATGGCGTCAAAGGAACCTTTTCCGCGGGCTTTTATCAGAGCTCTTTCAAGGCCTTCCGTGACTTCAATACGGCGGGAAAGATGCTCCGTATCGACACTTTCAAGGGCGTAAGCCGTCAATAGATCAAGGCGCTGCTTGTGGAAAAGGGGAGAGGGGAGGGCTGCCAGATGGGCCTGTTCCTCTTTATCCTTGATGCCCATGGCTGCAAAAAAAATCGCTTCAGGTCCTTGCTTCTCGAGGAAATGACGCAGGGCAGCCGCGCTGGGCGCTTTTTCCGTAAGGCGGCCTTCTTCATTATAGGGAGTTCCTTTTCGCAGGATGGGAAGGAGCGTAGCCGAAGGAAAGACCGTCCTTGCCATTTTTGCATAGCTAAGGGCCAGAAGGTTGTTGGAGCCCTTAAAAAAAGAGGCGTAAGCGGGGTCTTTTTTCGTGTAGGCTAGGGCCATGCTTTCCGCATAGGAAGTTCCTGCTTTCAAGGCCTTTTCAAAAGTTTCGATGTCCGGGATTTCAGCAGCTAGACGGGTTAACTTGGCTCTATCCGGGTTTTCCATGCCAAAACAGATATGGGTGACAAGGCCCGTGTGGCGCATGACCGAAAGGGCCCCTGCGGCAAAATGATCAGCTGAGCGCAGAACGCTTACGGCTGGAATTTCCAGGACCAGGTCGACCCCGTTCCGCAGGGCAAGACGGGCCCGTTCCCATTTATCCCATAGGGCCAGTTCCCCGCGCTGGGTGACGGCGCCGCTCATGACGGCAATGATAGGAACGTCTCCCAAGGTCTCGCGGATGACGTTGATCTGGTGGGCGTGACCCTTGTGAAAAGGGTTGTATTCCGCTGTTATGGCGGCAACCGGTTGTGATTCCATAAAATTCCTTCCTCAAATCGTTTTACAAGATGTCAATTCTTTGATATATTATTATAGTGCTGATTCAATCAGAAAAGAAACTGGTTTTTTGACCAGCAACAATCAGGAGGCTAGGGAATGAAGATTTTTGTTGTAAACTGTGGCAGTTCTTCCATTAAGTATCAGCTGATCAACATGGAAGACGAATCCGTCATCGCCAAAGGCCTGGTAGAACGTATCGGTATCGATGGTTCTGTCCTGACCCACACGCCGGCAGGCAAGGATAAGGTTCGCATGGAAAGCGAAATCCCAGATCACGTAGATGGGATTAAAAAAGTTCTTGCTGCCCTTGTTGACCCCAACCATGGTGTCATCAAATCCATGGATGAAATTGATGCCGTTGGTCACCGTGTTGTCCATGGCGGCGAAGTGTTCAGTGAATCCGTTCTCATTACGGAAGAAAACCTGAAGCAGATCGAAGCCCTGAGTGACATGGCTCCGCTTCATCAGCCGCCTAATGTTGCTGGTATCCGCGCTTGCCAGAAACTGATGCCAAACACCCCGCAAGTGGCTGTCTTTGATACGGCTTTCCATCAGACCATGCCTCCTGTGGCCTTCATGTACGGCGTCAAATATGAAGAATACAAAAAGTATGGAATCCGTAAATACGGCTTCCATGGTACGAGCCATCGCTATGTAGCTGCCTGTGCCGCTGAGCTTCTCGGCAAGAAACCGGAAGAGGCTAAAATCATCACTTGCCATTTGGGCAATGGGTCTTCCATCACGGCTGTCGACGGCGGCAAATCCGTGGATACATCCATGGGCTTCACGCCGCTTGACGGGGTTCTCATGGGCACCCGCTGCGGCTCCATCGATCCGGCAATCGTTCCGATCCTGATGCAGAAAAAAGGCCTGGACAATGCAGCGATGGACAAATACATGAACAAAGAATGCGGCGTTCTTGGCATCTCCGGCATTTCCAGCGACTTCCGTGACCTCGAAGACGCAGCCAATAAAGGGGACGAAAAAGCACAGCTTGCCCTTGACATGTTCTGCTATCAAGTCAAACGCTACATTGGTGCCTATGCTGCTGCCATGGGCGGCGTTGATGCCATTGTTTTCACGGCTGGTGTCGGCGAAAACGATATTGGAACCCGCGCCAAAGTCTGCAAAGGTCTTGAATTCCTTGGAGTTGAACTTGACGCTGAACGCAACAACGTTCGCGGCAAAGTTACGGAAATCAGCAAGGCTGACAGCAAAGTCAAAGTCTTCCTGATCCCGACGAACGAAGAGCTTGTTATCGCCCGCGATACGAATCGCCTTTGCGGTAAATAAGGAATTCCCTCCTTTGTATTGACAAAGAAAGGGGACACCGTTATAATAAAGCGGTTGATACTATTATGATAAAGATCAATGTAGCAGAAATCAAAAAGCAGCTTATAGGTTCGGCATCCTATCATTATGAACTGGATCCGGATGCCCTTGACCTCACGGAAGACGATGTTTCCCTTGAGGGTCAGGTGGTGGCGGACTTCACGCTCCATAATGGGGGTGAGATGATTCTTCTTGATGGAAAGCTCCACTTTTCTGTCAAAGGGGAATGCGGACGTTGCCTCAAACCGTTGGTGCAGCCCCTTGTTTCCACTTTGGAAGAGCGGTACTATCCGGAAGGAACGGAGAATCTTCCCGATGATGCCTTCACTTATAAGTTTGATGTGGTTGATGTTACGGATGCTTTGAGGGAGTCCCTTCTGCTGACTGTTCCTGCACGTATGCTGTGCAAACCGGACTGCAAGGGAATCTGTCCGGTCTGTGGAGCTGATAGGAACGTGGCACCGTGCAATTGTGACACAAGAACCATCGATCCTCGATTACAGGCTCTCGAGGCATTGTTAGAGAAATAGGTTGAGTTTAGGAGGTGTTTCGTAATGGCAGTACCAAAGAGAAAAATGTCTAAAGCTCGTCGCGATTCCCGTCGCGCTAATTGGAAACTGACTGCTCCTGGCTTGGTTGAATGTCCGCAATGCCATGAGCAGATGCGTCCTCACCACGTATGCCCTGAATGCGGTTACTACGATGGTAAGGAAGTCGTCAAGACCGAAGAGGAATAAGACATCATGAAAAAAGGCCATCGCTTTTGGGCGGTGGCCTTTTTGCTGTTCCATCCTGATTTGGAAGCGTGAGAAAAGGTCAGGCTCTTTTTGGCCGTCCTTTGCATGGAAAGCGGTTGTCCTTCGTCCCCTTGCCCGGTGCATCTTCATTTGAAAGGAGACCGCGACTTTGGTGACAATCAAATTTCCGGGCAGGCTTTCCCCGTTTTGACCGCACTTTCCAAAAAGGAAATGTCACCATTCTTTCACCTTTTATACGCCCTTTTTACTTGCTTTTTAGGCCCGTTGTCCTTATAATGAGTGTAGCTGTTATGACTAGGTACTAAAAGTAGGTGTAAAGTAGGTGATGGAATGGGCTCAGCGCAAAGTAAAAAGGTGCGTCAGCAGCGCCTCGAAGCTGCTCTTATCAAGAATCCCTTCCTGACTGATGCCCACCTGGCGGAACAGTTTGAGGTCAGTATCCAGACCATTCGGCTCGATCGGCTGGCCCTTGGAATCCCAGAACTTCGGGAGCGGACGCGCCATATGGCGGAAAATGCCCAGAAGAAGCTTCAGGCGATTACCAGTGAAGACATCGTGGGTGAACTCATCGACCTTGAAATTGGGGTGAGCGGCATCTCCATGATGACCGTCAATAAGGAAATGGTCCTGCAGAAAACCGGCGTCTGCCGGGGGCAATACATGTTTGCCCAGGCCAATTCCCTGGCTTTGGCCGTTATTGACGCGCCGGCAGCCCTGACGGGCGTGGCCAATGTGAAATACAAGATTCCTGTGCTCAGCGGTGCCGTCCTTGTAGCGCGTGCCGAAGTTGTGAGAAAGCAGGAAGACAAATATACCATCTGGGTCAAGATCAGAAATAATCGGAAAGAGGTCTTTCGGGCTAAATTTTTGATTGTTTCCTTACCTGAAGAGAGGAACTAGGAAAATGAAAATCGCAGTTGATGTCATGGGGACCGATTACGGTCCTGCCGAAATCATCAAGGGCGTCCTTCAGGCTGTCAAGGAATATGGCTGCGATGCCGTCCTTGTCGGTGACGAAGCCGTCATCAAGGAAGAACTTCGCAGGGAACACGAGGAAAACAATCCCCATGTGACCATCCATCATGCCAGTCAGGTCATTGAAATGAAGGACCACCCTGGCATCAGCGTCAAAAAGAAGCGGGATGCTTCCATCGTTGTTGCAACCGATCTTTTGCGTCAAAAAGAATGCGATGCCCTCGTTTCTTCGGGAAGTACAGGAGCTGCCGTCGCTTCTGCCCTGTTCGGTTTGGGCCGCATCAAGGGCATCGAACGGCCGGCCATTGCAACGGTTATTCCAAGTCTCACAGGGGCAACTGTCCTTTTGGATTCGGGAGCCAAGGTGGACGCAAAACCGGAGCAGCTTGTCCAAAGTGCCATCATGGGATCGGTTTACGCTGAATCCCAGCTTGGTATCAAGAATCCTCGGGTCGGTCTCCTCAATATTGGGGAAGAAGAGACCAAGGGAAATGAGCAGTGCCTGGCAACGTATCCACTTCTTAAGGCCGATCCCCATATCCATTTCATCGGGAATGTGGAAGGCCGGGATATCAATAAAGGAACTGTCGATGTTGTTGTCTGTGACGGTTTTACGGGAAATGTTGTCTTAAAGACCATGGAAGGGCTTGGCTCTGCTGTCTTGGAAATCATTCGTTCCGCGGTTAAAGACAGCAGCTTTCTATCCAAGCTTGGGGCCCTTCTTATGAAACCTGCCCTGACGGAAGTGAAGCGGAAAATGGATGCCTCCGAATATGGCGGTGCCCTGCTTCTTGGCGTGCGCGCACCCTTTATCATCTGTCATGGCAGTTCCAAAGCAAAAGCCATCAAGAATGCCGTGAGGGTGGCCATTGAACTGACGGAAAAAGATATCGTCGGAAAAATTGGCAGGGAAATCCTCCGGGACGAAGAAAGTGGGGAATTATAACTTATGTCAGGAATCAGTGTTGGTTTTTTGGGGATGGGTTCCTATGTCCCTGAAAAAATCATGACAAACTATGACCTGGAAAAATTGGTTGATACAAGCAATGAATGGATTGTGGAACGCACAGGTATCCGCCAGCGCCATATTGCCGCTCCGGAACAGGCAACCAGTGATCTTGCCTTCATCGCTGCCCAGCGTGCGCTGGACGATGCCAAACTGAAAGCGGAAGACCTGGACCTTATCGTGGTTGCTTCTGAGTCACCGGATATGAAGTTCCCGTCTGTGGCCTGCATGCTGCAGGACCGGTTGGGGGCCAGCCATGCTGCAGCCTTTGACTTGGGCGCAGGGTGCACGGGGTTTGCCTATGCCTGCGGGATTGTCAGTCAGACCATTGCTTCCGGTCTTTATAAGCATGTGCTTGTTGTGGGGGCGGAAACTCTTTCTCGGATCCTTGACTTTACGGACCGCAATACGTGCATCCTTTTTGGTGACGGTGCCGGAGCGGCTGTCCTGGGTCCGGTAGAGGACGGTTATGGCATTCTTTCCGTAGACTTGGGGGCTGACGGCTCCGGCGGAAAATACCTGAACATGCCCGCCGGCGGCTCGCGCCATCCCGCAAGTCACGAAACGGTGGATAACCATGAACATTTCATTCATATGAATGGGAAAGAAGTCTTTAAATTCGCTGTTCGTGTCCTTGGCCGCAGTGTTATGAAAGCCCTGGACAAGATTGGCATGACGAAAAACGATATCGATCTCCTGGTGCCGCATCAGGCCAATGTGCGGATCATTGATTCCGCGGCCAAACGGCTTGCCCTTCCGCTTGCTAAAGTCATGGTCAACGTTGACCAGTATGCCAATACATCCGCCGCGTCCATTCCAATTGCCCTGTGTGATGCCCGTGACCAAGGCCGCTTGAAACGGGATGAGATTGTTGTCCTTGTTGGCTTTGGGGCAGGACTCACGTATGGATCCCTTGTCATCAAATGGCAGAAAACAGAGGAGGCCAAAAAATGAGTAAGATTGCGTTCATGTTCCCTGGTCAAGGTTCCCAGAAAGTAGGAATGATGAAGGACCTTTATGACAATTACAGTGTCGTAAAGGACGTTTTCAAAGAAGCTGACGAAGCCCTTGGCTTTTCCATGACGGACCTTTGCTTCAAAGGCCCGGAAGAACAGCTCCGCCTGACCTATAATACACAGCCTGCAATTTTGACGTGCAGTGTCGCTGCGATGAAGGTCCTGGAAGAAAATGAAATCGTTCCTTCCGTTGCAGCAGGCCATTCCCTGGGTGAATATTCCGCCCTTGTCTGTGCCGGTGCCATGAGCTTTGCCGATGCGGTCCGCACGGTCCGCAAGAGAGGCCAGTTCATGCAGGAAGCCGTCCCTGTTGGGGAAGGTGCCATGGCTGCCATCATTGGCCTTGATACGAATAAAATCAAGGAAATCTGCGCAGAAACGGCAAAAATGACGAATCAGTGTGTCCAAGCAGTCAACTTCAACTGCCCTGGCCAGATCGTCATCGCCGGCGCGACGGAAGCTGTCCATAAAGCTTGCGACAGCTTGAAGGAAGCCGGTGCCAAACGCGCCATTCTCCTGCCTGTCAGTGCCCCTTTCCACAGCTCGCTCATGCAGCCTGCAGCTGACCGTCTGAAGGAAGTCCTTGACAGCATCGAGATTGTGGATGCCAAGATTCCTGTAGTGGCAAACGTCAATGCCAAGCCGGAAACAAAGGCGGATGAAATCCGCACCCAGCTCGTCCAGCAGGCCGCAAGCCCTGTTTTATGGGAAGATTCGGTCCGCTATATGATGAATGATGGCGTCGATACCTTTGTGGAAGTCGGTCCTGGCAAAGTCCTATGTGGCTTCATCAAGAAAGTGGACCGTTCCTATGGGCCGCTCAATGTGGAAGACATGGATTCTTTGGAAAAATCGCTTGCTTATTTAAAGGAGGTTCGATAAAATGACGTTATTCGGCAAGGTAGCGCTTGTTACAGGCGGTTCCCGCGGCATTGGTCGTGCCATTGTCCTGACCCTGGCAAAAGCAGGGGCTGACGTGGCCATCAATTATGCCGGCAACACAGCCGCCGCTGCAGAAACTGCAGAAGCCGTCAAGGCACTGGGCCGCAAGGCCATTCTCCTTAAAGGAGATGTCGCCGATACCGCTGTCTGCGAAGATATGGTCAAGCAGACAGTCGCCGAGTTGGGACGCCTCGATATCCTCGTCAACAACGCCGGAATCACCCGTGATGGGCTTCTGATGCGCATGAAAGAAGAGGATTGGGATGCCGTCCTTACAACGAACCTCAAGAGCATGTATAATTGCTCCAAAGCCGTTATGCGCACCATGATGAAGCAAAAGGCAGGCCGGATCATCAATATGGCCTCCGTGGTGGGCGAGACGGGCAATGCTGGTCAGGCCAACTATGCCGCTGCCAAAGCGGGCGTCATTGGTTTTACCAAGGCCCTTGCCAAGGAAGTGAGTTCCCGCGGCATTACGGCAAACGCCATTGCACCGGGCTTTATTGCTACGGACATGACGAAAGTCCTCGGCGAGACCGTTCAGGAGGAAATGCTCAAGACCATTCCCCTGGGACGACCTGGGGACCCGCAAGATGTTGCCAATGCAGTCTTATTCTTCGCCAGCGAAGAAGCTGCTTATATAACCGGCCAAGTTTTAAATGTGGACGGTGGCATGGTAATGTAGTATGATTGTATGAAGAAGGGGAAGGAGGTGAAAGGTATGAGCGAACAGAGCACTTTCGAAAAAGTAAAGGCAATCACCGTTGACCAGTTGAGCGTTGCTCCGGAAGACGTAAAGATGGACTCTACTTTCATCGATGACTTGGGAGCTGACTCTCTCGACATTGTTGAGCTGATCATGGCATTTGAAGAGGAATTCAACACGGAAATCCCCGATGATGTTGCTGAAAAGATCCGCACCGTAAGAGATGCAGTAGAACTCCTGGATAAAGCTGACAAATAATCGGATATCCATCCAATCGGAAGGTCCCTTTTGGGACTTTCCGAGCTTTATCCTATTTTTTATTGATTTGATTTCCATGATCCTGAAATGGGGGATTTTAGTTGAAATTGCCAGAACTGAAGATTGGTGAAAAAGTTGCCACTGTGCCGATTGTGCAGGGTGGTATGGCGATCCGTCTTTCAACGGCCCGCCTGGCAGCTTCAGTAGCCAATGAAGGCGGTGTGGGCCTCATTGCTGCTTCCGGCCTGCCGTTTGATGAACTGCGCAAAGAAATCCGCCTTGCCCGGAAACTTTCCAATGGCAAGGGTATGATTGGCATCAATGCCATGGTAGCCGCTCGTGAATTCAAGGGGCTCATTACTACGGCAGCACAGGAAAAAGTCGATTTAATTGTTGCCGGCGCCGGCTTTTCCCGAGATATGTTTTCTGTCGGCAAGGAATATGGGGTTCCCATTGTTCCAATTGTTTCCTATGCCAAACTTGCGAAAATTGCTGAACGCTTGGGCGCTTCCGCTATTGTTGTGGAAGGAACGGAGGCCGGTGGCCATCTGGGGACCCAACGTTCGATTAAAGATATTTTGCCGGAAATCCTTTCGGTTGTTAAGATCCCGGTCATTGCGGCCGGCGGCGCCATCACGGGCAGTGATGTAGCCGATCTCCTTCATATGGGTGCCAGTGGTGTCCAGATGGGGAGCCGTTTTGCTGCGAGCGAGGAATCCAATGGAGCGCCTCAGCTCAAGGAATTTTACTTGAAGATGACCAAAGATGATGTGGTCCAGATTGACAGCCCTGTGGGCTTCAAGGGCCGCGCCGTCCTCAGTCCGTTTTCCAAGGCCGCCTTGGAAGGGCATCCGCCGAAGCCACTTACTTGTGACAGCTGCCTCAAGCACTGTTCTCGAAGCTTCTGCATCATCAAGGCCCTGACACGGGCCCAACAGGGAGATCTTGAAACGGGTCTCGTCTTTACGGGTGCCAATATGTGGAAAATCAAGGAAATATTACCTGTTCATGAAATTTTCAGGAGACTGAAAGAAGAATTAAGCAAATCTTACTAAGAGGTGATCCCTTTGAAACGAAGAGTCGTCGTAACAGGCGTCAGTGCCATTACCCCGATTGGTATCGGTAAAGACGAATTTTGGAAGAATCTGACGGCAGGCAAAAGCGGTATCGGCCGCATTACCCTGTTTGATCCGTCCCGTCTGAACTGTCAGATTGCTGGGGAAGTCAAGGACTTTGATTTCGGTCAGTATGGGGATAAGAAAGAAGCTAAGCGCATGGACCGCGTGACCCAGTTTGCCGTGGCCTGCGGCAACATGGCATTTGCCGATTCAGGGCTTAAGCTCGAGGAAGAAAATCCCAAGCGCATCGGTGTCTGCGTGGGGTCCGGTATCGGCGGTATGCAGACCTTTGTCGATGTGGCCATGAAGTATGCTGAAAAGGGCCCAAGCCGCATCAGTCCCTTCTTCATCCCGATGGAAATCCCCAATATGCCGGCTGCCCAGATTGCCATTGCCCTCGGTCTTAAAGGACCGAACACGGCCATCGTTACGGCTTGCGCAACGGGAACCAACTGCATTGGTGATGCCCTGCGCACCATTCAATATGGTGATGCCGATGTTATGCTTGCCGGGGGCAGTGAAGCCGCCATTACTGAAATGGCGATTGCTGGCTTTGACAACATGAAGGCCTTGTCCCGCAATAACGAGGAACCGGAAAAAGCCTCCTGCCCCTTTGATAAAAAAAGAAGCGGTTTTGTCATGGGAGAAGGCGCAGGTGTCGTCGTCCTTGAAGAACTGGAACACGCCAAGAAACGCGGTGCCCATATCTATGCGGAAGTCATCGGCTATGGCTACAACAGTGATGCGTATCACATCACAGCTCCGGATCCGAGCGGAGAAATGCCGGCAGAATGCATGCTTGATGCCATTTCTGACGGTGGGATCACGCCGGACGATGTCAGCTATGTCAATGCCCATGGGACGTCGACCCATCGCAACGACCTTAATGAAACGCTGGCTTGCAAGAAGATTTTCGGTGACCGTGCCAAACAGGTTCCCATCAGTTCCAATAAATCCATGACGGGTCATCTGCTTGGGGCTGCCGGCGGTATGGAAGCTGTTGCTTCCGTGCTCACTATTGAGACCGGCATCATTCCTCCGACCATCAACTACGAAGATCCAGATACGGAGGACGGAATGGACCTTGACTACGTCCCTGGCGTTGCCCGCAAGGCAGATGTGGACGTTGTCCTTTCCAATAACTTCGGCTTTGGCGGCCACAATGCCTGTGTCGCCTTCCGGAAATACAAGGACTGACCTTACATGCGCAAGGAACGTAAAGAGGCCTTGGAAAGCTTCCTTGCCCGTTTGGGTGTCACGATGCAGGACCTATCCCTCATGGATACGGCCCTGACCCATTCTTCCTATGCCTATGAGTGCAAGGAAAACGTGGTTCCGGAGTTTAACCAGCGCCTCGAGTTTTTGGGTGATTCCGTCCTCAGCCTTGTTGTCAGTACCCATCTCTACCGTGCCTATCCAGAGATGGATGAAGGGGCGCTTTCCAAGTTCAGGGCTTTTCTCGTTTGCGAAGAAACCTTGGCTGAACTGTCCCAGGGCCTTGCCATTGGGGACTATCTCCTCCTTGGCCGAGGGGAAGTCCATATGGGCGGCCGTTACAATCCTTCCATCCTGGCAGATGCCTTTGAATCCGTTATGGGAGCCTACTACCTTGATGCAGGTTATGAAAAAGTAAAGGCTCTCCTTACGAGGGTCCTCATTGACAGGATTCCGGAACTGACAGCTGATGGGATTGATCGGGACTATAAGACCCGTTTCCAGGAACTCATCCAGGCACAAGGGCAGACGGATATCCGTTATGAAGAAGCGGGCTTTGAAGGCCCACCCCATAATCGGACCTTCTTCATGAAGGTCATCGTAGGGGAAAAGACTTACGGGACCGGTTCAGGCAGGACGAAAAAGCTTGCTGAACAGCGGGCTGCCCGTGAGGCACTGCGCTTAGTAAAGAAAAAGCAGGGGTGACCCTGTAAAAAACCTGTCACAAGGAGACAAATCCTTATGACGGGTTTTTCTTGTATGAGGAGAGGTCATGATCATTCCCCTTTTTGTTTCCTTTAAAGGCTGTCCCCATCGTTGTCTTTTCTGCAATCAGCGAATCATCAACGGCAATGCCTATCATGGTGTGGAAGATGCCAAAAATCAGCTCAGGACCCTTGCCGGTTGGGTCAGAAAGGATCCAAGCAATGAGCTTGCTTTTTATGGCGGATCCTTTACGGCCCTGCCGCTGGCGGAACAGGAGGCCCTGCTGGAACTTGTCATGAATTATCGTAAGGCCGGCTATTTTACGGACCTGCGTCTTTCTACCCGGCCCGATGCCATAAGTCCAGCCAATCTGAGCCTATTAAGTGCCTATGGTGTCCGTACGGTTGAACTGGGCGTCCAGTCCCTTGACGAAGCAACGTTGGCGCTTCTTGAGCGGGGGCATGACGCGCGCTGCGTCTATGAGGCTACGAAACAGCTTCACGCAGCAGGCTTTGCCGTCATCCATCAGCTCATGGTGAATCTGCCTGGGGAAACGGATGAAACCCTGAAAACGACTCTCCGCGGTGTTACGGCCATGCATCCAGAAGGGTGCCGCATCTATCCGCTCCTTGTGATTGAAGGAACCAAACTTGCCGATCTGTACCGTAAGGGATGCTTTACGCCCCTTGACCTAGGTGAAACGGTCCGCCGCTGCGCCTATCTATATGAAGGACTCACAGCAGCAGGCATTCCCGTCATCAGGATGGGGCTTCAGCCAGATGAGGATCTCAGGGCGCCGGGAAGGATCCTTGCCGGGCCGTTTCACCCTTCTTTTGGAGAACTCGTCCATTCTTATCTCTGGCAAAAAAAGATTGACGCCCTTATTGCAGAGCAGGGAAGTGGGAATTATAATATGGTTGTTACGGTGCCGGATCGTCTTTCTTCCATTGTACGGGGTCAGCATCGTTCCAATATTCGGCACTGGGAAGCTTCCGGGAGGATCAAGGTTCAAGTGGAAGCCGGGTGCCAATTCGAGGTGACCTTCCATGACCGAAAAATGGTATGAAAATGATTCACTCCGTAAGGAGTGCAGCGCGACGGTCCTGTCTACAGAGGACATGGGGGACCATTTTGAAATCATCCTTGATGGAACTGTAATCTTTCCCGAAGGAGGCGGGCAGCTTTCTGACCGGGGGTGGATTGATGATGTTCCCGTCTATTACGCTGCTGAATCAGGGGATGACGTGCGCCATTTTACCCATAAGGCCTTGCCGGTGGGTAAAAAAGTGACGGTCCACCTTGATTGGGACGTCAGGCTTGACCGCATGCAGCAGCACTGCGGGGAGCATATGCTGAGCTATGCTTTTTGGAAGGCTTGCGGCGCCAATAATGTAGGGTTTCATATGAATGAAGAGAGCGTTTTCATTGACCTTGATAAGGAAGTGGACGAAAAAATTGTCCAACAGGCGGAACTGGCAGCCAATGCTGCGGTTTGGGAAAATCATCCCATCACCCTTCACTATGTTCCTCACACGGAACTTGGTCAGTACGGTCTTCGTAAGAAAAACGATAAGCTGCGGGGCATCGTCCGTCTCGTCGATATCAAAGAGGGCGATACCTGTACCTGCTGCGGCACCCATCCGCCGTTTACGGGCATGGTGGGCCTTATCAAGGTTATTCGCTTCAGCCGTTATAAAGGGGGAAGCCGCATAGAATTTCTCTGCGGCAAGCGGGCCGTGGAGGCCGTCCATGAACGCAGCCGCATCCTGGAAGAAACAAGCAATTTCCTTTCCGTCAAAAGTGAAGAAGTCCTGCCCGCCGTGGAAAAACTCCATCAGGAAGTCCTTGATCTCAAGGCTTGCCTGCGGGAAAAGACACAGTCCCTTTTCCAGGCTGAGCTGCCAGCCCTTTTGGCAAAGGCACCTCTTCTTGCGTCAGGGACACGGTTTGTCTTCGTCCTGACCGAAGGAACCCCAAGGGACGGGAAGAGTCTCATGAAACTGCTGACAGAAAAGGAAAAGACCTTGGCTGCCCTCATCCTTAAAAATGGCGATAAGGTCACGTACCAATTTGCCGCTACCAAAGGGGCAGAAGAGCGTTGCCGTGACTTATGTGCCTTGGCAGGAACCGTCTTTCACGGCCGGGGCGGCGGCAGTCCAACCTCGAGCCAAGGTGGTGGCACAATAGGATCCGATTGGAAGGCGCAGGGGAAGGCCCTTGAAAAGGCCATGCTGGAAGCCCTGTCAGACAAGTAACAAAGGGCTTGCTTAATCAGACCCTGGTATGCTATAATGCTATCCGGTGTGCACAGCACCCCTAACAACACACGCAGCGTTTGACGTACCTGTCCTTTTTAGGAGATCCGGAAAATAGCTGCGGAGGAAAAAACAGGAGGAAACAAAAATGGCTATTGTATCGATGAAACAACTTCTTGAAGCAGGCGTACACTTCGGTCATCAGACCCGCCGCTGGAACCCTAAGATGGCTCCTTACATCTTCACGGAACGCAACGGGATCTACATCATTGACCTGCAGAAAACCGTCAAGAAAGTGGAAGAATGCTACAACTTCCTGCGTGAACTGGCTGCCCAGGGCGGCAAGGTTCTCTTCGTTGGAACGAAGAAACAGGCCCAGAGCGCAATCAAGGAAGAATCTACCCGTGCTGGCATGTTCTATGTCAACGAAAGATGGCTCGGTGGTATGCTGACCAACTTCAAGACCATCCAAACGCGTATCAAACGGCTCCATGAACTGGAAAAAATGGAAGAAGACGGCACCTTTGCCCTGCTTCCTAAGAAAGAAGTCATTGTGCTTCGTCATGAAATGGCGAAACTCGAAAAATATCTCGGCGGTATCAAGGAAATGAAGAAACTTCCGGATGCCATCTTCGTCATCGACCCCCGCAAGGAACACAACACCATCCTGGAAGCCCGCAAGCTCCATATCCCTGTTGTTGCCACGGTTGACACCAACTGCGATCCGGATGAAGTGGATTACCTGATGCCGGCCAACGACGACGCTATCCGTGCCGTCAGACTGCTCACCAGCAAAATGGCTGATGCAATCCTCGAAGGCAAGGCCAGTGCTGTCGACGAAGAAGCTGCCGAAGCAAAAGCAGAAGACGCTGCTGAATAATCATCGGCATTTGCAACATCACTTGAGGAGGAAAAACACATGGCAATTACTGCAAGTCAAGTCAAGGAACTGCGTGAACGCACCGGTGCTGGCATGATGGACTGCAAAAAGGCCCTGACTGCTACTGACGGCGATATGGATAAAGCCATCGACTACCTGAGAGAAAAAGGCTTGTCCAAGGCGGCTAAGAAAGCCAGCCGTGTTGCTGCTGAAGGTCTTGTCGATATCTATTTGGACGAAGCAAATAAAGTGGCTGCCCTCGTGGAAGTCAACTGCGAAACTGACTTTGTCGCCAACACCGATGATTACAAGAACCTTGTTCATTCCATTACCAAACATGTTGCCCTGACGAAACCGGCTGATATGCAGGCCCTGCTCGATTCCACTTTCACTGGTTCTGACAAGAAAGTCAGTGAAATCGTGACGGAAGCCATCGCCAAGATTGGCGAAAAAGTTGACATCCGCCGTTTCTCCGTCTATGAATATGGCAGCCATACCCTGGGTCATTATATCCATGGCGCAGGCAAAATTGGCGTTCTCGTCGAACTCGAAGGCGGTGATGAAGAACTGGCTAAACATGTTGCCATGCACATTGCTGCTGCCAACCCTGGCTACATGGATCGCACGGTTGTGCCGGCTGACGTTCTGGATCATGAAAAAGAAGTCCTTGCTGAACAGGCTCGCAACGAAGGCAAACCGGAAAAGATCATCGAAAAGATGGTCATGGGCCGCATCCAGAAATTCTATAAGGAAAACTGCTTGGTCGATCAGGAATTCGTCATGGATCCTGATAAGACCATCAGCGGTCTCCTGAAAGAAAAGAATGCCAAAGCCGTTCGCTTTGTCCGTTATCAGCTTGGTGAAGGCATTGAAAAGAAGCAGGAAGATTTTGCTTCTGAAGTTCAGAGCTTCATTAAATAAGAAATAAAGTAAGGAAAAGGAGGAGGCTGTACCGAAAATTGCGCCATGCGTTTTTTGGGCAGCTTCCTTTTTTGCGGCCTGAAACGGTGGAAGAGGCAGGGTCCGTGACAAATTTGGATTCTGTCTTGCATGTACCCTTATTTTTTCATATAATGAATGGAAGTGGATAAAGGGGGAAGAGGCCCCCTTTTGCTGAGAAGGAGCCCGCATCCATCCTTTGGGTTGGGATGCCTTCTTGCTTCTTCCAAATGATAGATGACTCATGGGAGGAATGTAAGCCGATGTCAGCAAAACGAAAATTCAAACGCGTCATTCTTAAACTCAGTGGAGAAGCCTTAGCGGGAGAAAAAGGCTATGGTATCGATCCTGTAACGGTAGACAGCATTGCCGGTCAGATTCAAGCCGTCCGTGAAAGCGGATTGGATGTCGCCATCGTCAACGGAGGCGGCAACATCTGGAGAGGCCTTTCAGGCAGTTCCAAGGGCATGGACCGCGCGACAGCTGACTATATGGGAATGCTTGCAACGGTGATCAATTCCCTGGCGCTTCAGGATGCCTTGGAAAACCGCGGCGTGCCAACTCGGGTACAGACGGCCATTGAAATGCGTCAAATTGCTGAGCCCTACATTCGCCGCCGTGCAGTACGGCACCTTGAAAAGGGCCGTGTCGTGATTTTTGCGGCTGGTACGGGGAATCCTTATTTTTCTACGGACACAACGGCTGCTCTGCGCGCCGCTGAAATCGAAGCCGATGCCATCCTGATGGCTAAAAAGGGCGTCGATGGGGTCTATGACAGTGATCCGAAGAAGAACCCTGATGCTAAGAAGTTCGATCATCTTGAATACCTTGAAGTCATCCAAAAGAACCTGGGTGTCATGGATTCCACGGCAATCAGTCTCTGCATGGATAACGATATTCCTATTGTTGTATTTAATATTGACCGCCCGGGCAACATCACAAAGGTGGCCGCGGGAGAAGAAATTGGAACCGTAGTAGGAGGACTCTGATGGCTACGATTGAAGAACTGAAAGCGGACAGCGAAAGAAAGATGACAAGCGCCCTTAAGGCACTGCATACGGAACTTGCTGCCATCCGCACGGGAAGAGCAACACCGTCCCTGCTTGATCAAGTCAAGGTGGATTATTATGGAACGGCGACCCCTGTCAACCAGCTTGCCAATGTTTCTGTTCCGGAGCCCCGCATGATTGTAATCCAGCCTTGGGACAAGAACCTGATGAAAGAAATCGAAAAGGCAATCATGACGAGCGACCTTGGTCTGAACCCAAATAACGATGGGACCGTCATTCGTCTGAGCCTGCCTATCTTAACCGAAGAAAGACGTAAGGAACTGGTCAAGGTTGTTCATAAAAAAGGTGAAAGTGCCCGTGTTGCCGTTCGCAACATCCGTCGTGAATACAATGATGCTGTGAAGAAACTGCTGAAAAATAAGGAAATCACGGAAGATGATTCCAAGGACGCTACGGATGCTTCCCAAAAACTGACTGACCAGTATATGAAGCAGATTGATGACATCCTTGCGAAAAAGGAAAAGGAAGTCATGTCCATCTAATGGAATGCGAGATGATTATTCCTGACCTAGTTGCCCGTCCCCTTGCTGAGGCCCTCCTGATGGCCAAAGCGGCGGGACTTTCGGTGACCCTTGTGAAGGCAGAACCTGCCTTCCATCGTGACACGCTAGTCTGGCGTGATGATTTTGCTTACGTGTTGAAGCAGATCAATGCGCTTGACCATAAAGTAACATTGATTATTGGTTGTCAATTTGAAGGGAGGTGTACACATAATGGCACACAAGATTGATCAAGATGCATGCATCGGTTGTGGTTCCTGCGCTGGTACCTGCCCGGTAGGTGCTATCTCTGAAGACAATGGCAAGTACAAGGTTGATGGAGCTAGCTGCATCGACTGCGACGCTTGCACCGGCGCTTGCCCGGTTGGCGCTATCGCTGCTGAATAAGCAGGAGGCGCGTTGCGCAGCTTGCAATGATGCAGGCTGCGCAAATTTTTTTATAGGGGAACGCTTATGTTAACTCATCTTTTTCGCTCCGAACCGTCCGCTCCTTCGGCACAGACCCATCCTGCCCGTGAGGAACTGGACCTTAAAAAGATTCCCCGCCATGTTGCCATGATCATGGACGGCAATGGCCGCTGGGCCAAACGGCAGGGAAAACCGAGAACCTTTGGTCATACCTATGGGGCCAAAGCGTTGCGCGAAATTGTGCGCTATGCTGATTCCATCGGGATAGAAGCTCTCACAGCCTATGCGTTTTCCACGGAAAATTGGAAGCGTCCCGTGACGGAAGTCAGTTTCATCATGAAGCTCCTTGTTGAATATCTCACCAATGAGCTTGAAGAATTCAAGAAATTTCAAGTCCGTATGCGTTTTATTGGCTCCCGTAAGGAGCTGCCCGACCTCGTCCTTAAAAAGATGGAAGAAGCCGAGCGGGAAACAAAGGACAATCAAGGAATTCTCTTAACCATCGCAATCAATTACGGCGGGCAGGCAGAAATCCTTCACGCGGCAACAGAAATTGCCCGGCAGGTGAAGGCCGGTACGCTGCAGCCGGATGACATAACAAAGGCCCTTTTTGAGGACCATCTCTATACACGGGGCATCCCTGCGCCGGATCTTTTGATCCGGACGGGCGGTGACCTCAGGGTGAGCAATTTCCTGCTCTGGCAGATTGCTTATTCGGAACTGTGGACAACGGATGTCTGCTGGCCCGATTTTACGCCGGAACGATTCAAGGAAGCGCTCCTCAGCTACCAAAAACGAGACCGCCGCTTCGGCGGCCTGACAAAGAAGGCGTAACTCATGGGACAACGAATCCGTACGGCACTCATTGCCATTCCAATTGCTCTCCTTTTGATTAAACTGGGAGGCCTGCCTTTTTCATTGGGGACCTGGCTGCTTGCTGCTGTGGCATTCAAGGAATATCGGGATATGCTTCACGCGGCGGGCTATGACCTTTACGGAAAGGCTTCCTTTTTAGGCGTTATGCTCCTTATAGCATCGGCTGCCCTTGTTTTTTGGGATAAATCCCTGGCCCATGCACTCCTTGTGCCTATAACCATCCTTTTTTCCCTTCTGATCATGTTGGATGGCCTGTTTCATCATAGTGAGGGCCAGTTTCTTGAAAAAACGGCCTTGAGCACGCTTTCCCTGCTTTATATTGGGCTTCCTTTTGCCCATTTCATCTTTCTTCGTTCCCTGGGGGAAGCGCTCCTATGGACGGTGATGTTTGGAACCTGGGCCAGTGATACCTTTGCCTATTTTGGCGGCAGGCTGTGGGGAAAGACACCGCTGGCACCGACGGTCAGCCCCAAAAAGACTCGGGAAGGCGCCCTTTGCGGCTTTTTGGGAACCCTTGTCGTCATCTATCTCATGGGACACACCTATCTTGGTTATCCAAGCATCCATGTCCTCATCCTTGCGCTCTTGGTCGGTTTCTTTGCCCCCTTGGGCGATCTTGTGGAATCCATCTTGAAGCGCTGCTGTAAGATCAAAGATTCAGGCACCTTCTTTCCCGGTCATGGCGGCGTTCTTGACCGCTGTGACAGTTTGATTTTTTCCATTCCGATTGCTTATTACTTTATGGAGTTCTTTCTTTTTTGATGGAAGGATTCCTATCTATCGATAAGGAGACGCTATGAAAGGTCTATCCATCTTAGGGTCGACCGGTTCCATCGGGACCCAGACCCTTGAGGTTGTGGCGGCAAATCCTGAAAAGCTCAGGGTTGCAGCCCTTGCTGCCCATACCAACGATGCGCTTTTGGAAGCGCAGATCCGCAAATTTCAGCCGCGAGTAGCCGCACTCAGCGATGAAAAGGCTGCCGCAAGACTGCGGGCCCGCTATGACGGACCTACGGAAATCCTTTCCGGTGAAGAGGGCATCCTTGCCTGCGCGACGGTCGGAGAAGCGGACACTGTCCTTGGAGCCATGGTTGGTTATGCAGGCTTGAAACCAATCCTTGCAGCCATTGCAGCCCATAAGAATATCGCCCTTGCCAATAAGGAAACCCTTGTTGCAGCTGGAAGTCTTGTCATGAACGCGGTTAAAAAAAATGGCGTGCGCCTGACTCCAGTTGACAGTGAACACAGCGCCATCTTCCAATCCCTGGAAGGGCATGACCACAAGGCCTTGAAACGCATCCTGCTTACGGCTTCGGGAGGTCCTTTCCGTGGTAAGAAACGGGACGAATTAAGGCATGTAACCGTCAAGGAATGCATGAACCATCCCACTTGGAGCATGGGAACAAAAGTAACGCTTGATTCATCAACCCTTGCCAATAAGGGATTGGAGGTCATTGAAGCCCATTGGCTCTTTGATGCCTCCTATGATCAAATTGTACCCATCATCCATCCTCAAAGCATCGTTCATTCTCTCGTGGAATATCAAGACGGCGCGGTCATTGCCCAGCTTGGCGCGCCCGATATGCGGCTGCCTATCCAGTATGCGCTCAGCTATCCAGATCGCTGGCCCGTCCACTTTGAAACCTTGGACCTTGTTTCCTGTGGGCCCTTGACTTTCTTTGAACCGGACCGGGAGGTCTTCCGTGCCCTGCCCCTTGCCATTGAAGCTGGTAGGGCAGGCGGTATTATGCCGACTGTTTTTAATGCAGCCAATGAAGTGGCAGACGATGCCTTTATCAAAGGACAGATTCCTTTTCTTGCCATGGCCGATCTTATTGAGGCCGTCCTTGGCAAAGTGGAACCAGTTTCTCAATTATCCTACGAAACAATCGTGGAAGCAGACCGTAAAGCGCGGGAAGTGGCCCGCGTCCTTCTCACTTCCATGGGGGAGGCCTAAATGACGACCCTCCTTGCTGCGCTGATTGTCTTTGGCGTGCTCATCACAGTGCACGAAATAGGCCATTTTGCGGCGGCTAAACTTGTTGGGATGCAGGTTGATGAATTTGCCATTGGCTTTGGTCCCAAACTTTATCAAACCGAAGAAAAGGGAACGGTCTATACACTGCGCGCCCTGCCGCTCGGTGGATTTAACCGGATTGCCGGTATGGAACCTGGCGAGGAAAACGTGGAAAATGGCTTTCATACAAAACCCCTGTGGGCCCGTATGGTGGTCATCCTTGCCGGTGTCACCATGAACTTTCTCCTGCCGCTTCTGCTTTTTTTTGGGATTTTCTTCTTCCATGGGATAGAAACCCCGGTCAATGAACCCGTCTTGGGCCGTGTCATGGATCATCAGCCTGCCAGTGATGCCGGACTGATGATGGGGGACCGGATTGTTTCCATCAATGGTACGAAACTATCGGCCTGGACGGATGTATCCACCCTTATCCAGAAAGCAGGCAGCAAGAAAAGCACGCTTGTTGTCCAACGCGGGGAGAAGACTCTTGAAAAGACTTTGATTCCTCAATTTGATAAGGAAGCAGGCCGCTATCTGATTGGGGTCATGCCTACCTTGGAAACTCGCCCCTTGGGTTTTTCGGAAAGTGCCCGTTATGCCGTATTGACGGAAGGCCGTATCATGAAGGGCATGGTCAATGGCCTGCGTCAGATTCTTACCGGTAAGGCGGGAGCCAATGTGGCAGGCCCGATTGGAGTGGCGCAAATGGCAGGCAGTGTGGCCCAGGAAGGTATGATTCCTTTCTTGACTTTTATTGCCTTTTTGAGCCTGAACCTTGGCATCTTGAACCTCATTCCCATTCCAGCCCTTGATGGGGGCCAATTCCTCATCCTCGCTGTTGAAGGCATCCTCCGGCATCCCCTTCCGCCTAAGGCCAAGGAACGGATTCAGCTTGTCGGTGTCGTTCTCATCCTGGGTCTCACGGTTTATGCAACAATCAGTGATATCCTGCGTTAAGGAGATGTAATATGGAAAGAAGAAAAACGAGGGAAGTACAGGTCGGTTCGGTCACCATTGGCAGCGGCCATCCCGTTGCAGTCCAGTCCATGACCAATACCAAGACGGAAGACGCGGCAGCCACCCTTGCCCAGATCCGTGACCTTCAAGAACTGGGCTGTGAAGTGATTCGCTGCGCGGTCCCTACCATGGAGGCTGCGGAGGCGCTTTCCGTCATTACCAAAGAAAGTCCTATTCCCGTCATTGCCGATATCCATTTTGATTACCGCTTAGCCCTTGCTGCTATTGATGCCGGGGTTTCAGCCCTGCGTCTTAATCCGGGTAATATTGGAGGACGGGAGCGGGTAGAGGCCGTTGTCAAAAAGGCCAAGGAACGCGGCATTCCTATCCGCATCGGTGTCAATGCGGGCTCACTTCCCAAGGACCTTTTGACAGCCTACGGACATCCTACGGCCCAAGCCATGGTAGAAGCGGCTTGGCGGCATATCCGTATCCTTGAGGAGATGGATTTTCATGATATCGTTATTTCCTTGAAGGCCCATGATGTGCCTCTTACGGTAGAGGCCTATCGAAAAATGGCGGCGGCCTGCGACTACCCCCTTCACGTGGGCATCACGGAAGCGGGCACTTATCATATGGGCATCGTCAAATCGGCCGTTGGTATTGGAACGCTTCTTGCTGAGGGCATTGGGGATACGGTCCGCGTGTCCCTTACAGGTGATCCCCGTCCTGAAGTCGTAACCGCGTATGAAATCCTTAAGTCCTTGGGCCTTCGTACCTATGGGCCGACCCTTGTTTCCTGCCCAACTTGCGGCAGGACCTGTGTCCCCTTGGAAAAGCTTGCCTTGGAAGTGGAAAAACGGCTCTCTGGTCTCCGTGATCCCTTGACCATTGCTGTCATGGGATGCGCTGTCAATGGCCCTGGTGAAGCCCGGGAAGCCGATGTGGGGATTGCCGGCGGCAAGGGAGAGGGCCTCTTGTTCCGCAAAGGGGAAATCCTTCGCCGCGTCCCTGAAGATGAACTCGTCGATCAGCTGTTTGTTGAAATCCATAAAATCATTGAGGAAAGGAAGAACTCATAATGCTCGTTTCAAAACTCTATGCGCCGACCCTTCGTGAAGTGCCGGCAGAGGCTGTCCTTGAAAGCCACAAATTGATGCTGCGTGCTGGCTATATCCGTAAAATTGCTGGTGGTCTTTACACTTACCTTCCGCTGGCTTGGAAAAGCATCAAAAAGATTGAGCGCATCATCCGTGAGGAAATGGACGCCATCGATTCACAGGAAATCATGATGCCAATCGTACAGCCTTCCGAAATCTGGAAGGAAAGCGGCCGTTGGGATGTCTATGGGGCAGAAATGTTCCGTGTGCGGGATCGCCATGGCCGGGAATTCTGCTTGGGACCCACTCATGAAGAAATGATTACCACCCTCGTTAAGAACGAGCTTCATTCCTATCGTCAGCTGCCGACGAGCCTTTATCAGATCCAGAGCAAGTTCCGTGATGAAAAGCGGCCTCGTTTTGGTCTCATGAGAAGCCGTGAATTCATCATGAAGGATGCCTATACCTTCGATGCGGATGAAGCGGGTCTTGATGTATCCTATCAGAAGATGTATGATGCCTACGCCCGCATCTTTGATCGCTGCGGACTCATCTACCGGCCGGTTGAGGCAGACCCGGGGGCGATTGGCGGCAATGGGTCCCATGAATTCATGGGAATCGCGGATAGCGGTGAAGCAGGCATTGTATATTGTGATACTTGTGATTATGCAGCTGACGTGGAAAAGGCGGAATGTGAAGCCCTGCCGGCCCAAGAAGAAGCCCCGCGTGAGCTTAATACTGTCGCAACACCGGGCTGCAATACCATTGAAGCCGTTTGTGAGTATCTCCATGCACCGATTGAAAAGAGCGTCAAGGCCGTTGCCCTTACAAGCGACAAGGGCGGCCTGATCCTTTGCTTTGTCCGCGGTGACCATGAAGTCAATGAAATCAAGGTCACCAATGCAGTTGGTGCCAATGAAGTCATGATGGCTTCCGAAGAACAAATCCGGGCAGCTGGGACCGTTCCGGGCTTTATGGGCCCTATTGGTCTTGACCTTAATAAGTGCACCATCCTCATTGACGCCACGGTCATGAATATGCATAATGTCTGCTGTGGTGCCAACCAAGTGGATACCCACTATGTTGACGCCGAGCCTTCCCGTGACTTTGTCTATACCAAGGTCCTTGACATCCGCACGGCCCGTGAAGGGGACCAGTGCCCACACTGCAAAGGGCATTTGAAAGAAGCCCGCGGCATTGAAGTGGGTCAGGTCTTCAAGCTCTATACCAAATATTCCGAAGCTCTCCACGCCACGTTCCTTGATCCTGAAGGAAAGGAAAAGCCGTTCTACATGGGCTGCTATGGCATCGGTGTCGGCCGGACTCTGGCAGCTGTCATGGAACAGTACCATGATGAAAACGGGGCCATCATGCCCAAAAACATCGCCCCTTATGAAGTCATCGTTTTGCCTGTCAACGTAAAGGATGAAGCAAGCTTTGCCAAGGCAGAGGAAATCTACAAGGCCCTCAATGCCCAGGGAATCGATGCCATCCTTGATGACCGTGATGAACGGGCCGGCGTCAAATTCAAAGATGCTGACCTTATTGGCTATCCGGTCCGCGTCGTGGTTGGTCCCAAGACCTTGAAGCGGGGCGCTATGGAAGTCAAGATCCGCTATACAGGTGAAATGTGCGATTTGCCCTTGGAAGGGGATTACGTTTCCGCTTTGAAGGATATCCTTTCCAAGACGTTGTAAGCTCATCGTGAAGGAGGTTTGACCCATGTTTGACACTCAGTTCATGCATCTTGTGCTCCGGCTGCTCCTGACTGCTTTTCTCGGCGGGATCATTGGCTTGGAGCGCAGCGCCGGAGACCGTCCGGCGGGCCTTAGGACCCATGTGCTGGTGGCAACGGGGTCAGCCCTTTTGATGATTGTTTCCATTTATGGCATTGACGGTCATCCCCTGAACCGCGACCCTTCGCGGATTGCCTCCCAGGTTGTGACCGGTGTCGGTTTCTTAGGTGCCGGCACTATCCTGCATGAGGGTCTTACAGTCAAGGGGCTTACAACTGCGGCCAGTGTCTGGATGGTTTCTGCCATTGGGCTTACTGTTGGCTGCGGTATGTTGGGCCTAGGGGTCGTGGCCACCATTGTGTCGCTCATTACCCTGATGGCCATTCGGGGGATTGAAAGAAAGGTCCTTCCTTCGGGACGCAATGTGAAAGTAAAGCTCGCCATCGTCTGTGAGAGCAATCCGGACAGTATGATGGATGTCATGGACTATTTTTCACGTCATAACGTGAAGACCCGTGTCCTTGATATGGCAAGCCGGCCAGAAGAACAGACCTTACGGATTGTTGTCAATGCCAAAATCAGTAAATATGAAAATGCCAATGAAATCCTTGATGGACTCCTTCAGCTGCAGGCCGTCAAGAAAATAAAGAATCTGTCAAATATGGAAGAATAGGAGGCATCATGCATTCTGAGAGTTATCGGATCATTCCGGACAGACATAACTTCCTTTCCTTCCTGCAAACGTTGGAACTGTCCCCGGAACAGAATGCCTGTATCAGGAAAATTCCGCTTGATTATGTTGAAATCAATGAGCGGACCAATACGTGGAAGATCTCCTATGGTGTAGAAACCAATCCGCTGGAAGAGCAGAACCTCATGGCAGTGGCAAAGAAAATTGCCGCTGCCTGCTGCGTTGAGGAGGTCTCCTTCATCAATGAAAAGGCGAGGGACGTCTATCCTCCCTGTGAGGAAGATAAGCCGAGGGATTCCGTGGATGCTGCTTTTTCCTTGCCCGAAATGCCGGAAATGGAGTCAATTCCCCTTCCCGAAGAACCGCCGGATATGATGGAAGAGGATGAAGAACCTATGGACGCGGCCGCGGAAATGACCTTCCAAAGCAAGGCCTATCAAAATGCCTTGCGCGCCCTGCAGCAGCAGGGTGGTCAAAAAAGCGGCGGCAAGGATGTCGTCTATGGCCGTAAGATTACGAAAAAACCGCGGACCATGGATGAAATTGTTGAAGAGGAAAACGGCGTTGTCGTTGAAGGTGACATCGTTGGTTTTGAAGAACGAGAACTGAGGACCAATGCCGTCATCCTCTCTATTTTGCTGCGCGACGATACAAATGGCCTTTTGGCCAAGATTCGTTTTGGGTCCTTCAAGGAAGAAAATGATCTGATCAAGAACAAGCAGGAAGCGGAAGCCCTCCAGAAAAAGATTCCCAAGGGATCCCATGTCCTCATCCAGGGCAATGTCGAAGTGGATCGCTATGAAAACAGCGAACTTGTCATGACCATTGTAAAAGGCATCATGCTCCTGCCCCAAAAGACACGGGAAGACAAGGCTGAAGTCAAACGGATTGAGCTTCACTGCCACACCAAGATGAGCAAGATGGACGGTTTGACGCCCATTGAGGAACTTGTCGATACGGCGGCAAAATGGGGCCATAAGGCCCTTGCCATTACGGACCATGGTGTGGTCCAGGCTTATCCTTTTGCCTATGATGAAGCGGTGAAGTTCAAGGACTTCAAGCTGATCTTTGGGGTAGAAGGGTATCTCTGCCACAGCAAGGAAGATAAGAAAAATTACCACATCATCCTTCTGGCCAAAAGCTTTGCAGGCCTGCGGAACCTATACCGTCTCGTGTCCCTTTCCCATTTGCAGTATTTTGGGGGAAAGCCCAAGCGGCCCCGTATGACCAAGGGGCTCATTGAGCAGTACCGCGATGACATCATCATTGGTTCAGCCTGTGCGGCCGGTGAAGTTTACCGCGCAATCCTTTCCGGGGCAAGCCACGAAGAGCTCCTGCAAATTGCCGATTTTTATGATTATCTTGAAATCCAGCCCTGCGGCAACAACCAGTACCTGCTCCGCGATGATCGTTATCCGGAAATCAATACTTGGGAAGACCTGCAGGCCATCAATAAAAAGATCCTCGCCTTGGGGGATGAACTGGGAAAACTTGTTGTTGCCACTTGCGACGTCCACTTCCTTAATCCTGAGGACGCCATTGCCCGCCGCATCCTGCAGGCCGGTATGGGCTATCCTGATGAAGAGCAGCCGCCTTTGTACCTGCGGACAACGGAAGAGATGCTTGAAGAATTTTCCTATTTGGGGAAGGAACGGGCCTATGAGGTCGTTGTTGAAAACACCAATAAGATCAACGACCTGATTGAAAAGTTTAAACCTGTCCCAGACCGGGACCAGCTCTATTCCCCGATGATTCCCGGGGCGAAGGAAAAAGTGGAATCCATGAGTTATGGCAGGGCCCATGAGTGGTACGGTCCAAAGCTGCCACAAATCGTGGAAGACCGCCTTAAGTTGGAGCTGTCCTCCATCATTGGCAATGGCTTTTCCGTCCTGTATTACATTGCCCACCTGCTCGTCAAAAAATCCAATGACGACGGGTATATGGTAGGATCCAGAGGCAGTGTAGGTTCTTCCTTTGTTGCAACCATGCTGAACATTACGGAAGTCAACCCCCTGCCGCCGCATTATCGCTGTCCCCATTGCTACCATACGGAGTGGTTTACCGATGGCAGCGTCGGTTCTGGTTTTGACCTTAAAGACAAGGCCTGCCCGGAATGCGGGACCATGATGGTCAAGGACGGCCACAATATCCCGTTTGCCGTCTTCCTGGGATTCCACGGGGATAAAGTCCCTGATATCGACCTGAACTTTTCTGGCGAATACCAGCCGCGGGCCCATAAATACACAGAAGACCTCTTTGGCCGGGATAACGTCTTCCGCGCCGGAACGCTGGGCACCATTGCCGACAAGACGGCTTATGGCTATATCAAGAAGTACTATGAAAACCGCAATGAACCCAAACGGACGGCTTTTATCGAAGGACTCATCCCGAAGCTTGTCGGTGTCAAAAGGACCACTGGTCAGCACCCGGCCGGGATCATGGTTGTGCCGCGGGATCTTGACGTCCATTATCTGACACCTGTTTCCTACCCGGCTGACGATCCGACGTGCGGCACCATCACGACTCATTATGATTATCATTCCATCAATGACCGTATCGTTAAGCTTGATATCCTCGGCCACGATGATCCGACCATGATCCGTATGCTGGATAATATGCTGGGGGAGGGCTACTGCAAGCATATTCCCGTAGGCGACCCTGATACGATGGAACTGTTCCTTAGCACCCAATCCATTGGTGTGTCTCCCGAAGATATCATGACCGATGTTGCAACCTACGGGGTTCCGGAATGCGGGACCCGCTTTGTACGGCAGATGATTTCTGACGTTAAGCCAAAGAACTTTTCCGACCTCCTGCGTATTTCCGGATACTCCCACGGAACCGACGTATGGCTCAACAATGCCCAGGACCTGATCAAAAACGGAACACCAACAGAAGATACCATCTCAACCCGTGACGATATCATGAACTGGCTCATCAATAAAGGCATGGAGCCCAGCATGGCTTTTGGCATCATGGAGTGGGCCCGTAAAGGAAAGGCTCATAAACAGGGCTTCAAGGCCGAGCAGGAAGAAGCTTTCAAAAAGGCCAATATCCCTGAATTCTATATAAAGAGCTGCAAAACGCTGCAGTATCTGTTCCCTAAGGCCCATGCCGTAGCATACGTCCTGTCGGCTTATCGCATTGCTTACTGCAAGGTCCATCATCCGAAGGAATTTTATTCGGCCTATTTTACGATCCGGGCCCCGAAGTTTGACTTTGTGGAAGTCCATAAGGGCATTAATTTCATGCGTACCTTCATTAAGAATGTAGGGCAGCAGGGAACAAAAGCTTCCGTTAACGACAAGGAAACGGCTACTTATATGGAACTTGCCGTAGAAATGCTCGCCCGGGGGTTTGAGTTTGAAGACGTGGATCTGTACCGCTCTGATGCCCATCAGTTCATTGTAACCGACAAGGGCCTGCTGCCGCCTTTGGGCGCCATTGGGGGAATTGGAGGTGTCGCAGCGGAAAACATTGTGAAAGCCCGCAGCAAGGGCCCCTTCATTTCAAGGGAAGACCTGCGTAACCGGGCCAAAATCAGCAATACCGCTGTGGAAGTCCTGGCCGACCTAGGTGTCCTTGAAGGCCTGCCTGAGACGGACCAGATTGAACTTTTTTGATGTCCTTTCCCTGCAGGGAGCCTGAGTGGCTTTTTGCAGGGAGTTTTTTTGGCAAAAAGAAAAAAAAGGGGGCAATTTTTTCCTCTTTTTGTCACATATACATGATATAATATAGAAAATAATCAGAAAATATTTCCGCAAGGAAGGTGACTACCATGAAAATCCGGTTCCTCGGCGCTGATAAGGTCGTAACAGGTTCCTGTCATATGCTTGAAGTGGGCGGCAAGAAAATCCTTCTTGACTGCGGCATGTTCCAAGGACCTAAATTGATCCGCAGCCTCAATCGCAAACCTTTTGCCTTTCACCCCGGTGAAATTGACGCAGTTGTTCTCAGCCATGCCCATGTCGACCACAGCGGTCTTTTGCCCCGTCTGGTCAAAGAAGGCTTTAAAGGCCCCATTTACTGTACCCATGTGACAAAGGAGCTGTGCGAGATTCTCCTGCCGGACTGCGGCCATATCCAGGAACAGGACGCGGAAATCGAGACCCGTAAAGGACTGCGTAAAGGCAAAGAAGCCGTGACGCCCCTTTATACCGTGGATGACGCGTATCTGGCGTTAAAGCAGTTTGTCTGTCACGATTATGATGAAAATTTCGAGGTCTGTGACGGGGTGACCATCCGCTTCCGTGTTGCCGGGCATATTCTGGGAAGTGCCCTTGTGAACGTCCTTGTAAGTGAAAACGGCAAGGAAACAAAGATCATCTACACGGGTGATATTGGCCAGCCCAACGTGCCCATCCTCGATGATCCCCATCAGCTTTCCGGGGCGGATTTCATCATCACGGAATCCACCTATGGCAACCGGGTCCATGAGACGGCAGACCGCGAGGCAGAACTTCTCGAAATCATCAAGGATGCCCTGTCCCGCGGCGGCAACATCATCATCCCTGCCTTTGCCGTTGGCCGTACGCAGGTCATGCTCTATTATTTCCAGAAACTCATGTCAAGCGGCAAGCTTCCTGTCGTACCCATTATGGTTGACAGCCCCATGGCCATCAAGGCCACCAAAGTCATGCTCTTTAATCCGGATGAGTATGATGAAGAGGCACGGTCCATCTATCAAAAACAGGGGGGACGCCTCATTGACATGACCAACGTCCACTATACGGAAACTCCGGAAGAATCACGGGCCATCAATGACATGCCAAGTCCGATGATCATCATTTCGGCCAGCGGCATGGCAGATGCAGGCCGCGTACTCCATCATTTGAAACACAATCTGTGGCGCAAGGACAGTTCTGTTATTTTCGCTGGATATCAAGCCGAAGGCAGTTTGGGACGGCAGCTTGTGGATGGCGCCAAGAAAGTCAAGATCATGGGCGAAGATATTGTTGTCGCCGCCAAGATCTATAATATGACCGGTTTTTCGGCCCATGCGGATAAACACCAGATGATGGACCTTTATAAGGGCATGATCCGGCGGCCCAAAGCGTTCTTTGTAGTCCATGGTGAATATGATTCTGCCGCTTCCTTTGCTGAATCGCTTCGGACAGAATTGGGAACAGCCGCCTACATCCCCAATTATGGCGATACGGCCGTCATTGAGGGAACGCAGTGGCATATCATCCCGACGGAGGTTGTCCAGATGGAGCCGGCTGTCCAGGAACTGAGCGATCTGATGCACAGTCTCGAAAAGACCTACTTGGTCTACAAGGGACGGATCATGCAGAAAGTGGTCCACAATGCAGCGCTTGTCCCGGACATCAAGACGCGCCTTATGAAGATCAAGAAATACATCGACGACATTATGAAAAATGTGTAAGCCGTCTTTCCACTAATAAAACTTTTTTCCCCCTCTTCATGAAGCCAGGCGGCCCTTTTCCAGGCGGTGGGGAAATCAGGGGGATAAGGATTTTCTGTTGACAGTATTCCCTTAAAAGAATATAATTGTTAAGTCGAATTTTGTAGTCTAAGGAGGATGCTTTCTATAAGCATCCTCTTGATTTATCTATCTGAATCAAGTGTAGAGGGGATAAGGCTTTTATGATTAGAAATGATTTGCGTAACATTGCCATCATCGCTCACGTTGACCATGGTAAGACGACTTTGGTCGATGCCATGCTGAAACAGAGCCATGTCTTCCGTGCCAACGAAAAGGTGCAGGAACGCGTCATGGACTCCAATGATCAGGAACGTGAACGCGGCATTACGATCCTTGCCAAGAACACGTCCGTCATGCATGAAGGCACCAAGATCAATATCTTGGATACGCCGGGCCACGCTGACTTCGGCGGCGAAGTGGAACGCGTGCTCAATATGGTAGACGGTGTTTTGTTGCTCGTAGATGCGTATGAAGGCCCGATGCCCCAGACCAAATATGTGCTCCGCAAGGCCTTGGAACATCATCTGAAACCGGTTGTTGTCATCAATAAGATCGACCGTCCGGATCAGCGCGTGGATGAAGTTGTTGATGAGGTCCTTGACCTTTTCATTGAGCTGAATGCCTCCGATGATCAGCTTGATTTCCCTGTTGTCTATTGCTCTGCCAAAAAGGGGATTGCGAAACTCTCCATGGATGACGACAGTGATAACCTCGATCCGCTCTTTAAGGTCATCATGGACACCATCCCGGCTCCTGATGTCGATGTGGACGGCCCGCTCCAGATGCTCGCCAATACCCTCGACTATGATGACTATGTCGGCCGCATCGTTGTCGGCCGTATTGTCCGCGGGACCATCAAGAATGGCCAGATGATCTGCCTCATGCACGATGATCAGCGGACCAATGAGAAGATTGGCCGTCTGTACACCTATGAAGGTCTGAAACGGGTTGAGACTCAGGAAGCTAAAGCGGGTGAAATCATTGCCCTTATTGGGCTGCAGGATGTCGAAATCGGCGATACCATTGCTGATACGGAAAATCCGGAACAGCTTGCTGGCATTAAAGTCGATGAACCGACCCTGTCCATGACCTTTTCGGTCAACGATAGTCCTTTTGCCGGTCAGGAAGGGGATTTCATCACGAGCCGCCATATTCGCGAACGCCTCTATAAGGAAGTGGAAACAAACGTGTCCATGCGTGTTGAGGACACGGATTCCCCGGATACCTTCAAGGTTTCCGGCCGTGGTGAACTCCATCTGTCCGTCCTTATTGAAGCTATGCGCCGTGAAGGGTTTGAACTGCAGGTTGGTAAACCGAGCGTTATCATGCGCCGTGACGAAAACGGCAAGCTCCTGGAACCAATGGAAGCCTTGACCATTGACGTACCGCAGGACTTCATGGGCCCTGTCATGGAAGGACTGGGCATTCGCAAGGCCGAGCTCCAGAACATGACGGAAATGTCCGGATATCTGCGCATGGAATTCATCATTCCGGCCCGCGGCCTTATTGGCTTCCGCAGTCAGTTCCTCACCGATACCAAAGGCAACGGCATCATGAACCATGTCTTTGCCGGTTGGGGTGCCTATAAGGGGGATATCCCCGGCCGTACGCGCGGCAGCCTTGTCGCTTTTGAAGCCGGTGAAACGACCGCTTATGGCATTGATAAGTGCCAGGCTCGCGGCACCATGTATATCAACCCGGGCGAACAGGTCTATGAAGGCCAGATTGTAGGGGAAAACAGCCGTGAAGACGATATGGACGTCAACCCCTGCAAGAAGAAGCACGTTTCCAACATGCGTGCTGCCGGCAGTGATGATGCCGTTCGGCTCATTCCGCCGCAAACCTTCTCTTTGGAAGGGGCCTTGGAACATATCAACGAAGATGAAACGGTGGAAGTGACGCCGAAGAGCATCCGGATGAGAAAGAAAATCCTTTCCCGTTTGGAACGCGCCCGTCAACGAGCCCGTAACGCAAAGGCTTGACCAACATATTGAAAGGGTACCGCTTCGGTGGTGCCCTTTTTTCATGCTTATGAGGTATGGACCATCATGCATAAGAAATAGTTTCCTTCCGTTTGATTTTACAGTATGATAGGAGCCAGTAAAACGAAAGGACCAGATTTACACCATGAAAAGAAGAAAATACGCGCTGACTGCCGTCGTGCTCCTTCTAGCTGCCTTGGCCGCATGCTTCCAATTGCCCCAGCTGGCAGAACCCCGCTTTCAAATCGAAAATAGGATCCGTTCCCTTCTCCTTCGTTATGACCTGACAAACCGTGCGGATGCTTATGAAATCCGGCAGATCATGACCCAAGATCCTTCCACGAGTCGGACCTTGATGTGGCAGTCCCAGGAGGAAGACAATGGAGCGCTTGCCGAAATCCGGGAAAAAGGGGCGCCCGTGAGCCAGGTTGTCCCAGCCCAGTCTTCCGTCTTGACCGATAACGGAGTCACGCGCTACCTCCATACGGCAGCCGTGACTGGCCTTACGCCCGGTACAAGCTACGAATACCGCGTTGGCAATGACCGGAAACGCAGTTCCTGGATGCCCCTTGAAACGCCGGCAGGAAACACTTTTTCGGCGCTTATCTTTCCCGATTCCCAGTCAGCTGATTACAGCGGCTGGAAAACCCTTGCCCAAAAGGCCTATAAGGACCATCCTGATGTGTCCTTTTTTGTGAATATGGGGGACCTTGTGGATAACGGGGAACATGCCTACCAGTGGGATGCCTGGTTTGACGCCCTTCAAGGCGTGATTGAGCGGATTCCCGTGGCCCCCATCCTTGGTAATCACGAGACCTATACCCTTGATTGGAAAGTGCGCCGACCCCTGGCCTATCTCCAGCTTTTTCAGCTGCCTGCTGGCGATTCCCGCTATGCTGGGGAATTTTATTCCTTTGATGTTGGGGAGGTCCATTTCGTTGTCCTCAATACCCAGGACAGTGAACTGAAGGAATGGGAACCGAATCTTTTTAAGGATGAAGCTGAATGGCTGCGGCGCGACCTGACTGGAACAAAAAAGAAATGGAAAGTTATTCTTATGCACCGTGATGTGCTGCAGTATGGATTTGCTTCAAGACCGACACCGCGGGAAGAAGGCTTTTCCGATACAGGACGTTTTTTCATGCCCATTTTTGACGAGTTTCAAGTGGATGCCGTGCTTACGGCTCATCTCCATACCTTCCGGGACCGCGGTCACATCAAAGGCTTTCGCCGTGATGGAACAGGCCCCCTTTACCTATTGACCGGAGTTGCCGGCGATGTGCAGTACCGGGGGCTGTGGAAGCGGCATGCCCTTGATGAAATGGTGGCACCCCAACCGGAGGACCGGAATTATCTTCTCCTTCAGGCTTCCAAAGAGGCACTGGAGTTTATCTGTTATGATAAAAATGGACAAAAGATGCATGCCGTATCCATAACAAAGTAAGGGATGGAAAGAAACGTTCTGTGCCGCCTTGGGGACACTAAGCGTAAAATGTTTCTCGGTAGGGAAAAATAGTCCTTGCAAAATAAAGGGG
>UPXT01000018.1 GCA_900538365.1 uncultured Acidaminococcus sp. | reverse complement strand
TTTTTCAATATTTATTTGTCCATGACCCCACAAATTTCCGTGAAGAACCAAAAAAGAACAATCAACGTGGACAAGCAGCTCCAGAAAGGGAACGAGAGGAAGTACTATATCCTTTCTACAAAAACCAAGGCCGGAGCCAGGCTGCTGCCCATGACGGATGAGGTTTACCAATGCTTTGTGACCATCCTGCAGCGCAGAAGACCTCCGAAGGTAGAACCCATCATCGATGGCGTTGGTAAATTTCTCTTTTATGATAAAAATGGGAATCCAATGGTAGCCTTGCATTGGGAACATTATTTTAAGCAAATCGTGAATAAATACAACCGCATCTATAAATATCAGCTTCCAAAAGTTACACCTCATGTCTGCCGCCACACCTACTGCACCAATATGGCTCTGTCCGGGGTCAGTGCCAAGACCCTCCAGTACCTGATGGGCCACAGCGACATTTCCATCACCCTCAATGTGTACACCCATATCAAGTTCGATGATGCCCAAAAGGAAGTGGAACTGATCCAGGCCCGGCAGCAGAAGGAGATGGAAAGCGTAAGGGAAGAACTGGAAAAGGTGGGAGAGATCCAGCCGAAGGTGATCCGGTTTCCGAATAAGGCGTAGGGAAAAAGAAAGGCCCGCAGTCAAAATTGCTGCGGGCCTTTTTGCTGTCCGGATGTTTACGTATTTCGGTATGAGCCAGCCCATCCGGATGATTAATGAATCAGCTTTCTGTCGCCTTTTTTACTCATGTCATATGCTATAATGAAAATGCATGGAAATAAGGCAGGCTAAAGACAGGAGGCCGGAATATGGGAAAATTCACTTTTGTAAAAGGAAATCATTTCTATAATCCTGAAAACGTAACAACGCCGCTGGAAGAAGGCTTTATAGAAGGTGACGGGAGACTGGATGCGCAGGTCAGCGCTGAACATATTCGTACGGTTATGGAAAATTATCTGGCTTTAAATCAAAAAGCAGATATTTTTTTTCTTTATGGAAGTGCCTTTGAATCTTGATCAGGAAAAAGTTGAAAAAGAACCGGAAGGAAATAATCCGGGCATCCTGAAATCTCAGCACAGGATGGTTTACTATCTGGATGGCATTGATTCAGAAGAGGGGATGGAAATCCTGGATACTTTTGGAGAAGTTTTGATCAATGATGGCCTGTCCGCTTTTGGCTTTGGTACAAAAGATTCGGAAATAGGGAAATATCAGTATAACGAAATGCTGGTGCATGTGTATGAAGATATGGATCCATGGAAGAAAGTTTTTCTTCTGGCAGGTGTTCCCGAAAGAAAAGACCTGACATTTGCCGATGATGTTTTTTCGTGGAAAAATCCTGGCGTAGCTGAACGGTATGAAGACGATCAGGGCCGCAGCGTTTATGATGTCGTTGATGTACTGAAAAAGGCAGGCCTGTATGAAGCAGAAGTACGGGAGGAGAATCCGGACGATGGCGATTCTTCTCCAGAAGATGACCCACCTGATAAGGAGCAAATGGAAGCATTTATTAAGAAATTAATGGATAAGTAGAAAAAACAATGAAAAAGAAACGTTAAGAAAGGCTCTTGATTTTAAGAATCTATGAGGAGAGAAGAAAAAACGATAGAGCTCCTGCTTGAAGAAATAACGGATAGCACTGCCATTTATAAATACGTTACTGTTGGGGAAGAGGTCTGTTCTTATGGACGTATTTTAATTGACAGAAATACTGGAGATGTGCATATACTGAAAAGGGATGGCTCTGGTTATCAATCATCGCTGTGGCATGCAGTTTTAACTGTACATTCGTTTTTTGAGGAAAATCTGTACCCCAAAAAGAGGGAAGTTGCGTGGTATTAAAAATTTCTAGAAGGAAAAATAAAGAAAATAATTTATACTTTCTAAGGTCCATGATTTGCAGAAGGTATGGTTTGCTTAGTAGGAATCGCCCAAAATACTACTACTTTTACTACTTAGAGGGGAAAAGTTGTGCCAGGTTATGCCATTTCTTATCTTCCCTGCATGGACTGGCAAAATCCGGGAACCGGCATTAATTCGGCCTATTTTGGCACAACCTGGCATAGAGAGGAGTTCGTGTCTTTGGTGAAAGTACTTTTTATTTGCCATGGCAATATTTGTAGAAGCCCCGTTGCGGAGTTTGTTTTTAGGGATATAGCCAAAAAGGCCGGTCAGGAGGCAGATTTCCTCATTGCTTCCGCGGCAACGACAACGGACGAAATTGCTGGCGGTGTAGGAAATCCTGTCTATCCGCCGGCTCGGGAGACACTTCTGCGTCATGGCATTGACCCTGTAGGAAAGCGGGCAGTCCTGTTGACGCGGGCTGATTATGCTTTCTATGATCATCTCATCGGCATGGACGCGGAAAACCTCCATGACATGCGGCGCATCTGTGGTGGGGATAGGGACCATAAACTATCGCTGCTCCTTGATTATACGGATCATCCCCGGGATGTAGCCGATCCTTGGTATACCCGGGACTTTGAAGCAAGCTATCGTGATATTGTGGCTGGCTGCAGGGCTCTTTGGTCATTTCTTCAAAAAAATGCCCTCTCAGCTGACAGAAAGGACTTATTGTGAAACTTGATCCTCTCTATTTTTTCCTACCCATGATTGAGGCCCTTGACCGGGAGGAACATGACCTTGTCGGCGCCACGGTCGGGCATGGTAAGCGAGTTGCCTATCTGTCCTACCTGATGACGCGCAGCCTTCCGTGGTCCCCTGATGAGCGGCTGGCCTTTGTCCTTGCTGCTTTGCTCCATGACTGCGGGTCTGTAGAGACCATTCGGGAAATGCGGGATGCTGCCCGAAATAGGAAACCCTTCAGCGGCACTTTTTCCAATGGTCGGGTTGTAGATGACGCCAGTATCCATGCCCAAAAAGGGAAGGACCTTTTGCAGGATATGCCTTTTTATTCCCAAATCAAAGGGGTTGTCATGATGCACCACGAATGGGCCAATGGAACAGGCCCCATGGGGCTTAGGGAAGATGCCATTGACAAGCGAGCCCAAGTGCTCTACCTTGCTGACCGCATGGATATCCGTTACGATTTATTGTCCCTGTCGGAAAGCGGATTTAGGGAGATGGTCCGTGATCTGCTTGGGCTCGAACATATCGAATTTTCCCATGATGCCTTGGTCCTTCTTGAAAAGAACCTGACCTATGAGGCTGTACAAAAACTCCAGGAGATTCCTCTAAATAGGCTCCTCAAATCGGTCGTACCAAGCCATGCCTGTGAGTACAGCCTAAAAGATATGCTTACCATCACCCGGTTTTTTGAGCGGATTGTCGATAATAAGTCCTCCTTTACGAAGGACCATTCTCACGGAATTGCCATGAAGGCCCTTGCCATGGCCCAAAAATATGGATGGAATGAAGAAAAGCAGGAACGTTTTCTTCTGGCGGCGAGCCTCCATGATTATGGAAAATTGCAGGTGCCTTCTTCCATCCTTGAAAAAGCAGGGCCGTTGACTGCAGAAGAGTTCCAAATCATGAAGAACCATGTCCGCTGGACCTATGAAGTCCTTGATGAAATCCCTGGGTTTGAAGATATCCGGGACTGGGCCTCTTTCCATCATGAGAAACTGGATGGAAGCGGTTACGTAAAGGGCCTTTGCAGCAAGGAACTTTCCTTTGAAGACCGCCTCATGGCCTGTCTCGATATTTATCAGGCCCTGACGGAAAAAAGGCCGTATAAAGAGGGATTCTCACATGAAAAGACCATTGCCATCATGAGGGAACTAGCCTGTAAAGGAAAAATTGACGGCGCCATCGTGAGGGATCTCGACGCCTTTTTTGAGCCGACTAGGCTTCCTTCCTAATGAAATAAAAGGCAGGGAGCAGAAAGATACTCCAACAAGGTAGGGAGGATTGATGATGGATCTGATTCGAAAGGTACAGGAACAAGACTGGACTGCTATTGAGGACCTAGTAAAGCAGGCTTTTGCCACGGCTTCTTATTCGGATGGGACGGAAGCCGCGCTTGTGGCCCGGCTGCGGCAAGGGCCTGCCTTTCTCCCAGACTTAGCCCTTATGGCTGAACGGGAAGCTAAGCCCGCAGGGTTTATCCTTTTTACAAAAGCAAGGGTATCCCAAGAAACCATCCTTGCCTTGGCGCCCCTTGCTGTGAAGCCTTGTTTTCAAAAAAGCGGGATTGGGACCGCTCTTGTAAAAAAAGGTCATACGCTTGCCGCAAAGGCGGGATTTGCTTATGCAGCCGTTTTGGGGGATCCTGCATTTTATGGCCGGTTGGGTTATGAAGCGGCAGAAAAATGGGGAATTACGCCGCCAGCAGCTTTTCCTAAAGAATATTTTATGGCCATAAAGCTCATTCCTGATGCGGCTCCGCTTGCAGGGACCATTGTCTACGACAGGGCGTTTGGCCTTTAGGAAACAGAGCAGAAAATGAGACTGGAAAGAAAAGGGATGGAATCATGAAAGAAGCCATCAAGGTCCGCGGTGCGCGGGTCCATAATCTTAAAAATATTGATGTCGATATTCCTCTTGGAAAAATTGTCGGCATTGCCGGTGTGTCGGGATCGGGCAAATCATCCCTTGCCTTAGGCGTCCTCTATGCGGAAGGGTCCCGGCGCTACCTCGATTCCCTGTCGACGTACACAAGGCGGCGCATGAGCTTTTCCCCCAAGGCGGACGTGGATGAAGTCCTTTACGTTCCGGCTGCCCTTGCCATGCACCAGCGTCCCAGTGTTCCTGGCATGCGCAGTACCTTTGGGACAGGAACGGAGCTTCTTAGTAGTCTGCGTCTCCTTTTTTCCCGTCTTGCGGTGCACCGCTGCCCAAAGGGTCATGAGGTCCCACCGTCCCTTGCCGTCGCGGCGGAAAAAGAACTTATCTGCCCGACCTGCGGAGCCCATTTTTACGCTCCCTCTGCAGAAGAACTGTCTTTCAACAGCCAAGGCGCCTGCCCGCGCTGTGAGGGGACGGGAAAGGTCAAGACCGTCAATGTGGATGCCCTCGTCCCTGACGAGACCTTAACCATTGATGAAGGGGCCGTCCTTCCTTGGCAGACCCTGATGTGGTCCCTGATGAAGGAGGTTGCCCGCGCCATGGGCGTGCGGACCGATGTTCCCTTTAAGGATCTTACAGCAAAGGAAAAGGACATCGTCTATCATGGTCCTGCCGTGAAGAAACATATCTTTTACAAGGCTAAAAGTACGAACGTTGCCGGTGAACTTGACTTCACGTACTATAATGCCATCTATACCGTCGAAAATGCGCTTGCCAAAGTAAAGGACGAAAAGGGCATGAAGAAAGTCGAACGCTTCCTGACCCAGGAAACCTGCCCGGAGTGCCATGGCACCCGTCTTTCCGAAAAGGCGCGGGCCCCGAAAGTGCGCGGGATCTCCCTTGCCGACGCGACGCATATGACCTTGAAGGACCTCGTCTTGTGGGTCAAAGGAGTTCCCGAAAGTCTTCCTGAAACCATGCGCCCCATGGCCCAAAGCATTTGCGATGCTTTTCTCGAAAACGCCAAGCGTCTTATGGATCTGGGCCTTTCTTATTTGACCTTGGACCGGGAAGCTGCGACCTTATCAAACGGAGAGAGGCAGCGGATGCAGCTGGCTCGGGCTGTACGGAACCGAACGACGGGTGTCCTCTATATCCTTGATGAGCCATCCATTGGTCTTCATCCGGAGAATCTCAAAGGCCTCATGGGTGTCATGCAGGACCTTATCCGCGACGGAAACTCCATCGTTCTTGTAGACCATGATACGCAGGTCCTGTCTACGTGTGATTGGCTCATTGAAATGGGGCCCGGCGCCGGCTCCAAAGGAGGTCGCGTCATCGGAACGGGGACTGTGGCTGATACGGCAAAGCGTCACACTTCAAAGATCGGCCCTTTCCTTCAAAAAGGCGGTCACCACTTAGTCCGTGATGCCTGCGGGAAAAAAGCACTTTTTGAAAAGGGCACCATCCATATGGAAACAAGTGGAATCCATACCGTAAAACCCCTCAGTGTGACCTTTCCCAAAGGCCGTCTTACGGTGGTCACCGGTGTTTCCGGCTCAGGCAAGACAACCATGGTTCTTGAAAGTCTTATCCCGGCCGTCCTTGCCCAAACGAAAGGGGAGGCACTTCCGCCCCATGTGACACGTCTTGACGCGTCAGGCATTCACGGGATTAAACTCATCGACGCATCGCCCATAGGAATCAATGTCCGCTCTACGGTGGCAACGTACGCCGATGTCCATGATGAACTGCGCAAAGTCTACGGCCGCCTGCCGGAGGCAAAGGCACAGGGCCTTAAAGCAGGGGACTTTTCCTATAATACGGGGAGCCTGCGCTGCCCGCTCTGCGATGGCACGGGGGAAATCAACCTTGACGTCCAGTTCCTGCCTGATGTGATCATTACCTGTCCGGAGTGTCATGGAACGAGGTACCGAAAAGAAGCGGACCTTGTGAAAAAGAAGATGCAGAAAAGCAACGCGGCATATTCCTTGCCGGAACTCATGGCTATGGATATCGATGATGCCCTTGAGGCTGCCAAGGGGCTCAAGAAGGTCTCGGAAAAACTGCGCATCCTGAAAGACTTGGGCCTGGGGTATCTGACGCTGAAAGAAGCAACGCCCCGCCTTTCCGGCGGTGAAGCGCAGCGGCTGAAACTTGCCAGCGACATGGGGAAGGGGCAGGAAGATACAATCTTTGTCTTTGATGAACCGACCATCGGCCTTCATCCCCTTGATACGGAGACACTCCTTCACGTCTTTGATGAGCTTGTTTCGCAAGGAGCGACCGTTGTTGTTATTGAGCATGACCTCGACGTCATCCGCAATGCCGACTATCTCATTGACATGGGTCCCGGCGGTGGGGCAGAAGGCGGCACCATCGTTACGTGCGGTACGCCGGGAGAAGTGGCCCAATGCAAGGAAAGTAAAACAGGAAAGTACATCTAAAGAAAGAGCAAAGCAGTTTCCACGAAGTCCTTATGGCTTTAGGGGAACTGCTTTTTTAGAAAGGAGAAAGGATCAAAGGCCCGACCTGATTCTTGTGTCAAAAATGTATTGATAAATCGAAAATTATAGATATCATAAAACCATGAATCAGGTAGAACTTTTTAAAGCCCTTTCCAATCCCATACGGCTCCAGATCCTCACCTGGCTGAAAGACCCCTCTGCCTATTTTCCTCCTCAGGGTCTTCATATCCCCGAAGGGGACAGCTTCGAGAACGCTGTCTGTGTTGGAAGCATCCAAGAAAAGCTGGGCATTTCCCAATCGACTGTTTCCCATTACCTCGATCTGATGCAGCGTTCAGGCCTTTTGGAGTCTGCCCGTTTTGGAAAGTGGACCTATTACCGAAGAAATGAAGCGAATATCCAAGCCTTAGCCGAGTTTATCAAGACAGAACTATAAAGGAGGGAAAAGAGCAAGACCATGTAAACTGTCCTCGCAGGCAGTTTATTTTTTACCCTAATATATCGAAAATAAGCGATATATAGATTTAAAAGGAGACACTTTTAGGCATTTTCATGGCCCTGTCATTCGCCGGCCAATAGATGCGGACAGTCCTTTTATCGAAGTCACAGCAGGCTCAACGCATAATGCCCGTACGTTTTGCAATTTCTATCACGATACACCCTTTATGGTGGCGCCTTTATCCCAAATTGAGGCCGATCTCAAAGAAGCAAAGGAGAAATGGCCTGATGCAAGAAAAATCTGGGCGTCCGGCGGTGATTCCTTTGCTCTCAGCACGGAAAAGCAGATTGCTGTCTGGGATCTCATGCGGACCTATTACCCGAAGGCACGGATTTCCACGTATGCCATCATTTCTGATTTTAAGCACAAAAGCGTCGAAGAGATTTGCAAAATCAAGGCCCATGGACTTGATGAAATCATGATCGGTATCGAGAGCGGGGACGATGAAGTCCTTTCCTTTGTCAATAAGGGCTGCACATCGGAAGAAATCATCGAAGCGGGCCTTCCATATGAAGTGATTTTCTTCAGCGGATTGGGGGGCGCGGCTACGGTCTCGGACACGCCCAAAAGAGTGCTGACATCCTCAATCAGCTGCACCCTGACAGGATCCTTATTGCAGGACTCACCCTATTCCCCGATACGCCGCTCATGAAGGACGTGAGAAGCGGTGTATTCAAGGAGGCAACAGAAGAAGAACGCGTTTTGGAACTGAAGGAATTCCTGACACGTCTTAAGAATCCGACGCTGATTGACGCAACAAATGCCTCCATCATCACCCCTATCTATGGGAGGATTCCTGAATAAAAGGATAAGATGATTGCCCAGCTTGACGCCATCTTTATCTGCTATGGGGAAGCGGGTCTGCGTCAGGCCCGTGAATCCCTGTCTGCCATTTGAGATTTTCTGCTTCCAGACGGCAGAAGCCATCCCGCCTTGGCAAGGCAATTTGGAAAAGTTTCGTCATGGTTTTTCTCTCTTTTGAGCAAAGGCCCAACAGCCAATATTGGCTGTTGGGCCTTTGTCATAGATTCATGATAGGGTAGAAAGCGATGCATAAAGGTGGAAAAATGAGCTTATTTCGGGTTCTTTCATCAGTTTTCCCTGCGTCTCCAGACAAGATACAAGACAGCAGCCCCGACAAGTACGGCAGGACAAATGACACCATACATCATGGCATAGCCCCATTCAGCCGCCGCAAGTCCCAGTAAATAGGCCGCTAGGCCGACACTGATGTCAAGAGCCCAAAAATAAGTGGCTGTGGCGACCCCGGCCCGGGAGGGCGGTGCCATGGTCACGGCAAGGGTCTGAAAAGCCGGTGAGAGGGCCCCAAAACCAAGTCCCAGCACGGCTCCTGAAAGCAGCAGCCCCGTGAGACTTGAAATGGATGCAAAAAGGATGAATCCCAGAAGAAAGACGATGAACCCCGGATAAACGATATAATCCGGGCCCTTTGTATCAAAAAGATGTCCAATGACCGGCCGTGTGACGATGATGATGAGGGCAAAGACAACAAAAAAGAGACTTGTTACAGAAGCCAGTCCAAGGCTTCTGGCATAAAGCGGGATAAAGGTGAGCATACCGCCATAGGAAAAAAAGACCAAGCCCCCAAATAAAGAAGGGATGACGGAGCGGGGTTCAATGAGATCTGTTACTGAAAAAGAGCGGAAGGAGGCACTGGGACGGGTCACAGAGGACGGCAGCGCGTTGCAGATCATAGCAATCAGCGTAAAGAGAGCCCCGAGGATCAAAAAGAAAAAGACCGCGGATGGTCCCCAATACTGCATGAGAAGAAGTCCAACGAGGGGGCCTACAACCATGGCAAGATTGGTTGAAAGGGCAAAGTAACCGATGCCTTCCCCTTTGCGTGAAAGCGGCAGGACAAGAGCTGCTACGGCAGCAGCCGCCGTCGATGTGACGCCAAAAATAGCACCGTGCAAGAAGCGCAGTCCAAAGACGGCCGGCAAGGTTCGTAAAAAGAAAAAGGCCGTCATGATGAGAAGGAACGCACATGATCCCGCCACGAGCAGCCTGTGTTTGTTCAAGGAATCAATGATCTTTCCTGCAAACGGACGGCATAAAACGGTCCCCAGCTGAAAATACGTCATGGCAAGGCCCGCGTCCCTTTCGTTTCCATGAAGTTCTTCCAGGATGTATAACGGCATGGCCGCAACCAGCAGATATTGGGATAGAAAATAAAAGAAATTCCCTCCCCCCATAGTCATGAATTGAGGTGTCCATAAACGATCTTTTGACAAATGAAATCCTCCTTATGAATCAGAAAATACGTTGTAATCCTGTCTTATTGTACTGCATGGAAAGAGCTTGTCAAGATTTTGGGCGCGTAGGGGACGGGAAAACTTCTATTTTATTCTATGAGAAATGCTCTATTTGGGAGTGCATAAAAAAGAGGCCCCATATGGGACCTTTTTGATTTATGATTTACAATTGGATCCAATCTATTTCCCTTGTTGATGAGGCAAAATCTTGGCACTTAGATAGGACGCCAGAAGACAAAACACGATATCGATTCCCCAGATGCCTTGATAGCTTCCTGTTGCAGCCACGGTCATGCCGCCCAAAAATGCACTGAGAAAGGCGCCTAGCTGATGCCCTAAAAAAAGGAGTCCCACAAGTGCTGCCGATTGGGCAAGAGGAAAACGCTCCGTGACGATTCCTGACGTCGGCGTAACTGTGGCCCCGCCGGACATGCCGAGACCTATGCAAAAGAAAAGGGCCGACAGGAAAGTTTTTGGCAGGAAAAAGAGATATATGGCTGTCAAACCCGCACGGAAGCCATAGTAAATGGTCAGAAGACGGTTTTTGGAAACATGGCCGGACAAATATCCGGAAATCAGCGCACCAATGACTGTTGACAGACCATAGGCTGCAAAGGCGTGGGCGGCGCGTGGCCTTTGAAGACCATAGGAGAGCAGCTGTGAGAAAAGATGGGCTTCAATCAGCGCCATATGAAAGCCGCAAGTAGTAAATGCTCCCAATAGATATCGAAATTCCGGCCGCTTTAGGGCTCCTTGAAGGAGGAGGCCAAAAGAAGCTTCGGGAACAGGACCTTTTTCCTGAAGAACCATTCTTTTTAGGGGCTGCGTCAAATAAAAAAGAAAGGGAAGGGTTCCAATCATGATCAGACTGAGCACAACAGAGACCGTCGGGATTCCGCCTACAAGGGAAAGCCTGGAAAGAAGCGGGGAAAAAAAGGTTGAGCCCAGGCCGGCTGCAGCATTGATAAAGCCCGAAATGAGGGCCCCTTTTTGAGGTCCTACGGCGAAAATGACGGTTTCAAGAAGCAGACCAAATGAGATTGCTCCAGCGCCGCAGCCTAGACATAGACCAAGGGTGAGCACAAGGCCCCAAAGGGAGCGGAAGAGGGACAGCCCCAGTAACCCTAGAAGGAAAAGCCCCACGCCGCTAAGAAGGACGAAACGGTGGGAACGCCTAGCTGCAAGGAGCCCCCAAAAAGGCTGCGAAAGACCAAAGGAAAGCTGCAGGACCGCAATGGCAAAACTCAGGCCCCCATAAGAAAGGCCTGTAGCTTCCCTGAGTGGCTCCAGAAGGATTCCAATATCGCTGCGGATGCCGCCGCTGATGCCATAAAGGAGGACGGCGGATAACCCGCAGAAAAATAGAGAGGGCCCCGAAGCGGGGTGACTGGGTGCCTGCATAGAAAACCTCCGTTTAGACGCAGTCAGATAGGATAAAGGGGAAAACTTGGATGAAAAGCTTCCTCTAAATGATCAGAGAACCTTTTGGAAGGCAATCTTTGTGCTATTATCAAACCAAATTGTTCCCGTATAGACGAACCCCATCTTTTCGAGGATGTGGCGCATGATTTTGTTGTCCTCATCCGTATCGACACGGATGTTTTGAATCCCTTCACGCCTGGCTAAGTTTTCACAGGCCTTGAACATTTCCTGGGAAAGGCCCTTGCCGCGGATGGTGCAGTCGACAGCCATCCGATGGATGACAAGATAAGGCTCGTCATTGAGCCAGTGACCCTGAAGCGTGTCATAGGCAGCCTCGCCGCGGGCATCGATGCCGGCATAGCCGACAATCCGTCCCTGATCCTTGAGCACATAGCCGATGCCGTCTGATAAATCCTTGTTGATATCCGCCATGGCCGGATATCCCGTCTGCCATTGATTGACGCCCTGACTCCTTAGAAAAGCCTTGGCCTCGTTGATGATTTCCATGATGCGAATGGCATCTGTTCTTTCTGCTTTTACCAGTTTCATGCTGCCAGCCTCCTTATTCATGATTTTTCCAATCAATCTGGATATTGGTCCTCAGTTTCTGCATGAGATCCAGCAGGGTCCGGACCTCTTCCTGGGAAAACCCCGCAAGACCCACTGCAATCTGGCGATTTTCCTCTTCAATCAATTTTTCATAAAGTTTCTTTCCGATATCCGTTGGATAAAGATGCCACATCCGTTTGTCCGTCTTTATCTTTCGGCGGCTGATGAGATGTGCGTCCTCAAGCTTTTTTACCGCCTTGGCCGTTGTCCCCTTGTCTACGCTGACGAGCTCAGTCAGGTCTGTCTGACAGAGGCCAGGCGTTTCACAGATGCGGGTCAAAAAGATAAATTGGCCGCGTTTGAGTCCATAGGATTGGAACTTCATATCCATCAGGGAATGGATGACGCGGCTGATGGTGCCCAAATGGCGAAGCAGTTCATTGGTCAGGTTCATGGTTCCTCCTTAATAGTTGAACTTTCAACTAAATATAGGATAAACGAAAGAATCCGCCTTGTCAAGATGAAAAAAAGGACTGCCGAAGCGCCATACAGGTGGGAAAGGGACCGTTTTTAGGGTTCTTCCAGGCCCCTCATCCTTTTTGCCATAATCAGGATCCATTCAGCTTATTCAGGAACAGCTTTCGCTGCTTTTTCCTAAAAAAAACGGCACCGCCAAGCGGTGCCGTTAGTTTTCTTATTAGAATGTTTCACCCGTAATCTTTTCGTAGGCTTCTTTATACTTTTCAATGGTCTTATCAATGACATCCTGGGGCAGGAGATAGTTGCTGTCAGGATTGGCCTTCAGCCAGTCACGGACATACTGTTTGTCGTAGCTGGGCTGGCTCTTTCCAACTTCGTAGCCAGCAAGCGGCCAGAAGCGGGAACTGTCCGGTGTCAGCATTTCATCGCCAAGGACGAGCCGGCCATTTTCATCAAGGCCAAATTCAAATTTGGTGTCGGCAATGATGATGCCCTTCGTGTAAGCATAATCAGCACATTTTTTATAAAGGGCAATGGTCGCTTCTTTGATGGCTTTAGTGTATTGAGCCCCTTTGCCGGGGAAGCGTTTTTCAAGGTAGTCCACACATTGGGCTTCGGAGATGTTTTCATCATGATCGCCCAGTTCTGCCTTGGTGCTCGGCGTGAAGATCGGTTCAGCCAGTTTCTGGGATTCCTTAAGGCCTGCCGGCAGGGTGATACCGCAGACAGTCCCATTTTTTTGATAGGATTCCCAGCCGGAGCCAGTAATATAACCACGGACGATGCATTCTACAGGAATCATGTTCAGCTTCCGGCATTTCATGCTTTTGCCAGCAAATTCCGGTGTGCGGAAGAATTCCGGCATGTCCGCTGGATCCACAGAGAGCATATGGTTCGGAATGACATCTTTGGTGAATTCAAACCAGAATTTGGAAAGGCGGGTCAGGACGGCCCCTTTATCGGTGATGGTGTTTTTCAAGATGTGGTCGAAAGCGGAAATGCGATCGGAAGCCACCATGATAAGGCTGTCACCAATGTCGTAGATTTCGCGGACTTTACCGGACTTAAAGGGTTTATATTCCTGCATGATACATCCTCCTTATATTTTGGTATCCTTATCATAGCACAAGGAACTATATTTGTCGAATGATATCTTTATTTTTTTATAAAATGTTTGTAAAGAATGAAACAAGGAGGAGCCTGTATGACCGTACACATTTTCTTGTCTTTTTCCCGTTTAGACGATTCCTTGGATGACGAAAAAAGTATGAAGGAATTTCAAACATTGTTCTGAATCCGTTGAAGAGTTTTCATTCCTATCGTATAATAAAAGAACAACTCTATTTTAGTTCTAGTTAAGGAAGGATGGGAGACCATGCGCATTGTCATGACGATTGTGGGAATTGATAAAGTGGGAATCATTGCTCGGGCCAGTGACCTGTTGGCTAAACATCAAGTGAATATCCTCAATATCAATCAAAATATTACGGATGATTTTTTCAACATGGTGCTGATCGGTGACATGAGCAAAGCCACCATCTGTGTTGAAGACCTAAAGGATAAAGCGGCTGCCTTAGGAAAAGAACTGGGCCTTGAGATCCGCGTCCAGAGTGAAGAAATCTTTACGGCTATGCACCGGATCTGATTGCTGAGGAGGTTTCCATGCTGTACAACACAAACGATATCCTTGAAACAACCCGGATGATCACGGAAAATAACCTGGACGTCCGAACCATTACGATGGGCATCAGCCTGCGCGACTGCGCCGACCCTGATGTAACTGTCTGCGCCCGTAAGATCTATGATAAGATTACACGCTGCGCCAAGGACCTGGTCAAGGTGGGGACCAACCTTGAAGCAGAGCTTGGTGTGCCCATCATTCATAAACGCATTTCCGTAACGCCCATTTCCCTTGTTGGTGAAGCCTGCCGGAGCGATACCTATGTGCCGCTGGCCAAAGCCCTTGACGACGCGGCCAAGGCTGTTGGCGTCAACTTCATTGGAGGCTTCAGCGCCCTTGTGGAAAAAGGCTGCACCCATGGTGATTCCATCCTGATTGATTCCATCCCAGAAGCCCTTGCCACGACGGATATTGTCTGCTCTTCCGTAGCTGTTGGGTCCACTAAGGCCGGTATCAACATGAATGCTGTGCGCCGCATGGGGGAGGTTGTCAAAAAAACGGCCGCTCTGACCCGTGATCAGGATGCCTTAGGCTGTGCCAAGCTCGTTGTTTTCTGCAACCCTGTCCAAGATAATCCCTTTATGGCGGGCGCTTTCCACGGCGTTACGGAACCGGAAACGGTCATCAACGTTGGTGTCTCCGGTCCTGGCGTTGTAAAACACGCTCTTGAAGGCTGCCGCGGGGCCGATATTGGTGTCGTTGCCGAAACCATCAAGAAAACAGCCTTCAAGATTACCCGCGTCGGGCAGCTTGTGGCCCAGGAAGCCGCCAAACGGCTGGGAACCCAATTCGGGATCATTGACCTGTCCCTTGCTCCAACGCCGGCTGTTGGTGACAGTGTGGCCCACATCCTTGAGGAGATTGGTCTGGAATGCTGCGGAGCTCCCGGCACGACAGCGGCCCTTGCCATGCTGAACGATGCGGTCAAAAAAGGCGGTCTCATGGCTTCCAGTTATGTCGGCGGCCTGTCCGGTGCCTTCATTCCTGTAAGTGAAGATGCTGGCATGATCCATGCTGTGGAACAAGGGTGCCTCACTATTGAAAAACTTGAAGCTATGACCTGTGTCTGCTCCGTCGGTCTTGACATGATTGCCATTCCTGGCGATACGACGGCAGAAACCATTTCCGCCATCATTGCAGATGAATCGGCCATTGGCATGATCAATAATAAAACCACGGCTGTTCGCGTCATTCCCGTACCGGGCAAGAGCGTGGGCGATAAAGTTGAATTTGGCGGCCTGTTAGGATATGCGCCTATCATTGCCGTCAATACCTTTAAGCCCGATACCTTTATCCATCGCGGTGGGCGCATTCCAGCCCCAGTTAGGAGCCTGACAAACTGATGCGCAAGAAAGAACGCAATAAGCTCATCTTGGAACGTCTTGAAGAAACCTATAAAGGACAGGGAACGGCCCTGCATTATACCACCCCTTTTGAACTCTTGGTGGCGGTCATCCTTTCTGCTCAGTGCACGGATGAACGGGTCAATATTGTTACAAAGCGCCTTTTTCCAAAGTACAATACGCCGGAGAAGCTGGGCGCCCTGACCCTTGAACAAATGGAAGCCCTCATCCATGACTGCGGCCTTTATCATTCCAAAGCACGCAATATCCTTGCTACGTGCCGAAAACTTATTGATGACTTCCATTCCGAGATTCCTCAGGAGATGAAGGCCCTCTTGAGTCTTCCCGGTGTAGGACGCAAGACTGCCGATGTCATGCTGAGTGTGGCCTTTGGAAAACCGGCCATTGCCGTTGATACTCATGTTTTCCGTGTCTCCCATCGGTTGGGTCTTTCCGCTGGAAAAGATCCCCTGGAGACTGAGCATGACCTGCAAAAGCAGATTCCCAAGGAAAAGTGGGGCGAGGCCCATCACTGGCTCATCTGGCATGGCCGTAAGGTCTGCAAGGCCCCTAACCCCCGCTGCAGCGAGTGCCCCGTTTTGGATCTTTGTCCTTCACGGGTGATGGAATAATCAATTTCAGTTAGGAAATCCCAAATGGATAACGTCTACGATTACATCAACGATTTTTATACGAACGACGACGGCTGGAACATGGTCATACCCCGGGATGACGTTGAAACCTATATCCGCAAATGTGCTTGGCAGAGCATGGATGACAAGGCCCTTCAAAAAGAGTGGGACAATCTCAGCATCTTCTGCATCTATCTGGAAAATGATATGTTGGAGATGCAGGATGTAACGGAGGAAATCCTTGTAGGCTGCGTGATTTGGGCCTGCCGCTATATTGTTGAATTCATGGGGACGTACGACGCAATCAAGGCGTTCCTTGACACACTGGAGCGTTTCTTTGTCCTTATGAAGGAACGCGGCGTTCTCATGAGCGTCCTGGCGCCGCACCTTGCAGCGAAAACCCTTTTAAATGAAGATGGGACCGTGGCCATTGTGACATGCCACGGACAGCTGCAAAAAGGGGAGGAGGAATGGGAAACGTGGGTTGGCCCACCCCCGGAAGGCAACATCTTCCTGCATGCCGGTGTGGGACTTGAGGAAATCATGGGAGAAATCAACATGTTCTTCCAGACAAGCCGCTTTACGCCGGACCTTGACCGCGCCATGCGGCTCTACCGGCATGCCGAAGGCCGCCTGGACCTTGAAGGACCGGAAGAAACGGACTTCTGGAAAGGCTTCTGGGATTACTTTCTTTTTAATTATCGGACCATGGATACGGCCGATACCCCCATTTCATTTTTTGCCGAACACAGCGGCACACATTACGAAACCCTTGCCTATGAACTGAGCCGTGCCCGCCTGCGTCTATTTGTCCTCGGTGAGGTCCTTGATGAAACGCGCTGCCTGGCAGAAGACCTGATGACGGGGGATCACTTTTATGTCAATATGACCCCGGAAATGGCAAGTCATCATGACTTGGGGGACGTCATTTTGGGCAATATCTTCCAGAACCAAAGTTTGTGCATGAACTATGAAAAGAGTTTCCGCCTGTCCCCCCTTTCAAGAAATAAGCTTCATACCATCCTGCAGCAATGTCTGGATTGGTTCCTGATCCAAGGCCCTGATCTTACGTGGAGTGACTTCATGGCGGCCAATCCTCTTTTTGTCCGCAGGATTGTTTCCCTTGTGTCAAATAATCCTGCCGCTGTGGCGTTTCCCTATAAGACGGCCATCAAGGACTATAAACCGCCCCGCATGACCCCCGCGCTGGACCGGTCGGAACAGGCCGTCAAGGAAATCATGGCCGCTGCGGGTTTTGGCATTACGGAGTTTTATTTTGCTCGCCGGCTGTGGCAGGATTTTTTGAAGACGGATCCCAACCTTTCTGCCCTTGGGCCGGAACGCTGGGCCGCCGGTATTTTTGAAAACTTCCTTGAAATCAATGAAAAACGGGCTGCCCAGAAGAAACCTTTCTTCTCTGAATCCCTGGGCCTTCCGCAGCATCATATTGCCGAAGCCTACCAGACCATCCGCAGCGCCCTTTCCCTGGAACCATCCGATCCCCGCTATCTGACGGAAGTGGGATATATGATGATGTTCAGCAATTTATCGTAGGAGGAAACCATGATCTGTTCTCATTGCGGTTTGGAATATCCCGATCATTTGGCGGAATGTCCCAATTGCCATACGCCCAATGACGATATTGCCGCTGAAGTCCTGACGGAAGATGAACGGGACGCTTTTGAAGGCGTGACCATCGATCAGGTTCCCGATTCGGATACATATCGCGTGATGGACCAGGATGACCTGAAACAGGCCCAGGAAGAAGCAAAACCTTTCCGCTTGCGGGTCCTGAACTTCCTTTTGGGCCATCTGGGACTTGTTGCCGTGGGCATCATCATCTTTTTGGTCCTTCTTATCCCCGTCTTTCTTTCCCTTATGCTTCCTTTTGTGGGATACTTCATCATCATTGCCGCCATTTTTTTTGTTCTGCGGCTGATTGGACTGCGTTAAGGCGGTCCCTTATAAAAAGGCGCCCTGAAGAAATGAACGTGTCATTTCTTCAGGGCGCCTTTTGCGTCTATGCTGAAAATAGGAGGGCGGCATAAGCGCCTTGTTAGGAAAGATATGCGCCTTTTTGGCTCGTGCCGCGGCCTATACCAGTTTACATTACAATCAAATCAATTTTTTAGCCGTAAGGATTTGCCCCTATGGCAAGAAGCGCAATCCATACATGGGGAAAAGTAAATTTCACATTTTGCGCTTACAGCAGTGACGTGATTTCACAGCGCTCAATCTTGGCGCTGTAGGTCCTCCGATACTGGAGGGGCGTCATGCCATACCGATGCCTGAACTGCTGGATAAAATGACTGATCTGACCATAACCCACGTCCTCGCTGATCTCGGATACGCTCCGTTCTGACTTAAGGAGCTGTGTCCGGGCCTCATCAAGCCGATAGGTGTTAAGAAAATGGATGGGCGGCATGCCTGTATATTTCTGAAAGAGTGCCGTCAGTTTGTTCTTATTAAGATGGGCGGCCGCTGATAGTTGGGAAATGGTGAGGGTTTCGCTGAAATGGTCCTTGATGAAGGAGAGAATTTCATCAAAAAGCATGCGTTCTTCTGTATTTTTTGCCTCACCGCTTTCTTTAAAAGTCTCCATGATTTCTTCCATGACTTCCATAATGAAGGTCGTGACGGAAAAAAGGCCCGTAGAATCATCGACATGGTGGATAAAGCGGCCAAGTTTTTCAAGGGCTTGAGCAGTCAGGTTGATGAGTTCATACGTGCAGTAAGGATTTTCCGTAAGGGGGCGCAGGAATTTGTTCCAAAGGGCAGGGGAAAAGATATCCTTTCTGAAATCAATGCATAAGGTCTTGACTTCTGTCGTAATGGGTTGCGAGCTATGCAGGATGGCATCGTTGATGAAAAGAAGCTGGCTGCGGTCAAGGGGAAACTCCATGCCATTGACGCGGTAGGACAGGGTGCCTTCATAGACCCAAAGCAGCTGCATCTCCTGGTGCCAGTGAATGGGAATATGGCTCCCTAAATGGGACTGATAACGCTGTGTAAACATGGCAATGGGAATTTCACTCTGGGAATACCAAATTTCTTCCTGTGCCTTTTCTGTTGTCGAAATCCGATACTGGACGCCTTCACGGCGGCATTGGGGAAATGACGATTGAGCCATGGGTTCTGCCCTCCTTGTCTGCTTTTTCCCAGTATAGCATATTCTCGCGCAGCGTTCCTAAAAATGGGAAGAAAATGATAAAAATAGGGATGATTGACATAGAAACCGTGCTTAAAATAAAATATACTGAATTTAACAAAAATTCAAATACTCTGGGAAAGAAAAGGAGTGGCAATTATGGATATCAATAAGAAAAGACTGCTGGATTCGATCTTTACGCTTGGGAAAATTGGCATTGATGCCTCCGGAGAACGGACGCGACTTGCAGCTTCCGACACGGAAAAAGAAGGCCGTGATTTTGTTGTAAAGCAAATGAAGGACGCCGGTCTTGATGTGGTCGTCGACCGCATTGGCAACATTTTTGGCATTTGGGAAACGGAAGAAAACAAGAAGGAAGCGCCTCTCATGATTGGCTCCCATATTGATACGGTCATCAATGCCGGCCAATATGATGGCTGCTACGGCGTTTTGACGGGGATTGAAATCGTCCGCACCTTGAAGGAACAAAAGGCCCAGCTCAAACGGCCCCTTGTCGTTGGTGCTTTTACCAATGAAGAAGGCGTTCGTTATCAGCCGGATATGATGGGCTCCTTGGTCTATGCCGGCGGTCTAGCCCTTAATGAAGCCCTTGACAGCGTAGGAACCGATGGAACTATCCTGCGGGATGAACTGACCCGTATTGGTTACGGCGGAACGGTCGATCCTGGTTTCATCAAACCCTATGCATTCATCGAACTGCATATTGAGCAGGGTCCCATCATGGATGCCAAAGGCATTTCCATTGGTGCCGTTGAAAATCTTCAAGGCATTTCCTGGCAGCGCATTACCATCGAAGGAACAGCAAACCATGCAGGAACGACACCGACAGATATGCGCATTGACGCAGGCCTTGCCGCTTCCAAAGTCAATGTCTTTATGCGGGAACGCTGCCTTGCTTCCAGAGGCAAGACCGTCTGCACCGTTGGAACCATGGCCCTTGAACCGAATGCGGTTAACGTCATTCCTTCCAAGGCTGTTTTTACGGTGGATGTGCGAAATCCGAATGAAGAAAAACTAAAGGAAGAAGAAATGGCGCTTGCTACTTATTTGAAGAAACTTGAAGAAACGGACCATGTCAGGATCCACACAGAACGGCTCGTGCGCTTTGAACCGGTTGAATTTGATGACGGAATCTGTAAGATAACCGAAATCATGGCAGAAAAAAGAGGCCTCAGCCATTGCCGGATGACAAGCGGGGCCGGGCAGGATGCCCAGATGATGGCGCGCATTTGCCCGACTGCCATGATTTTTGTACCGAGCGTGAAGGGTATCAGCCACAATCCCAAGGAATATACCCGTGATGAGGATCTTGTTGGCGGGGCAAACGTCTTCCTTGATGTCGTTGCTGAGATACTTCTTGCTTAAGTTGCATGTAAGGAGGAACTGATATGACCATTTCCATAACGCCGTTTCCATGTGATGGAAAATGCGGGGCCTGGGATGCGCCTTTTTCCACGGAAGAGGCAGAAAAGGTCCGTGCCTTCCACAAGACCTTGGACGGCTACGCAAAGACACCGCTGAGAAATCTTGCGGAAACGGCCAAGATCCTGGGACTCAAGGGGCTTTACGTCAAGGATGAAAGTTACCGTTTTGGTCTCAATGCCTTCAAGGGACTTGGCGGAAGCTATGCTCTTGCTAAAGTCCTTGCAGAAAAGACGGGAAAAGCCATGGATGACTTGACTTCCATTGCCCGCGGCACCTATACCTTCGTAACCGCGACCGATGGCAACCATGGGCGGGGCGTTGCCTGGGCCGCCCAGCGCCTTGGACAGAAGGCAGTGATTTATATGCCCAAAGGCTCCCGTCAGGAACGACTTGACAATATCCGCAAATTAGGGGCGGAGGCGGAAGTTACGAGCGTCAACTATGACGACACGGTCCGTTTGGCAAGCCGTATAGCAGAAGAAAAAGGCTGGATCCTGGTCCAGGATACGGCGTGGAAAGGGTATGAAACGATTCCCCGCTGGATCATGCAGGGCTATATGACCATGGCCCATGAAGCGGTGGAGGACCTAAAGGACGTTGTTCCTACTCACGTCTTTTTGCAAGCCGGCGTCGGAGCTATGGCAGGGGCCATTACGGGCTTTTTGGCCCGCTATTATGGGAAGAACATGCCCCAGCTTTCTATTGTCGAGCCTAAAGCGGCCAACTGCCTTTATGAAACGGCTGAGGCCAATGATGGCAAGCTCCACGCTGTAACCGGTGGTCTTGCGTCCATGATGGCGGGGCTCTGCTGCGGCGAAGTCTGTACTTTGGGCTGGAACGTCATCAAGCATCATGCTTCCCATTTCTTTTCTGTTGATGACAGCGTAGCTGCTTGCGGCATGCGCCTTTTGGGCAACCCCGCAAAAGGGGATCCGGCCATTGTTTCAGGTGAAAGCGGTGCTGTGACTACGGGGCTTGTGTACCGCCTCATGATCGATCCTGAGCTTATGGGTATGAAGCATGCACTGGGGCTCACGGCCGATTCCATTGTCCTGTGCATCAGTACGGAAGGAGATACGGACCAAGAGAATTATCGGAAGGTCGTTTGGGATGGCATGAACCATTCCTGATGACGCACAATGCGGTGTAGCATAGCATGACAGGCTGACTGCACCGCTTACTTTACCTACTAAGAAGAATTCCCTTATAGATTTAGGAAAGTGGTGAATAAAAAATGACCTTCATCAGTGAATTCAACTCCCTTATGTGGGGATATGTCCTTTCCATCATTCTTTTAGGAACGGGGCTTATTTACAGCGTGGCCACAGGATTTCCCCAGCTCACTCAATTTGGCAAGATCTGGGGCTCCCTCAAGGCCAATATGGACGGCGAAGGTGGTATTTCCGGCTTCAGTGCCCTATGTGCTACCGTTGGCGGCCAGGTTGGGACGGGGTCCCTTGTTGGCGTAGCAAGTGCTCTTTTGGCCGGCGGTCCGGGCGCTCTTTTCTGGATGTGGGTGACGGCCCTTCTCGGCATGGTCATTTCCTTTGCTGAAGCCGTCTTGGGGCAGCTCTACCATGAAAAAAGCCCTGATGGCAACTTTTATGGCGGGGCGCCTTATTACATGACAAAGGGCCTGCACAATAAGACGTTGGCCCTTTTGTATGCGGCCTTTACAATCTTTGCCATTGGGATTGCTATTGTCATGCTCCAGACCCATTCCATTGCTTCGGCTGTGACCGTGATTTATCCTCTTCCTACCTGGGTCCTTGGTATTGGCGTCGCCCTCTTGACTGCCCTCGTTGTGCTGGGCGGAGTCAAACGGATTACAGAGACGGCTTCCCTTGTGGTTCCATTCATGGCTGTCATCTATTTGCTGGGCGTCATCTATATCGTCATTACCCATTTCTCCCAGATTCCTGCCCTTTTTACGCAAATCATGTCGTCGGCCTTTACAACAGAAGCTACCGCTGGCGGTGCTGTAGGCTATACGATCAAAGAGGCTGTTCGTAACGGCGTAGCCCGCGGTCTTTTTTCCAATGATGCGGGAAATGGCTGTGCCGCTGCCATGCATGCTTCTGCGAAGGTCAAACATCCGGCGAACCAAGGATTTTCCGCCATGTTTGGGACTTTTATGACGACCATCGTCATCTGCAGCTGCACAGAATTTGCCATTCTTTTATCCGGTGTCCTTCACTCTGGAGCCATCGGTGTCAATCTTGTCCAAGCGGCCTTTTCAGCAAATCTTGGCAGTTTTGGCAATTATTTTGTCATGCTCATGACCTTCCTTTTCTGCTTTACAACCATCATTGCCGATGTCTTCTATGGCGAAGTGGGCGTTCGCTATCTATTTAAGGAGACTCCGGAAAAAGTGGAAGGGTATGTCAAGATGTTTAAAATCTTGGTTTTACTCCTCATCATCGTGGGGTCCATGATGCAGCTTGATGATTTGTGGGACCTTGTGGACTTTGGTGTGGCCTTCCTTGTTTTCTTCAATGTTTACGCCTTGCTCAAGATGAAGGGGGACGTGGTCCATGTCCTCAAGGATTATTTGGAAAAATTAAAGTCAGGAAAGACCCCAAGCTGGGAGACAGAAGGCAGTCAGCCTAGGTAAGGAGGCAGTCTAATGGATGAAGAAAAAGTAAAGAAAACCCTTATTTCGTGGCGGCATACTCTCCATGCTCAGCCAGAAACGGCCTTTGAAGAAGTCAAAACAGCCAGCTTTTTGGCGGATAAACTGTGTGCCATGGGCTGCACCGTCCATGAAGGTATTGGCGGTACGGGCATTGTGGCAGACCTTACCGTGGGCGACGGGGAAAAAGTGATTGGCCTGCGAGCTGACATGGATGCGATCAATGTCGAGGAAAAGGGAGCCTTTTCATATCGTTCGGCCGTTCCTGGAAAAATGCACGGTTGCGGTCATGATGGACATATGGTGATCCTTTTGGGAGCCATGTGGCTGCTTTCTGAATCGAGGAATTTTAACGGTACGGTCCGGGCTATCTTCCAGCCTGCCGAAGAACCGGGAAAAGGGGCTCAGGCCATGATTGATGACGGCCTTTTTGAAAAGTATCCTGTCGATGAAATCTATGGCCTTCATAATATTCCTTTCCTTCCCGAAGGCGAGATCCATACCCGTCCCGGTGGGATCATGGCAAGCGAGGATAACTTTACCATCAAGATCCATGGCCGCGGCGGACATGCATCTAGTCCCCATGTGGGCATTGATCCCTTGATTCCGGCGGCCCAGATCATCTTGGGCCTCCAGACCATTGTCTCAAGAAATGCCAACCCCTTGAAACCGGCTGTCGTGTCTGTGACGGAACTTCATACGGACGGCGCCCATAATGCCATTCCGTCGAATATCGTCATGACCGGCGATACGCGCAGCACGTCGCCTGAGATGCAGACCCTCATTGAAACCCGTATGCAGGCCATTGTGGAGCATGCCTGCGCTATGGCGGGGGCAGACTACGAATTCAGCTATACCCATGAATTTGCACCGACGGTCAACTGGCCTGAATGTACGTCGCATGCAGCGGCTGCAGCCCGTAAAGCTGTAGGTGAGGGAAAGGTAAAAGATAACTGCCAGCCTTGGATGGCTTCTGAAGATTTTGGCAGCTTCCTTGCAAAGATCCCGGGGTGTTTCGTGTTTTTAGGAAGCGGGAAAGCGGGAAAAGAAAACTATATGTGCCATAATGCCCACTTTGATTTCAACGACAACGTCCTTCTCACTGGGGCGGCCTTCTTCAAAGCCCTTGTCGAGGAACGTCTGCCAGAAAAGTAAAAAGGGGAACCCCAATGCGTATAATTGAAACGAAAAAAGCTCCCGGTGCCATTGACCCTTATTCATATCCCTTTGAAGCCCGTGGCTTTGTCACCACAAGCGGCCAGATTCCCGTCGCTCCCAAAACGGGGCTGGTTCCTGATGACATAGAAAAACAGACTCATCAGAGCTGCAAAAATGTGGCGGCTATTTTGGAAACTACAGGCACGAGCCTGGAAAAAAGTCGTCAAGACCACTTGTTTTTTGGCGGATATGAAGGACTTTGCCGCCTTTAATGAAGTGTACGCCACATATTTTATGTCTCATCCAGCTAGAAGCTGTGTAGCTGTAAAGAGTCTGCCCAAATGCGCTATTTGTGAAATTGAGGCCATTGCCGAAAAATCATGAGGTCCGTCACGAATCAGACCAAGGGATATATCCCCTGATTGCAATAAAACACCTACCCCCTTAAAAGAGGGCCGTGAAAAATAAGGATTATTTTTCACGGCCCTTTTTACCCGCCTAGAAAAAATCTTGGCTGCAAGGATCAAAAGATGGGGTCAAAAAGGAAAAAGACAGGGAAAGGAAGGGGAGGGGGACTTATTTATTCCGCCCTCATCAAGGGTTTTTCTTCGATTTCCTCCTAATTTTCACAATTTTTGGTTTTCCCGTTCCATTCAAATCATAATTAGTGTATAATTGAATACATAAGTGAAACCTGAAACTATGGGCCTTGGTCCATATGTGTCCTTACCTGTTAAGGCGGCCTTCACTTATCGGTGAAAAGGTCACCGACAACTTGTTGAAGAAGGGATGATTTAGTTATGCGCGAAGTTGTAATTGCAAGTGCTGTAAGAACGGCTATCGGCAAATTTGGTGGCAGCCTGCTTCCCCTGTCTGCCCCTGAACTCGGTGCAATTGTCATCAAGGAAGCCCTGAAAAGAGCCAATGTCCCTGGTGAAAAAGTTGACGAAGTTATTTTTGGCAACGTTCTCCAAGCTGGACTGGGTCAAAACCCTGCTCGTCAGGCATCCATCAAAGCTGGCCTGCCTATTGAAGTTCCTGCTTTTACTGTCAATAAAGTCTGCGGTTCCGGTCTCAAATGTGTGGAACTGGCTGCTCAGTCTATCCTGGCTGGCGATAACGACATCGTCGTTGCCGGCGGTATGGAAAGCATGTCCAACGCGCCTTTCGTCACTAGCGGCAAAGCTCGTTGGGGCCTGCGCATGGGCGACAGCAAACTCGTCGATGTCATGATCAAAGATGGTCTGTGGGATGCGTTCAACAATTATCACATGGGCATCACTTCCGAAAACGTCGCTGAAAAATTCGGTGTCACCCGTGAAGACCAGGATGAAGTTTCTGCCCGTTCCCAGCAAAGAGCCATTGCGGCCATCAAGAGCGGTGCATTTAAGGACGAAATCGTTCCTGTTACCATTAAAACCAAAAAAGGCGAAACTGTATTTGATACGGATGAATTCCCGCGCGAAGGGACCACGACGGAAATCCTGGGCAAGCTGCGTCCTGCCTTCAAACAAGGCGGCACGGTCACGGCTGGCAACGCTTCCGGTCTGAACGACGGGGCTGCTGCCCTTGTCATCATGAGCGCGGAAAAGGCTCAGGAACTTGGCATCAAACCAATGGCAAAGATCCTGTCCTATGCTTCTGCCGGTGTCGATCCCGCCATCATGGGCATTGGGCCTATCCCTGCAAGCCGCAAAGCCCTCTCCAAGGCAGGTCTGGAAGTGAAGGACCTCGACCTCATCGAAGCCAATGAAGCTTTCGCTGCTCAGTTTGTAGAAGTCGGCCGTGAGCTGAACTTCGATCCTGAAAAAGTCAACGTCAATGGCGGTGCCATTGCCCTCGGTCACCCGATTGGGGCTTCTGGCGCCCGCATCCTTGTAACGCTTCTGTACGCACTGAAAAACCGCGACAAGAAGCTTGGACTGGCAACGCTCTGCATCGGCGGCGGTATGGGTACGTCTGCTGTTGTGGAAATGTTATAATCATCAATCACTTAAAAAAAGTGGAGAAAGAGGGAATTATTCATGGATTTTAATCTGACTGAAGACCAACAAATGATTAAGGAGCAGGCTGCTGATTTTGCAGAAAGATTCCTGGCTCCGACCATTGAAGAAAGAGACAAGAACCACGTTTGGGACCGCAAGATCATCAACGAAATGATTGAAAATGGCTTCCAAGGCATCTGCTTCCCTGAAGAATACGGCGGAGCTGGCATGGACGTTCTCAGCTACATCTTGGCTGTTGAAGAAATGTCCAAAGTTGATGATGGTACGGGTATCACCCTTTCCGCTTCCGTTTCCCTGTGCGCAACGCCGATCTATATGTTCGGTACGGAAGAACAGAAACAAAAATACCTGACCCCGATCTGCGAAGGCCGCACCATCGGTGCTTTCGGCCTGACCGAACCGGCTGCTGGTACGGATGCTTCCGCTCAGCAGACCACGGCTGTCCTGAAGGGTGACAAATACATCCTGAACGGTTCCAAAATCTTCATCACCAACGGCAGCGAAGCTGAAACCTATGTCATTTTTGCTATGACCGACAAGAGCGCTGGCGTACACGGCATTTCCGCTTTCATCGTTGAAAAAGGCATGCCGGGCTTCCGCTTCGGTAAGATCGAAGACAAAATGGGCGGTCACACCTCCCTGACGGCAGAATTGATTTTTGAAGACTGCGAAGTTCCTAAAGAAAACCTGCTCGGCAAAGAAGGCGAAGGCTTCAAGATTGCTATGCAGACCCTGGACGGCGGCCGTATCGGCGTTGCTGCACAGGCTCTGGGTATTGCGCAGGGCGCCCTCGACGCTGCTGTGAAATACTCCAAGGAACGTGAACAGTTCGGCCGCAGCATTTGCAAATTCCAGGCCCTGAGCTTCAAGATGGCTGATATGGCGATGAAGATCGAAGCTGCCCGTCTGCTCGTTTATCGTGCAGCTAACCTGAAGAACGAAGGCAAACCGTACTCTGCAGCCGCTGCTATGGCTAAGTGCTTTGCTTCCGACGTTGCCATGGAAGTTACGACTGATGCTGTCCAGATTTTTGGTGGTTACGGCTACACCGTTGACTATCCGGCTGAACGCTATATGCGTAATGCAAAGATCACCCAGATCTATGAAGGCACCAACGAAGTTCAGCGTATGGTCATCTCCCGTGATCTCTTGAGCGACAAAAAGAAGAAATAATCTCGCTCGGCATTCCTGCTGATTGATGACACTTTGATCCCTCGCCCCCTATGGGGACGGGGGATATAAAGTATCGATCGTTCTCTGAAAAGTTGTAAATATCTTTCTGCACATTAGAGGGTGCAGGAGGATCGCTGTGGGTATACTGACAGAACCCGGAAGCCGCGCTTGCTTCCAAAACCTTTTGCGGCACTGTTTCCCATGCAGCTATCCACTGCATGAATTTACCTTAAAAGGAGATATTCAGTTATGGAATTAAAGAAAGTTATGGTTATCGGCGCTGGTCAGATGGGCAGCGGTATTGCACAAGTCATGGCTGCTCATGGTGTAGAAGTTGTACTCCGCGATATCAAACAGGAATTTGTTGACCGCGGGATCAAAAATATCGAAAAGAACCTCACGCGCAGCGTAGAAAAAGGCCGCATCACCGAAGATGAGAAAAATGCAACCCTGGGCCGCATCACCGGTGTTGTTGAGATGACGAAAGAAACCTGCAACGTTCATCTGGCGATTGAAGCCGCTACGGAAAACGTCAAGATCAAAAAAGACATTTTCCAGACCCTTGATGAACTCTGCCCGGAAGACGCCATCATTGCCAGCAACACCTCTTCCGTTTCCATCACCATGCTCGGCGGGTTCACGAAGAGAGCTGATAAATTCATCGGCATGCACTTCTTTAACCCGGCTCCGGTCATGAAACTGGTGGAAGTCACCCGCGGCCTTGCTACGAGCGACGATACCTTCAAGAAAGTGTATGACCTGGCTGCAGCCCTTGATAAGACCCCTGTAGCTGTCAAGGATTCTGCTGGATTTGTCGGCAACCGGATCATGATCCCCATGCTGAACGAAGCCATCTTCACCCTGATGGAAGGCGTTGCCAGTGCAGAAGATATCGATGCCGTTGCCAAACTCGGCTTCAACCATCCAATGGGACCTCTGGCCCTTGCTGACCTTATCGGCAACGACACGGTCCTTGCCATCATGGAAGTCCTCTATAAGGAATTTGGTGATCCGAAATATCGTCCGTGCCCGCTGCTCCGCAAGATGGTCGAAGCTGGTTATTTGGGACGCAAGACCGGCAAAGGATTCTACGATTACAAGAAATGATGGGCGGTGAACAGGATGTATGAATACAAGAACCTGCTTGTTAATACAGCAGAAGACGGCATCACGACGGTAACCATCAACCGTCCGAAAGCCTTGAATGCCCTGGACACGCTGACCCTGGAAGAAATGAAGGACTGTTTCAATCGCCTGGCTTCTGACGTTGCGACAAAATCCGTCCTCATTACCGGTGCCGGCCCCAAATCCTTTGTTGCTGGTGCTGACCTTGGCGCCATGAGCAAAATGACCGTAACGGAAGCCCGCTGCTTCTCCGTCCTTGGTCATGCTGTCTTTAACGCCATTGAACGCATCCCTGTTGCTGTCGTAGCAGCCATCAACGGATTTGCCCTGGGCGGCGGCTGCGAACTGGCCCTTGCCTGTGATTTCCGTTTTGCTTCCGACAACGCCAAATTTGGTCAGCCGGAAGTCAACTACGGCATCATTCCGGGATTCGGTGGCTCCCAGCGTCTGGCCCGCCTTATCGGGACGGGCGAAGCAAAAGAGATGATTTATACCGGGTCCATGATTGACGCTGAAGAAGCCCTGCGGATTGGTCTCATCAACCGCATTACGACTCAGGAAAACCTCATCCCAGAATGCGAAGCCATTCTCCGCAAGATCATGAGCAAAGCTCCGATGGCCATTGCGTCTGCAAAAAATGCCATCAATACGGGCATGAACATGGACCTGCGCAGCGGTCTTGCTTACGAAGCACAGGTCTTTGGATCCTGCTTTGCTACACGCGACCAAAAAGAAGGCATGGCAGCCTTCCTCGAAAAGAGAAAACCTGTCTTTACCAATCGGTAACAAGCATCGCGCAGGCGATGATGGAAAGACCGTGAAGCTAGGTGCTTCATGGTCTTTTTGTGTATAGGAGGGGAAAGGACGGCGCGAAATTAGGGTAAAATGGATGGCCCGTCCGGCAGATTGGCCCGGAGCTTAAGGGGGGATGGCCGCCAGCCGCTCATAAGGGAATCTTTGCAAGATGCGGACATAAAGACATAGGAGCGTCAGGTATCAGTCCAAGTCCATGTGCAGCGCGCCATTATAGCGCAAATCCCTTTCCCTCCTTTCTTATCTTGTGTTATACTTTTCTCATCATATTGTGAGGAGGAACATCATGAAAACAACATACAGCAGAACCGAATCCGTATGGCAGCGCATGAATAACAGTGAGAAAAAAGCCGTGATGGCCTATGGCGAGAAATATAAGGCTTTTCTTGACAAAGCCCGCACGGAACGGCAGTCTGTCAATTTCATCATAGAGGCGGCCGAAAAAAAAGGCTTTAAGCCGCTCTACGACATGAAGGCCCTTCATGAGGGAGATAAGGTTTACTGGAACCAAAAAGGCAAATCCGTCATCCTTGCCGTAATCGGCAAAGAACCCGTCAAGGCAGGGCTGAAGATTGTGGGATCCCATATCGATGCACCGCGTCTTGACCTTAAAGGCAACCCTGTCCATGAGCAGGATGGCCTCGTTTACTTCCGTACCCACTACTACGGCGGCATCAAGAAGTATCAGTGGCCCTGCATCCCCTTGGCCCTGTGCGGTGTTATCTACACGCAGAAAGGCAAGAAGATCGAGGTCAATATTGGCATGGACGAAAACGATCCCGTTTTTTATATTACGGACCTTTTGATCCACATGGCCCAAGACCAAATGAAAAAGACCATGGCCGAAGGCGTGACCGGTGAACAGCTCCAGGCCATCATCGGATCCCATGCCGGAAAACAGGAGAAAGTGAAGGACGCCATCCTCACCCTCCTCAAAAAGACCTATGGGATTACAGAAGAAGATTTTACGACGGCTGAACTCGAATTGGTACCGGCCATGAAAAGCCGCGATGTCGGTTTTGACCGCTCTCTCATTGCCGCCTATGGCCAGGATGACCGTGTCTGCTCCTATGCCAATCTGGAAGCCCTGCTTGCTGCCAAACCGGGGAATAAGACCCAGGTAGCCCTCTTTACGGATAAAGAAGAGATTGGCTCCTACGGGAATACGGGGATGATGAGCTCCTATTTCGTGAAGTTTGTCATGAAAATGCTGGCCCTTCAAGGCAGCGGGGCCCTGCTGGACTTTTACGAAACCATGGAAAAGAGCGAAATGCTCTCTGGCGACGTCAATAGCTGCCTTGACCCCATGTTCCCTGAAGTTACGGAAAAGGATAATTCTTCCCTTTGCGGCTATGGACTTGCCCTGACCAAATACACCGGGGCTCGCGGTAAAGCCGGCAGCAATGACGCCAACAGCGAATTCATCCAAAAAGTCCGTCAGATCTTTAATGACGGCGGTGTAGCTTGGCAGATTGGTGAGCTGGGCAAGGTGGACCAGGGCGGCGGCGGAACCATTGCCTTCATGATGGCTGATTGGGGCTGCGAAGTCGTTGACTGCGGAACTGCCATGCTGAGCATGCATTCTCCCTATGATCTTCTGTCAAAGGCTGATGCGTACGAAACCTACTTGGGATACAAAGTTTTTTTTGAAAGCAATTAAGCATGACTGAATTGACACTGCTTCTTCGGAGGCAGTGTTTTTTTTATACGGGAAGTCTCAAAAGGAACATAAATAATAATGATTCTTAAAATAATAAAAGCATAAGAAAACAAAATGTTGGATTTTCTGTGAAAAATGAACTGTAACTCAAAAAGGTATAGTATAATATGTTCATCCATCCACACAAGTTAAACGGTGGATGGATAACCTAACAAATCCAATGATCAAAAGTAGTTTTTATGATAGTGATGCAAACTTGAAAGGAGCATGAACGATGCAAAAAGTCGATCTTTTAAAAGAATATGGTCTGTACATCAACGGTGAATTTGTACCCGCCTCAGACGGAACTACGTTTGCCGCCCATAATCCAGCCAATGGGGAAGCCTTGGCTCTGTGCGCCGAAGCCACCAAACAAGACGTGGACCGCGCCGTCAAGGCGGCCCGTGAGGCACTCCCCAGCTGGTCCAAAACCTCTCCCATTGAGCGTCAGAACCTGCTCCTTAAGATTGCGGACATCATCGATGAGAATAAGGAACGGCTGGCCCTTGTGGAGACCCTCGACAACGGCAAACCCATCCGTGAGACCATGGCCGCTGATATTCCTTTAGGCTCGGATCACTTCCGTTATTTTGCCGGCTGCCTGCGCGCATGGGAAGGCTCTGCCACCATGCTTGACGACAACACCATGTCCCTTGTTCTCCATGAACCTGTAGGTGTCGTCGGTCAGGTCATCCCTTGGAACTTCCCCTTTACCATGGCCTGCTGGAAGCTTGCACCGGCTCTTGCTGCAGGCAATACGGTTGTCATTAAGCCGTCTTCCCATACCTCTTTGTCCCTGCTGGAACTGCTCCGCCTCATTGACGGCGTCCTGCCCAAAGGGGTCGTGAACCTCATTACCGGCAAAGGTTCCCGCAGCGGTCAGTGGCTTCTGGATCATCCGGACCTTGATAAACTGGCCTTTACCGGTTCCACAGAAGTTGGTCACGGCGTCTATCAGGCCGCTTGTGACAAACTGATTCCTGTGACTTTGGAACTTGGCGGTAAATCGGCGAATATCGTTTTTGATGACGCTGACCTTAAGCAAGCCATTGACGGTGCCTGCAAGGGCATCCTCTTCAATCAGGGCCAGGTCTGCTGTGCCGGTTCCCGTCTCTTTGTCCAGGAAGGCATCTTTGATGAATTTGTCAGCCACCTGAAAGACACCTTTGAACATGTCCGGATTGGGGATCCGACAGACCCGAATACCCAGCTGGGCGCCCAGATTTATCGTTCCCAGCAGGAAAAAGTCCTGAACTATGTCAAAATCGGCGTGGAAGAAGGGGCAGAACTTGTGACAGGCGGCGAACGCTACACTGAAAATGGCTGCGATAAGGGCTTTTTTATGAAACCAACCATCCTTATCAGCCATACCAACGACTGCCGCGTCTGCCAGGAAGAAATCTTTGGACCTGTTGTTGTCATCCAGAAATTTAAGACCCTTGACGAAGTGATTGACCTTGCAAATGCCAGTGAATACGGTCTTGGCGGTGCCGTCTTTACAAAGAACATTGATACGGCCCTTAAGGTAGCCCGTTCCGTCCGCACGGGACGCATGTGGGTCAACACCTATAACGACCTGCCCGCCGGCGCTCCTTTCGGCGGCTACAAAAAATCCGGTATTGGCCGGGAAACCCATAAGGTCCTTCTGGAACATTACAGCCAGTTGAAAAATATCCTCATCAACCTGCGTGAAGGGGTGAGTGGGATGTATGACGTGAAATGATTGGGCCTAAAGCAGCAAACGCTCCGATTTAATGGAATTACGTGCTCCCATTGTTCTATGAAAAACGAGGTGGAAACAATGGGAGCATGGCCTGTCGTGGAATGGGTCGTCTCACGTTTAGGGACAGGGAACGCCTGGATGCTTCCTGCTCTGTCTTTTTACTCGAAGCAAAATAGGGGGTAAGGCGCGGATGGAAACCGCCCCCTGACGGGGGAACGGGTCCGAAATGATTCGCCCTAAACCATGATTTTTCGCTTTCCGCTCACGCTCCAAAAAAGCCTCAGGACCCGGGCGAATCGGCCTTGGTAACCGCTCGCAAAAAAACATTACTTGCTTTTTTCATCCACCACCAAAAGACGCGTGCTGCCTCATTTTATGAGGCAGCATGCGTTTTTTGTTTTCTACGTTTTAAAAAGACCAGCTTTTTGCAATCGTTATAAAAAGCGAAGCGCCCAAAACTGAACCTACGATTAGGCTTGGTTTTGGGCCTACTCTGCCGTCTTTTTTCTTACGGTCTTTGGCCTCCGTGTTTTTGCCTCAGGGCGGCGAAAGCCGTTCCGCCTTACTAGGGCGGGGGTATCCACCAACTAGGCTTGGTGGGTGGTGGATGAGCCGGGCGGTTTGGCGCCAGCCGCCAAAAATGCTATAATATCCCTATCTATCAGAAGGGAGCCTTCATCCTTGTACGTCATCACACGCAATGTCCAGACGGAACTTGTGGTCCAAAAATCCCGGTTCCTGACAAGTTTATACCGCGTTTCCACTGAACAAGAGGCCCAGATTCAGATCAAGGCCCTCAAAAAAGAATATTGGGACGCCAGTCATAATTGCTCGGCTTATATCGTCGGCATCAATCCCCGGGCGGAGCGGTCCAGTGACGATGGGGAACCAGCCGGCACGGCAGGCGCGCCCATGCTTGAAGTGCTGCGCCAAAAAGAGCTCTATAACGTCGTTGCTGTTGTAACCCGTTATTTCGGTGGAATCAAATTGGGCGCCGGCGGCCTTACCCGCACGTATGCCAAGGCCGTTTCAGAAGCTATCAAGGCGTCTGGGCTTTCCTGCATGATTCCCATGGGAGACTATGCCTTTACCTGGCCCATTGACGATGTGGGGCGCGTCTTGAACCATCTTTACGGCAAACCGCTTTTTTCTGTCAAAGATGTTCAGTATGATGACCAAGCAACCATCATTCTTACCTGTAAGCGCGCCGATCAGGCGGACGTGACGCATTTTCTAACAGAAAGTTTGCGCAGCCCTGTCAGCCTTGAGGAGCTGCGCCTTTTTGAAGCAGAAGAACCGCTGGAAGCGTCTCATTCTTGACCCTGCTTCACAGATACAGTAAAATAGGAGTATTAAGGAAAAAGAAGGAGACTGCGCACCATGTTAAAAAAGACAATGGCCATCCTCATGAGCTGTGCCTTCCTGGAAACAAGCATTCCTGCGTGGGCAGCTGTCAGTGCGCCTGTTCGGACCGTGACGCGGACGGAGCAATCCGTGACCGTGGAATGCCCGGAAGTGACAGGCGGAACCAAGGCGGCAACGGATAAGATCAATTCGGCCCTTTCGAGCAAAGTGGCCTCTTTTGTAAGCGAAGCATCGACTCTTGGCGGAGGCAAGGTCCATTATGATGTTCATCGGGCCAACGATCACGTTATCAGCCTGACCCTCGTTATGACGCCGGAAATGGGCGTTGAAGAAACGCAGGGCATGACCTTTGACCGCAAGACCGGCGAGCTGAGACCCCTGAGCTATTATTACAGCGGGACCGAGCTGGAAAACCGTACCCAAAGCGGCCTTCAGTACCTTTACGACGTGGATCCGGCAAAAGCAAAGGCCCTTCCCGATACGTATTATGTCGATGACGACGGAAGCATCATCGGTCTTTATCACGCAGGTTCCATCCTCGATAAGAGCGAGGGCGAAGTAGAAGTCAACCTGTCCGCGTCGGAAATCCCGCCTGATACGGTTTCCGCTCCCGCACCCAAGAAGGAAACGCCCGCTCCGGAAGCGGCTTCTTCCAAGACGGATGAAGCTGCGGCCGCGGATCCATCGGCCCAAAAGGAACCGGCTGCTGAAACTCCTTCTGAACCCAAAGCCGCTTCCCAAGCCGCGGACGTAGAAGCAGCGGCTTCGGCATCGCCTGTTAAGGAAACACCGGCACAGCCTGCCGTACAGGGAAAACCGGGTCATGTCCAGGGAACGGAAGTCCGCATGAGACGCGGACCTGGTCTTGATCAGGACATCATTGGTGTCTTTGATGACGGGGAAGTCCTGAGCGTCCTCAAAAGCGATGTGGCAAGCGGCATGAAGTGGTATGAAGTGACCCGTGCTAATGGAGCCACTGGCTGGATTGCTGCTGATTACTGCGTCGTTGCCGATGAATATGAAGTTCCCAGCGATGCTGTCCAAAATGGACGCAAGGGCGTCATTACCGGTACGGAAGTCCGTATGCGCGGCGATGCCAGCCTTAACGGCGATGTCCTGGGCTACTTTGAACAAGGGGAGACGGTGACCATCCTTGACGCTGCCGATGGCGGCGGCATGAACTGGCTTCGCGTCAGACGGGAAAACGGCGAGACTGGTTGGGTCGCTGCTGCCTACTGCAAAGAAGCCTAATTTGTTGACTCTATGGTCAATTTCCTAATTTTGTGGTACAATCGCTCTATCATCCTGAAAGAAAATAGGAGGCCCTACAAATGAATAAATTCGTTAAAATGGCTGCTGCCGCGCTTTTTTCTGCTTTACTCGTCCTTCCCGGCATGAGTCGTGCCGACGCCGCGATGAAGCTTGCTGTCGTGCCGCTCATCATCGGCGAAAATGTGGAAGACGACGCTGGTCTCAAACCCATTGCCTATAGCACGGAAGTTTCGGAACTCTTCCAGTATCCGGAATATGACCTTGTTGATTCCGATATCGTAAGAAAAGCCGCCCTTGCCCAGCAGGATAACCTTTTTACCAAAGAAGGTCTGGAAGCCATCGCTAAAGCCAGCGGCGCTGACTGCGTTGTGGCCATGAGTGTTGATAAGTTCGATGTGGAAGAAGATAATTTCCGCCGCGAACCGGTGACAAAACTCCGTTTTGAAGGGAATTTTGCCACTATCAACATGCTGAATGGCAGCTACAAGGAAGATCATTACCGCTTCCGTGATGAACGTGAATCCGGCGCCATCCATCCGAAGTTCGATTATCCCCATAATCGCTTCCAGTACTTGTGCAAACGGGAACTGAACAAGGCCATCAAGAACAACAAATAATCATGCTGAAAGAGGCTGTAACAATTCACCTTGTTGCAGCCCTTTTTCTTAAGCAGACGCTCATCGAAGAAAGGATGGAAAAGATGGATTGGAACGAAATCCGGGAAACGGGTCATGCCTGTTATAACTGCTCACATCTCAAGGAACGCAAACGCTACTGGGTCTTTTTGCTGCGCACCTACTTTCATCAAAGGGAAATGAAAGGACTCCAGCATTTTTTTCATGAAACACCCATACGGGCACGGGTTCGGGCCGGCATGCCCTGTCTCATGGAACAGGCTACACGGGCTTTTTTTTATAAGGGTGCCTCCTTTAGTGACCGCATTGCCCTCATCAAGCAGCACATTGGCCATTTGGAAACGCACCTGACGGATGATTTTCTTTTAACGATCTACGAGGCCCATGATAAGATCACCCTTTGGTCCGATACATTTGAGGAAAAGCCCCTTACGATGGACCTGTTGTTCCATCCGGGTCAGCGCAAGGAAGGCTGCCTGTCTTTGGTTCTTCATTGGGGTTCCCTTGACTTTTACCAGATCATGTTTTGGTTTGGTCCTTCCCCTGAAACGGGAAAACCGGCTCTTTTTGTGGGGGCCCTCCAAGGAACGACCTTAGGAAACGAGGCCGTCAAGGCCATGACCAAGAAATTTTTTGGCTACCGTACCAAGAACCTGATCTTTTACGGCCTTCGCACGGCAGCGGGCCTTATGGGGGCAGAAACCATCTATGCCGTGACCAATATAGGGTATTATGCCATGAATCATGTCCGCATGGACCGCAAGCTCAAAACTAATTTTGGCGACTTCTGGGCAGAATGTGGGGGCGCGCCCACCCAGGATCCGCGCTTTTATGAAATCCCCTTAGCAGAGCATCGCCGTGACCTGTCGGAACTGAAACCTTCCAAACGGGCCAACCACCGCCGCCGCTATGAACTCATGGATCGTATAAATGAAAGCATGGAAGCCGCCCTTGCGCCGTGGCTGGCTCATTAACCGGTTGTCAGCAAACTGTGAAAAATTTAGTTTTACTACCGTAAGCTTTCTATTTATGCTACAATGAAGGGAGAATTTCAGTGTGAAGAATCTGACGGAGGTGTATCCCTTGAAAAAACAAATGCTAAGTATGATGATGGCGGCCCTTGTAAGCCTTACTTGTCTTACACCGGCTTTTGCAGCTGAATCCCTTGCTTCTGGCACCGTGTCCGATAAAGTGGGTGTATCCGAACAGTTTCTTTATGGGACCGAACAGAGCGGGTCCCTTGTAAGCCGTGTGGATAAGATGGAAAAGGACCTTTATGGACAAACCTCGAGCGGCAGTGTCATGAGCCGTGTGGACCGCGTCTATAATCGCCTTGAAGGTACGCCAAGCGGCACACAGCTTTCCATTGCTAGTCAGATGAACGCCATCGAGTGGCAGTTTGCTGACCGGATGAGTGATGAAGGCGTGAAGACCCGTATTGGGAACCTTGAAACGGATCTGTTTGGGACCCAGTACACGCAGGATACAATCCTGTCCCGTCTGTCCCGTCTCACAAAGAGTGCCTTTCCCTCAGGCAGCCTTTCCCGTCAGACTGTGACGCTGCCGAAAGATTCCCTCATTAAGATCAAATTCATGGAAGACATCAACAGTAAGACGGCCCAAGCCGGTGATAAAGTCGATTTTATCGCCGATGACAATGTGTACGTTGGGGAAGCCCTTGTCCTGCCAAAAGGCGCCCGAGGCAATGCCACAATCAAAAAAGTGGTACAGCCCCGCATCTTTGGACGTGATGCCCGCATTGACATCGACTTTTCTTCTGTGACCGCCGTAAACGGGGAAAAGATTCCCGTAACCGTTGGGGAACTGGCTAAACAGCAGGCCAAGACCGTTGCCGGTGCAGCCGGTGCTTCCATTGGCGGCATGGTCCTTTTTGGCCCAGTCGGGATTGTTGGCGGCGCCTTTGTCAAGGGAGCCCAAGTGACCATTCCGGCAGGCAGCAACACCTATGTCCAGGTCCTTGAAGATACGACCGTTCAAGGGATTGTGCTCCATGGCGCATCGACAGCAGGCGTCCAGGCTGTTCCTGCCAGTGAAGAAGAACGGGATGACAAGCTTGATACGGTGGAAAAGCCCGCCGTAAGTGAAAAGAAGACGGACAAGGCTGATGATAAGGCAGCTGCAGAAAAAGAAAGCGACGATAAAGCAGACGCCGAAACGGAAAAGACCCTCGCCGCTGACGAAAAGAAAGACGCCGACGTGAAAGCCAATTCTCATACCGACGAAGACGCTGAATATGATGAAGACGAGGACGTCGATCTCGATCTTGCTGAAGAATAACAATCATAGGAATCCTAACGGGACCATGAAGAAATGAAAGAATCATTTCTTCATGGTCCCATTTTTATTTTTCGTATGACGTGAGAAGAAAAGGACGTAAAACACTAAATAAGGGAGGGCACCTGGGACGGCTTTAGGAACATGGCTCCGTGACGACGGGGCAGGGCGCTAGCGTCCTAAAAAGACCTGCTGGGGGAGGACCTATTGGTTATGAAGCAGTTATTCCCTACTTTCATACCTAAAAGGTATGAAAGTAGGGAATAACTGCTATCGGCAGAATCCTACCGATAAAAATAAGGAGAATGGACAGACATCATGATTGTATATGATAAAAAGACAAATAAATGCGTTTATGGTAAGATAAAAGGGTAAAAGTGAGGACATGATGAGTAAAAAGATGATATGGTAAGCTAAAGGAAAATAACCTAGTAAAATAATCTAGAAGCAATCGCGATGATAATCGATAAAAAAGCATAACATCGCGATTATGATATTTAAAATTTTGATTAAAAACATATAATTAGAAAAGAAAAATCAGATGGATAACTTCTCTGATAATCGTCAATAAAAATGGCCGTAAGGCGCCTGGAACCATAGTTCATAAAGGTGTGGAAATTCGCTTGTTTTGTCAATAATGGATGAATCAATTGAGTGAAAATGATACAATATCACAAGGTTTTGGCGGATTGTATAATTAAGTTGAACACTTAAAAATCCATAGCGAACCCTTGTGGT
>UPXT01000017.1 GCA_900538365.1 uncultured Acidaminococcus sp. | reverse complement strand
TCCCCTTTATTTTGCAAGGACTATTTTTCCCTACCGAGAAACATTTTACGCTTAGCTGCCGTTCCTTTCCCCTTTCAGGGGCCGCAGGGCGTGCGAATTCGGAAAGAATTGCTATTGCAGTCCGTCAAGTTGTGATATAATACGGGTAGCTATTTGCTTTTTCCATCAGATCAATCTAGAAACAGGAGCTGACACAATGACGTATAAAGGAAAAAGAAACTGGAGGAATCTCCTCAAACCCCGAGACCCTCGGGAAAAGAAAAAATTAGGAGGCATGATTCTTTCGGCTGTCCTTGCCCTGATCCTTGTAGGGTTTATTTCCCTCACGGCTTTCTTTGCCTTGGCAAAGTTCACAACAGCCAAGATCATGTCAAAAGATATGGTGCCTATGGCGTCGTCCCAGTTCTATGATATCAATGGCGATCTGATTTCGACCGTTGATTCCGAAGAAGACCGGATCCCCGTTTCCATCAGTAAGGTACCTAAGAACCTGCAGAACGCCTTCCTTGCGGCAGAAGACATCCGCTTTTACCAACACGGCGGAATTGACTTCAAAGGGATTGCCCGTGCCATCTACACCTACATTCGTTACGATGAGGTCCAAGGCGGCAGTACCATTACCCAGCAGCTGGCAAAAAACTACTTTCTCACACAGGAACGGACGCTGACGCGAAAGATCCACGAAGCCTTCATTGCACTCCAGATCGAGCAGAAGTACACCAAAAAGGAAATCCTTGAAATGTACATGAACCAGATCTACTTCGGTCAGGGAGCCTACGGGGTCGAAACAGCGGCCAATACCTACTTTGGAAAACATGTTGAAGATCTGGACCTTGCCGAGGCTGCCATGATTGCCGGCATCCCTAAGAGCCCGAACTACTACAACCCGAAAGCCAATCCGAAAGCAGCCAAGGCCCGTCAGGAAACGGTCCTCAGCCAGATGGAAAAGTACAATTTCATCACGCCGGAAGAACACAAGAAAGCAAGTGAGGAAAAGCTCGAATATAAGAGCCTGACTTCAAATCCCGGCTCCAAGAGCTATTTCATCGACTACTGCATCCAAATCCTCATTGATAAATTCGGTCCCGATGCCGTCTATAAGCAAGGGCTCAAAGTTTACACCTCCCTTGACCCGACCATGCAGAAAGCCGCCGAACGGGCAGCTGCCCTGACGCCGACCTACTACACGGACAACAATAAGCTCAAGCAGCCTCAGTCAGCCATCGTGGCAATCGATCCGAAGACAGGATACATAAAGGCCATGATCGGTGGCCGCGGGACGGACCAATTCAACCGGGCCGTCATGGCAGAGCGCCAGCCAGGTTCCGCTTTCAAGCCCTTTGTTTACCTTAATGCCCTGGAGCATGGCGCCACGCCAAATGATATTGTCGATGACTCCCCGATTCCTGGCAGCTGGAACCCGCAGAACTATGACCGCCGCTTCCACGGCAAGATGACCTACCGTCGGGCCCTCACCTATTCGTACAACATTCCAGCCATCAAGATCAGTGAAAAATACGGCAACAGTAATGTCTTGAAGCTTGCCAAGAAAATGGGCATCACGACCCTTGTGGAAGATGGACCCCAGTCCGATGACAACTCAGCCATGGCCTTGGGCGGCTTGACCCACGGCGTCACGCCCCTTGAAATGGCCGGTGCCTATGGTGCCATTGCCAACATGGGGAAATTCAACAAACCAACACCGATTGTCAAGATTGTGGACCGGAATGGCAAGACCATCTACGAACACAAAGCAGATCCTGTTACGGTAGCTAAACCGAGCAGCGTCTATATGCTGATCAGCATGATGGAGGACGTCATGACCCGCGGTACCGGGCGCGGTGCTGCCATCAGCCGGCCTTCTGCCGGCAAGACGGGAACCACAAGTGAATACCGCGATGCTTGGTTCGTCGGCTTTACACCGAATCTGGCCGCTGCCGTCTGGATTGGTGACGACAACAATGATTCCTTAGGCGGAATGACGGGCGGCGGGGAACCGGCCACCTTGTGGCGGACCTTTATGACTTATGCCGTCGATGAACTGCCTGTGGAAGATTTTGAGCGTCCCAGCGGCTTCAAGGAACCAGTTCGGGTAAATGAACCCAACGATGACAAGAAAGCCGAAGAAGATAAGAAAAAGAAAGAGGCAGAAGAAAAGAAGAAGAAAACAGCCGATGAAAAGAAGGAAGCGCAGGATGCCAAACCTTCGGAAAGCGGCTCCAAGGCTTCTTCCAGCGAGTCGTCAGCGCCTAGGAGCAGCATTGCTCCCCCGCCTGTCAGACCGCCAAAACAATAAAACCGTGAAAAAGCTGCAGGCTTTGGCCCTGCAGCTTTTTTATAGGAAGATGGAAAAAGCTTCCCCCCTCTTTTTGACCGTCAACGAAAGTTTTATTCTCAACAAGAAAACGCATCCCTTCAAACAAACGCCTTATTTGAAGGGATGCGCTTTTTTATTTCATGGTCTTTTGCCTTCACCATCCATGTATTTGCGTCCGGGACGGTTTGGTTTCAGCTAAATGATTTTTCTTTCTGCTTCCTTGAAGAAGGCCTTAACGGCTTCCACGACCTTTTTATCGGCTTCCATCCAGTCCATCTTATTGAAGTCGCGCCAAGTGAGCCATTCTGCATTCTCATGCTCCAGTAGCTTCAGGGCATGGGGATCGACGCTGCAGAGGTAGCAGTCCATCACCAGATGGAATTCGGGATAATCATATTCAACGGTCGTAAGCCGTTTTCCCACCGAGATATCGGCAGCCAGTTCTTCCTTGATTTCACGGACAAGGGCCTTTTCCGGAGTTTCCCCAGCTTCTACTTTGCCGCCGGGGAACTCCCATTTATCTTTAAATTCGCCGTATCCGCGCTGGGTTGCATAGACACGGTCACCGCGGATCATGACCGCAGCCACTGCATGAACGGTTTTCATTGATGAATCCTCCTTAACTGGGAATCAAAAGACGAGGATGAATTCCTACGCTTTTTCTATTGTACCACACTGCATATGGGAAAGGAACCGAAATGAATCCGTCTTCCATGCAAACTGACAAAAAAGAAGGGCCGTGAAGGTTCTCACAGCCCATTTCCCATAGCTTGTCAGCGTTTGTTGGAATTTCTCCAGATCCCGATGCTTTCAGCATCTTTGATCAGTTTTTCGCGGACATCCGGATGGGCAACGGAAATCAGCTTTTCTGCTCGCTGCCACGTGGTCATCCCTTTGAGATTGACAATCCCGTATTCCGTGACAAAGTAGTTGAGGTTCGTTCTCGTCGCCGTAATGGCATCGCCAGGCGTCAAGGTCGGAACGATACGGCTCTTGATTTCCCCATCATGGCCCTTAAAGGCAGAGGAGCAGCAAAGGAAGCTCTTACCGCCCTTGGACAGATAAGCCCCCAACATGAAGTCAAGCTGTCCGCCAGCACCGCTGATATGTCTGTGCCCAACTGATTCGGAAGCTACCTGACCGGTCAGGTCCACTTCAATGCAGTTATTGATGGACATGAAGTTATCGATCTGGGCAATGACACGGGCATCATTGACGTAATCAACCGGAGCTGCCATGATGGCAGGGTTATTATCTACATAATCATAGAGTTTCTTGGTACCGGCAGCGAAGGTAAAGACCTGACGGCCCTTGTCAATATTCTTTTGTGCGCAGGTCAATTTACCGGCATTAGCGATATCAACAAACCCATCGACATACATTTCCGTATGAACGGAAAGATCTTTAAGGTCGCTCTTAGCAATCATGGCGCCAACAGCGTTCGGCATACCGCCAATCCCCAGCTGCAGGCAGGCACCATTCGGGATTTCCGGAACAATGAGCTTGGCTACAGCTTCATCGATCTCACTGGGCGCACCGCTCGGCAGATCGGCCATGGGAATGCCTTCATTTTCAACAATGAAGTCAACATCATCAATATGGACACTGACTTCCGTACCGCCCAAGACGACCGGCATCAGTGGGTTGACTTCAACGACAACTTTTTCAGAGACTTCGATTACGGCCGCAATATCGGATGCGGAAAGTCCAAAATTAAAGTACCCATGTTTATCCATAGGAGCCACTTGGATGAATGTGACATCGACATGTTTGATGTTGTCACGGTAATTGCGGGGCAACTCGGAAAACCGCAACGGAGCATAGTAGCCAATTCCGTTATCCGTAAGTTTTCTTTCATAGCCGCTTGCATGCCAGGAATTCCAGCACATCTGTTCCTTGGCATTGGGAATCTTGGCTACTTCCGGCATCCAGAGCGCGACACCGCCACGGAACTTAAGATCCGTCAGACTCGGTTCCTTGATCATCCGTTCAGCCAGGGCCTTATCCAGTACGCGGGGATGGTTGGCGCACCACCCATAATCTACCCAATCGCCGCTTTTTACGATTTTAACAGCTTCTTCCGGCGTCGTGAGTTTCTTTGCGTATTCCTTTTCGTAATTCATGACGTTAACATCCTCCCTATTTTCTATACACCCCGAATCCCACGGGCAGGATTCCCTCCTACTAAGGACGATGGGCCAAATTTCCCCTCGAACAGGCCCCCAAAGGGCACTCATGGAAATCAGGTTTATTTACTTCTCTATTATATCTCATTTTAAAGATTTATGTGAAAAATTCGCTAATTTAAATTGAATTCTCATTGATAATTATTTTTATAAACAAATTATACTACAGTCCTTGCTCATCTGACTCAATTTTTTCCCATGGGAAAAAGGTCCCCCCTTCAAAGAGAAGGGTCAGGACCTTTACAAGCATTTCTTATTTCAAGATGAGGCGATAGTATTTTTTCTTTCCTTTACGGAGCAGGACTTCCATCTTGCCCTCAAAAAGGGCTTCCGATAAAACGGCGGCCACATCCGTCACCTTGGTATCCCCGACCGTAAGGCCATTTTGCTGAATCAGGCGGCGACCCTCGCTCTTGGAAGCGATGATTTTGGCATCAAAGAGAAGGTCCAGCAGGGAGCTTCCGAGGCGATCTTTAGCAACTTCCACCACCGGGGCATTTCCCATATCCCCGCCAGCACCAAAGAGGGCTTCTGCAGCAGCTTTGGCTTTATCGGCTTCTTCTTTACCATGAACCAGTTTCGTAACTTCATATGCCAAGGTCACTTTCGCTTCGTTGATTTTTGACCCTTCAAGGGCGCCGAGACGGCGTACTTCGTCCATGGGAAGGAAGGTCAGGAGAGCCAGGCATTTTTCCACATCGGCGTCATCGACGTTTCTCCAGTATTGATAAAAATCAAAGGGAGAGGTTTTTTCTGCTGACAGCCAGACGGCTCCGCCGACGGTCTTGCCCATCTTCTGGCCCTGACTGTTGGTCAAGAGGGTGTTGGTCATGCAGAAAGCGGGCTGACGATCTTTACGTCGAATAAGTTCCACTCCGGCAATCATATTGGACCACTGGTCATCACCGCCCAGTTCCATCACGCAGTTGTACTTCTTATGAAGGACATAGAAGTCATAGGCCTGCATGATCATATAGTTCATTTCAAAGAAAGAAAGTCCATTTTCACTGGCAAGGCGGTTCTTGTAGCATTCTGCCCCCAGCATCCGGTTGACAGAAAAATGAACGCCTACTTCGCGCAGGAACTTGATGTAATTGAGCCCCAGCAGCCAGTCCGCGTTATCGGCGACGATGGCCTTGCCGTCCGACAGATCGATGAAGCGGCCAACCTGTTTCTTGAAGCATTCCACATTGTGGTGGATGAATTCCGGTGTCAGCATCTTGCGCATCTCATTTTTGCCGCTTGGGTCACCGATCATGCCCGTACCGCCGCCCATGAGGATGATGGGACGATGACCGGCACGCTGCATATGGGCCATGACCATAAGCGCGATGAAATGACCCACATGAAGGCTGTCCGCCGTCGGATCAAAGCCAATATAGAATGTGATCTTTTCCTTTTCCAATAATTCCTTGATTTCTTCTTCATGGGATAACTGTTTAAGGTAACCCCGTTCCTTGAGGGTATCAATGACGCTCATGGACAAACCTCCTTGTTATGATAAAAATAAGGATCCATGCAGGCCCCCTCTTTTGCAAAGGAATGACTGCATGGATCAGCAAAAGCAATCTCAGTGACTGTCCTTGGGGATATCAGAAGTACAATGCGGACATTTTGTTGCGGCCGGATCGATAGGCATCTTACAGAATGGGCAAAGCGTCTCCGGTGCTGGTTCTTCCTTTTCTTCCTTCTTGAAACGGTTCAGGAGGGAAATCATGAGGAAGATGACAAATGCCATGATGAGAAAATCAATGACCGTCGTAATGAATTTCCCGTAGGCAATGACAGGGACCTTGGCAGCCGTTGCTTCTGCAAGGGTATCCACTTTCTTACTGGAAAGATTGATGAAAAGGTTTGAAAAATCAACCCCACCCAGGATCATCCCAATAGGCGGCATGATGATGTCGGACACAAAGGAAGCGACAATCTTACCAAAAGCACCGCCAATGATAACACCGACAGCCATGTCGACAACGTTACCGCGAAGTGCAAAAGCTTTAAAATCATTTAAAAAGCTGGACATCATAAAACCCCTTTCAATTGGGCAGATTTAAAGCAGTCTGCGGTGGACTGCATTCTTTGTATTATACCATAATATGGAAAGAACGCAACCGTTTCAGGAAGGCAGGTCTCCCCCTTTCAAAAAGGCACCCTTGTAAAAAGAAAAGGCGGTTTTGTATGGTTTCTAACAGTTGCAAAGCGGGCACTCATGATTTTAACAAATCGAACGATATTAGTTGCATAATGAAATTCATTTGTTATAATAACAACTACAGTAAGAGAATTTTTATATTGACTATTATCTTTTTCTTATTATCCAGTTCCTAGGCATAGGGCTGTAACCGTGAATCCAAGGGGAGGTTCTTCTATGAAAAAAATTACGTCCGTTCTAGTCGCCAATCGCGGCGAAATTGCAATTCGTGTTTTTCGTGCCTGTCACGAAATGGGAATCCGAACAATTGCGGTCTACAGTAAAGAAGATTCCCTATCCCTCCATCGCTTCCGCGCCGATGAATCTTATTTGATCGGGAAAGGGAAAAAGCCAGTCGATGCCTACCTTGATATAGAAGATATCATCCGGGTGGCCCATGAGCACCATGTCGACGCCATCCATCCCGGCTATGGCTTTCTTTCGGAAAACGCAGACCTTGCTAGGCGCTGCGCCGAAGAAGGCATCACCTTCATTGGCCCCCATATCGACCACCTCATCATGTTCGGTGACAAAGTCAATGCCCGCGCACAGGCCAAAAAGGCCGGCATCCGTTTTATTCCCGGCAGTGACGGGCCAGTCATGAACTTTGCTGAAGTGGAAAAGTTTGCCAAGGATGTAGGCTTTCCCATTATGCTGAAGGCCGTCAATGGCGGCGGCGGACGCGGCATGCGCATGGCCCATCGCATGAGTGACCTGAAAGACGCCTATGAGCGAGCAAAATCCGAAGCCAAACTCGCCTTTGGCAATGACGAGATCTATCTTGAAAAATATATCCGCAATCCAAAGCACGTCGAAGTCCAGATCATGGGCGATGAACACGGGAATGTCTTCCACCTTTATGAGCGGGACTGCTCCATCCAGCGCCGCCATCAAAAAGTCGTTGAAATCGCGCCGGCCTTTTCCCTTCCTCAGAAGCTCCGCCAAGAAATCTGCGGCGCGGCCGTAACGCTCATGAAGAACGTGAACTACGTCAACGCCGGTACCGTCGAATTTCTTGTGACGCCGGACGGGGACTTCTACTTCATTGAAGTGAATCCCCGCATCCAAGTCGAACATACAGTAACGGAAATGATTACAGGCATCGACATTGTCCAGACCCAAATCAAGGTGGCAGAAGGCTATGCCCTCACGAGCGACGAAATTGGCATTCCCTCCCAAGAGGCCATCATGTGCCACGGCAACGCCATCCAGTGCCGCGTGACGACAGAAGACCCTCTAAATGGTTTCATGCCTGACTCGGGCAAGATCATTGCCTACCGCAGCGGCGGCGGGTTTGGGGTCCGTCTTGACAGCGGCAACGCCTTTACCGGGTCCATCATTACGCCTTACTACGATTCCCTGCTCGTGAAAGCAACGACATACGGTCTCACCCACGCCCAAGCCGTACAGAAGATGCTCCGCGAACTCGATGAATTCCGTATCCTCGGCGTCAAGACAAACATTGGCTTTTTGACCAACGTCCTGCGCGAAGCCTCCTTTGTGCGCGGCGACTACGATGTCAATTTTATCGATGACCATCCTGAGCTCTTTGACCTGCCCGTGGTCCATAACAGGGGCACGAAGCTCCTCAAATATATTGGCGAAGTCACGGTTAATGGCTATTCCGGAAAGGGGCCGGAAGTCCATCCCGATTTTGCTCCCTTGGAACTGCCGGAACCGGCAGCAGGCGATTATCCCCAAGGTACGAAGGCCATCTTTGACGACCGTGGGGCTGCGGGCCTTGCAAAGTGGGTCCTGGAGCAAAACCAGGTACTCATTACCGATACGACGATGCGGGATGCCCACCAATCACTCCTTGCGACTCGTGTCCGCTCCCAGGATATGCTTCGCGTCCTGGAAACGTCGGCAAAGAAAATGCCCCAATTCTTCAGTTATGAATGCTGGGGCGGCGCTACCTTTGATGTGGCCTACCGGTTCCTCAAAGAAGATCCGTGGAAGCGCCTGCGGGCCATGCGGGAAAAGGCACCCAACATCCTTCTCCAGATGCTGATTCGCGGGGCAAATGCCGTAGGGTACACGAGCTACCCCGATAATGTCGTAAAAAATTTTGTTGAACTTGCAGCCAAAAACGGTATTGACGTCTTCCGCATCTTTGACAGCTTGAACAGCCTGGATAATATGAAAGGAACCATTGAAGCCGTGCGTGAAACGGGCAAAGTAGCCGAAGTCGCCCTGTGCTATACCGGAGACATCTTGGATCCCAGTCGGCCCAAGTATAACCTGGATTACTATGTTTCCATGGCTAAGGCCCTTGAAGACGCCGGTGCCCACATCATTGCCATCAAGGATATGGCAGGTCTCTTGAAGCCGGAAGCAGCCTATGCCCTGGTTTCCGCCCTGAAAGACGCTGTATCCGTGCCGATTCACCTACATACCCACGATGGGTCCGGAAATGCTGTGACGACCTTGTGCCGCGCCGCCGATGCTGGTGTCGATATTGTGGATGCCGCATTTTCCGCGTTTGCCGGCGGAACGAGCCAGCCCAGCATGAACAGCTTCTACTACGCCATGAGCGGCAAAAAAAGCCAGCCTCAGCTAAATATCCAAGCGGCGGAGGAAATGAGCCGCTACTGGGCCTCGGTCCGGCCCTACTATAAGGGTGTCGATAAGGGCGACCCCTTCCCCAACACGGAAGTCTATGACTGCGAAATGCCCGGCGGCCAGTTCTCGAACCTCAAGCAGCAAGCCAAGGCCGTGGGCCTCGGTGACCGCTGGAACGAGATCAAGAAGATGTACCATGACATAAACCTCATGTTCGGCGATATTGTGAAGGTTACGCCTTCCTCGAAAGTCGTCGGTGATATGACCCTCTTCATGGTCCAAAATGACCTGACAGAAAAGGACATCTACGAACGAGGTGACAGCCTTGACTATCCGCAGTCCGTTGTGGAATTTTTTGAAGGCCGCTTAGGCGTGCCCTACGAGGGATTCCCGAAAAAACTGCAGGCAATCATTTTCAAGGGCAGGAAACCCCTTGATAAGCGTCCTGGTGCCCTCCTTGACCCCATTGATTTTGAAGCCGTCCGGACAAAGCTCGAAAATGCTGGCTACAACCACACCGATGAAGATGTGAACGCCTACTGCCAATATCCAAAGGTCTTCAAGGACTATGAGGAATTCATCAAGAAATATGGGGATGTCAGCGTCCTTGATACACCGACCTTCTTCTTTGGCATGACAAAAAACGAAGAGATTACGGTCACTTTGGATGAAGGCGTGGAGCCCGTCATCAAACTCATCAACGTAAGCGATCCCGATGATCGGGGCATGCGGACCGTCACTTTCATGTTCAACGGTGCGGAACGGGAAATCGACGTGATCGACAAGAATGTCGACCAAAAGACCATCGCCAGCAAGAAAGCAGATCCCAATAACCCCGGTGACGTAGCGGCAACCCTTTCGGGTTCTGTCGTAAATGTCCTTGTAAAGAGCGGGGAAAACGTAAAAAAAGGCCAGTCCCTTGCAGTCACGGAAGCCATGAAGATGGAGACGACCATTACATCTCCCATCGCTGGCACCGTTGGCACCATCTACGTAACCAAAGGCCAAGCCATTATGAGCGGCGACTGCCTGCTTGAAATCAGGTAAGGATCGAGTAGAAGTGATTTCTAAAGAGAGATCCCAACCTCTCACACGACCGTGCGTATCGTTCGAAGCGCGGCGGTTTCCTCGTTTTCACACACGTGCTTGTCCTAGCCCACCGTGGGTATATACCCCATGGTGGGCGCACAAAAAACAGCCTGTGAAGCAATTTCTTCACAGGCTGTTATCTTATATTTATTAGAGAGCCGCTTTGGCGGTTTCAACGAGTTTTGCAAAAGCAGCAGCATCGTTGACAGCCAGGTCAGCCAGGACCTTACGGTCGAGTTCGATACCGGCTTTCGTCAGGCCGCAGATGAAACGGCTGTAGCTCAGGCCATTAGCACGGGTTGCAGCGTTGATACGAGCAATCCAGAGCTGACGGAATTCGCGTTTCTTGGCTCTTCTGTCGCGGCGAGCGTAGTACAGCGCCTTCATGACGGTTTCATTGGCTTTTTTGAAGAGCTTGCTCTTGGAACCTCTGTAGCCCTTAGCGAGCTTCAGAATGTGTTTATGACGTCTATGGGCCGTTACACCAACTTTAATTCTTGCCATTTTCCATATCCTCCTTCGTTCTCAATACCAGTCTTATGCGTAAGGCAGCATCTTAGCTACGCGTTCATGATCAGTCTTATGGACCAAGGCAGCTTTACGCAGGTTTCTCTTACGGGTCGGAGATTTGTGTTCCAGGATATGGCTTCTAAAAGCCTTGGCACGCTTGAATTCACCGGTAGCAGTAGCTTTGAAACGTTTAGCCGCGGATCTGCGGGTTTTCATCTTAGGCATAATGGATATCCTCCTTATTATTTGGAACTTTTGGGAGCAACAATCATGACCATGTTGCGTCCTTCCAGTTTCGGTTTTCTTTCGATGACTGCAATGTCCTGCAGTTTTACAGCCATTTTATTGAGCAATTCCTCTCCCAGTTCAGGGTGGGTCAGTTCACGGCCGCGGAACATGATGGTGGCCTTGACCTTATCCCCGCCTTCAAGGAAACGAATGGCATTCTTGGTCTTGACATCAAAGTCGTGTTCTTCAATGCGGATACGCAGCTTGACTTCCTTTACGTCAACAGTCTTTTGACGCTTGCGGGCCTCTTTTTCCCGTTTCTGCTGTTCGTACTGGTACTTGCCATAATCCATGATCCGGCAGACCGGCGGCTTAGCCTTCGGAGCAATTTCAACCAGATCCAAATGATGCTGGGCGGCAAGCTCAAGGGCACGGGCAAGGGGCATGATGCCCAGCTGTTCTCCATCGACAGTGTTGACGCGGACTTCCCTAGCGCGGATCTCTTCATTGATCCTTAATTCATCTTTTGCTATGACGATCACCTCCACAGAATATGGATAAGTACGGTTTCAGCACTTACCTCAAAGTAAAAGAAAACGGGCGAACCAAAGTCCACCCGTCATACGAACATATCATTGACCCTGTCGAGCGTAGGCTGCAAGGTGAGAAGCAGGTGGCCTCTACTTGGTTACTCGGACATTCTACTACAGATGGAGCAGTCTGTCAACTTATTTTTTCTCCTTGATTTCCTTCTGGAGTTTGGCAATGAATTCATCAACGGCCATCGCTCCCATTTCGCCTTCGCTGCGGCTGCGGACGGAAACCGTACCATTCGTAGCTTCCTTTTCACCGACAACAAGCATATAGGGAACTTTCTTGACCTGGCCTTCGCGGATCTTGTAGCCAATCTTTTCATTGCGGTCGTCGAGGTGGGCGCGGATGCCAAGGGCTTCCATCTGATCCACGACAGATTTGGCATATTCATTGAACTTATCCGTAATCGGCATGACGCGGACCTGTTCCGGAGCCAGCCAAGCCGGGAAGGCACCGGCATAGTTTTCAATGAGGATCCCGATGAAACGTTCGATGGAGCCATAGACAACGCGGTGGATCATGACAGGACGATGTTTCTGCCCATCCTCGCCCGTATAGGTGAGGTTGAATTTTTCCGGAAGCAACATGTCAAGCTGAATCGTACCGCACTGCCACGTACGGCCAATGGAGTCCTTCAGATGGAAGTCGATCTTCGGGCCATAGAAAGCGCCGTCCCCTTCGTTGACGACATATTTCAGGCCAAAATCATCCATGGCTTTGCGCAGGGCGTTCGTCGTCATTTCCCACGTAGCGTCATCGCCCATGGAGTTATCCGGACGCGTGGACAGTTCTGCATGATACGTCAGACCGAAGGTTGCATAGACCTCATCAAAAAGACGGATCGTTTCTTGAATGACGTCTTCAATCTGGTTAGGCATCATGAAGATGTGAGCATCATCCTGGGTAAAGCAGCGGACACGGAAGAGACCGTGGAGAGCGCCGGACAATTCATGACGATGGACAAGACCCAGTTCACCGACACGCAGCGGCAGGTCACGGTAGGAATGGGGCTCACTGTCATAGACCAGCATGCCGCCGGGGCAGTTCATTGGTTTGATGGCATAATCTTCGCCGTCAATCTTCGTGAAGTACATATTTTCCTTATAGTGATCCCAGTGACCGCTCGTTTCCCAAAGCTGGCGGTTCATGATCATCGGCGTGGAAACTTCATAATAGTTATACTTGCGATGAACTTCACGCCAATAATTGATGAGTTCGTTGCGAAGGATCATGCCGTTTGGCAGGAAGAAGGGAAAGCCAGGGCCGTAGTCGCTCAGCATGAAAAGGCCAAGCTGTTTGCCCAGTTTCCGGTGGTCACGCTTTTCTGCTTCTTCCAGCATATGGAGATAGGCTTCCAGGTCTTCCTTGCTGGCAAAAGCCGTGCCATAGATGCGCTGGAGCATCTTGTTCTTTTCATCGCCGCGCCAGTAGGCTCCGGCAATGCTCATCAGTTTGAAAGCCTTGACCCGGCCCGTGGAAGGGCAGTGTGGCCCCGCACACAGATCCGTGAAGTCGCCCTGGGAATAGGTACTGATGACGGCATCTTCCGGCAGGTCTTCAATGAGTTCAACTTTGTACGGTTCATTTTCTGCCTTGAATTTAGCAAGGGCTTCAGCTCTAGGAATTTCATGACGGACAACGGGCAGGTTTTGCTTAACGATCTTCGCCATTTCCTTTTCGATGGCTTTCAGGTCATCGGGCGTAAAAACGTGCTCACTGTCAAGATCATAATAGAATCCTTTTTCAATAGCTGGACCAATGGCAAACTTGGTTCCCGGGAAAAGGTGCTGGATGGCTTGGGCCATGACATGGGAAGCCGTATGACGGATGGCATGGAGGCCTTCCGGACTGTCAGGCGTAATGAATTCAACAGCAGCATCCCGGTCCAAGGAATCAGCAAGGTCCTTGTTCACACCGTCGACCTTTGCCAAAAGCGCCGTTTTGCCCAGTTTCTGGTTGAGGCTCTTTGCAATATCCAGCAGGCTGATGCCTGCTTCATATTCTCTTTTGCTGCCGTCCGGCAGACTAACATTGATCTTTGCCATAATAAAAACTCCTCCTTTTGATTGCCAGGGGATATAAAAAAGGCCCGTCCCTAGAATAGGGACGGGCACATGCTCGCGGTTCCACCCTGATTGATCCCCGACACGGGGACCCACTCGGTACCTTTAACGCAGGTAATACGATCAGGCTTACTTTTGGGTTCAGCCGATGGTTTGAAGGTGGTGAATCATCATTCGTCTGGGTCGTTCTCAGCTTCCGACCTCTCTGTACAGTGGCCCTGATGACGTGTCCTTCGCATGACCGATGGCAATTTTGAATTTGTGCTCATTATACCACGACAAAAAACCTTGTCAAGGGAATTTGGAAAATTTTTCTTGATAACACGCCTGAAAAATAAAAATAAAGAGAGGGTATTTTGTCACCTTTTTTCGAAAAGGTACGGCAAAAATCCGGAATTTTTGTGACAATCCTCCATGCCTACTACCGTCATGGATGAAATTGCGCTACAATGGGATGCGAAAAAATAGAAGGAGACGCATCATCTTGAAAAAAATTCTCTACCTCCTCCTTGTCCTTATCGTACTGATGGCGGGCATAGGAGGCGGCTTTTTATATCGTGAAGGGATGGGGTATGTGGACTATGCCCTGCGTCGGGGCAATTCCAGGGACCCTTGGGGACCGCCCCAGGCCTTTGAGGAAATCTACCCCTACCCCAACAAAGATCCCCGGAACCAGCCCAAGGCGCCCCTTGCCCCCACTGAAATCTGGACGCTGCAGTCCTTTGACGGACTGCAGCTTGTAGGTTCCCATTTTCTGCCGGATAAAGAAAGCCACCGCTGGGTCATCCTCGTCCATGGCTACGGCTGCAATGAGCGCTTTATGTGGGGCGTCGCACCCTATTACTTAAAAAGAGGCTACCATGTCGTGACACCCAATATGCGGGCATCGGGAAAAAGTGAAGGAACCTATCTCACCATGGGCGCCCTTGAAGGCAAGGACGTGGCCCAATGGGCCCGGGAAATCGCAGCCGTGGACCCTCAGGCGCGCATTGTTCTCCACGGCGAATCCATGGGCGCAAGTGATGTTATGATGGCCCTGGGAGAGTCCCTTCCCAAAAATGTCAAGGCCGTCATTGAAGACAGCGGCTACAGTGACCTATCCCGTTTCCTTGAAGAACGCATGGAAGACCTCGCTATCCCCTACCCCAGCGCCATCATTCAAGGGGCAAATCTCCTGATGAAGATCCGTACGGGCGTTTTTTTGCGGGACGTTTCCCCCATCAAGGAGGTCAAAAAAAGCACCCTTCCCATTCTCTTTATCCATGGCTCGCGGGATGAACTCATTCCGCCCCACATGATGGAAGACCTTGCCTCACAGAGCCCGTCCCCGATAAAGGAAGAACTTCTCATCAAAGGCGGACGCCATGCAGAAAATGATGCCTTGGGAGAGATCTATTTTCGACAAGTCTTCCGTTTCCTTGAAAGAGCGGGCGTATAAAAAATGATCCTGGAAAAGCACGAGCTTTTCCAGGGTCATTTTTTATTAGACTAATTCGCGGCGAACCACTTCGGCAATGGCCTCCGTAATCCGGTCTGTTTCGGTCTGCGTTTCCCCTTGAGCCATGATCCGGATCAGCGGTTCCGTACCGGATGCACGGACAAGAACCTGACCGTCTTCGCCCAGCTCATCCGTAAATTTTTTGACTACGTCCTTTATGGCCTGGTTTTTTCCCCAGCCAGCTTTATTGGCAACACGGACATTGAGAAGAGTCTGCGGGTATTTGACCATGAGGGCGCCCAATTCAGAAAGGCTCTGATTTTGGCGCACAACGCAGCCGAGGAGCTTCACAGCGGTCATCATGCCATCGCCGGTCTTGGCGAGGTCACCAAAGATGATATGGCCGGACTGTTCCCCACCGAGCTTATAATCATGGGCAAGCATCTCTTCAAGGACATAACGGTCGCCTACACCGGTCTTCACAGTACTCCCGCCATGTTCCTTCATGGCCTTGTTAAGACCGACATTGCTCATGACCGTTGTGACAAGAACCTGATCCTTGAGTTTTCCCCGTTTCATCAGATCAAGGGCACAGATGAGCATGATCTGGTCCCCATCAAGGACCTCACCCCGCTCGTCGACAGCTAGGCACCGGTCTGCATCACCGTCATTGGCAATGCCGCAGTCCGCCCCCACTTCGACGACCTTCTTCTGGAGGGCTTCCAAATGCGTGGACCCACAGCCATTATTGATGTTGATGCCATTGGGCTGGTCATAGATGGGAATGACCTCGGCCCCCAAAAGACGCAGGATAGCAGGCGCCACTTGGCTGTTGGCCCCATTGGCACAGTCCATGACCACCTTGAGTCCATTCAGCTTTGTATCGGCGCAGGACACAATATGCTGGATATATTCCATGGCCATGTCCGGTTCCTGGATGACGCGCCCCACAGAAGATCCCGTCAAGGTCTTCGTGTAGTCAATGGGCTGGTTCACAATGGCTTCAATTTCATCTTCCACGGCATCGGGAAGCTTAAAACCGGTCTTCGCGAAAAACTTGATGCCATTATCTTCAAAGGGATTGTGGGAGGCGGAAATGACAACACCGGCACTGGCGCCCAGTTTTTCCGTTAAATAGGAAACAGCCGGTGTAGGGATGACGCCCAGAAGATGGGCATTGCCGCCGGCACTGCAGATGCCTGCCGCAAGGGCCGATTCGAGCATGGTCCCCGAAAGCCGCGTATCCCGTCCAATGATGATTTTCGGGTTCTTGACTTCTCGGCCAAAATATTGGGCCGCCGCCCTTCCCAGTTTATAAGCAAGTTCCGCGTTAAGATGAGCGTTCGCAACACCGCGGACCCCATCGGTTCCAAAAAGTCTAGCCATCAGATCAGCCTCCAAATGATACGATCACTCGTGTTGTTTGTTCTTTGCCAGCTCGCCCATCTTTTGAAGCATCTGGGCGGGCGTAATGCCATGGTAAGCAAGCAGTACCAAGCAATGATACCATAAATCGCCCATCTCGTAAACAAGGCCCTTGGCATTTTCATTCTTTGAAGCAAGGAGGGAAGCCGTCGCATGCTCCATCAGTTTGGTCAGTATCCGGTCTTCCCCGGACTCAAAAAGGTAGCCCGCATACGAACCGTCCTTGCTGTTTCTCTTTTCATGGGTAAGTTTGCGATAGAGTTCATCCACAACAGTGGGAAGGTCGCTGTAGGTGGCAGGCAGGTTCTCACCGGAGCCCGCGTTCCACAGCGGGTAGCTGAAGCAGGAGTAGTTGCCCTCATGGCAGGCAACCCCTTTTTGGACGACCCTTACAAGAAGCGTATCACCGTCACAGTCATAGACGATGGATTTCACTTTCTGCAGGTTGCCGCTTACAGCGCCCTTGTTCCATAGTTCCTGCCGGCTCCGGGACCAGAACCAGGTGTAACCAGTTTCCACGGTCAGCGCAAGGGACTGTCCATTCATATAGGCAAGCATAAGGACCTTATCCGTCGTCACGTCCTGGACGATTGCCGGGATGAGGCCTCTTTCATCAAATTTCAAATGACTGATATCGATTTTCATAAGAAACACCTCTTGTCCTTATTGTATCACGTTTCCTGGGCCCTGACGCTGCGCTTTTGCAGAAGACGCAGGAAGGGCCCTTCCCCTGCTATGAGGAAAGGGTCCCCCTTTCAGCGCCGCACGACGACACCACGTTTTGCAAGATAGTCCTTCACTTCCTTGATGCGGAAGGTTCCATAATGGAAGACCGATGCGGCAAGAGCCGCGTCCGCCTTGCCTTCGGTCAGGACGCGATAAAAATCCTCCAGTTTGCCCGCGCCGCCTGAGGCGATGACAGGAACGGGGACCTCTTCGGCAACAGCCCGCGTCAAGTCAAGGTCAAACCCATCTTGGGTCCCATCAGCATCCATACTCGTAAGAAGGATCTCGCCGGCCCCCAAGGTCACGGCTTTGCGGACCCATTCAAGGACATCCAATCCTGTTGCCGTCCGCCCTCCATGGATATAGACCTCCCAGCCACCGGATGGTTTTTTCTTTGCATCAACGGCAAGAACCATGCACTGGGCCCCATAGGCTTCGGCCCCTTTTTGGATGAGTTCCGGTGTCATGACAGCGGCCGTATTAAGGCTCGTCTTATCAGCACCGGCCATGAGGACGGCCCGGATATCTTCCATGGTGGAAATGCCGCCTCCCACCGTAAGGGGCATAAAGACTTCCCTAGCCGTCCGTTCAATGACGTCCAGCATGGCTTTGCGGCCTTCCACGGAAGCTGTGATATCAAGGAAAGTCAGTTCATCAGCCTGCTCCCGTTCATATTGGGCCGCAAGCTCCACCGGATCCCCAGCGTCGCGGAGACAGACGAAATTCATTCCCTTGACAACGCGGCCCGCCTTGACATCAAGACAGGGGATGATTCTTTTTGCCAGCATGGTCACACCTCCCCGGCAATCTTGAGGGCCTCAGCAAGGGTAAATGCGCCGTCGTAAAGCGCCTTCCCAATGATGCAGCCTTCGATGCCATCTGTTTCACGGGCTTTGAGCCTTCTGATGTCTTCAAGGGAAGAAACGCCTCCCGAGGCCGTGATGGGAACCCCGCAGGCTTTATAAAGGGTGGCTGTGGCTTCGATATTGCTGCCATTCATCATCCCATCGCGGCTGATATCCGTAAAGATGATCCGCTCCGTACCAGCTGCGGCAACACGCCGGGCAAGTGCCTCGGCAGTAAGATGGCTATTTTTTTTCCATCCATCAACGGCCGCATAGCCATTTTTCGCATCGATGCCAACCACAATTTTGTGGGGAAAGTCCCGATTGGCCCTTTCCACAAGATCAGGGTCATAGATGGCAGCAGACCCCAGGATGACCTTGCTTACACCCAAAGAAAGCAGACCCTCAATCTGTTCATAGGTACGGATGCCGCCGCCCACTTCGATGGGGATACCACCTTCCTTCATGATGGCCTTGATGGCGGCAAGGTTCTCACTTTTTCCGGCAAGGGCACCGTCAAGGTCTACCACATGGATGGTATGGGCCCCCGCTTCGGCAAAGCGGCGCGCCATGGCACCGGGATCCTTGCTGTAGACCGTCTCTTTAGAAAAATTTCCTTTTTCAAGGCGTACACACTTTCCGCCTCGCAGATCAATGGCTGGATAAAGGTTCATGGTTTCCACTCCTTAAAGGCTTTCAGCATGGCAAGGCCGGCAGCAGAGGACTTTTCCGGATGGAACTGGAAGCCCTGGACGTTGCCGCGGCCTACGGCAGCGACAAGTTCCGTACCATAATTGGTGGTTGCCGTGATGATATTTCGGTCACAAGGGTCCGCGGCAAAGCTATGGACAAAATAGACCATTTTCCCTTCGGCATCCTTTAGTAAAGGTGACGGACGGGTTATCGTAAGCTCGTTCCACCCCATATGAGGAATCTTATAGGGCGTGCGAATCAGGCGCACCATCCCCTTAAAGATGCCAAGACCTTTGACACCAGGTGTTTCCTCACTGCCTTCAAAAAGGAGCTGGAGTCCCACACAGATGCCAAGAAAAGGGGTCCCCTTTTCAATCATGTGAAAAATGGCATCTTCAAGGCCTGAAGCGGCAAGATGGTCCATGCAGTCCCCAAAGGCACCGACGCCTGGCAGGATGACCCGCGGGGCTTCAAGGATGGTTTTTTCGTCATTGGTAATGATGGGGTCAGCGCCAATCTTTTTCAGTCCATAATAGACGCTGTGCAGGTTGCCCCGACCATAGTCGATGATAGCAATGGATTGATTGTTCATGGGAATCCTTTCCCACGGCTATATTCAGCCGCGTCTTACAGGGCGCCCTTGCTGCTCATGATGCCATGGACCCGTGGATCGATGGCAACAGCTTCGGAAAGGGCACGGCCAAAACCTTTGAAGATGGCTTCAAGCATATGATGGGTATTGCGGCCGTAAGGGACATTGATATGCAGGGTCATCCCGCTTTGGACAGAAAGGGCGCGGAAAAAATCCTCCCCCATTTCCGTATCAAAAAGACCAAGACTGACACGGGGAATATCAGCATGCCACACAAGATAGGGGCGTCCGCTGATATCAAGGATCACTTCGGCTAGGGCCTCATCCATAGGAAGGAGCATGCTCCCATAGCGATGGATTCCCACCTTGTCACCCAAGGCTTTGCGCAGGGCCTCGCCCAACGTCAGGGCCACATCTTCCACCGTATGGTGGCAGTCGACATCAAGGTCCCCGGTCGCCCGTACGGTCAGGTCAAAATGACCGTGAACGGCAAAAAGGGTCAGCATATGGTTCAAGAACCCCACACCTGTATCGATATCCGCTTCCCCCGTGCCGTCAAGTTCCAAGGTCACAGTCACGTCGGTTTCCTGCGTCCGGCGATGGACAGTACTGTCTCTCATGATCATCCCTCCAGAATTTCCTTTACCGCTTCAATGATGCGGGCATTTTCTTCCAAGGTCCCTGTCGAAATCCGCAGGGCCCCTGGCAGCAGTGGATGCTGGGAATAATTGCGAACCAAGATCTTCCGGGCAAGGAGCCCCTCAAAAAGGGTCTTTCCGGCGGCTTTTGCCCTGTTCTCCCTGCCTTTGGCCCGGCTTTTGCTCTTGGCAAAAAGGACCGTAAGGGTCTCTTCCTTGGGCATGATAAGAAGGAAGTTCGTCCCTGACGGCAGGACCGTAAAACCCAAGGTCCCAAGGTCTGACGCAAGGGCATTACGGGCCTTGACGACAGCGGCCACCCGCTTTTTGAGGTAGTTTTTGGACTTTAGGAACGTAAGGGCAATGGCAAGGGTCAGGCGATTGACATGATAGGGCAGGAGTACCTTGTGAAGGATTTCCATAACGGCCCGGCTCCCGGCGCCAAAGCCAATGCGCAGGCCAGCCAGGCCATAGGCCTTCGACAGGGTGCGCAGGACGAGGAGATGATCGGTGTCAGCCACAAGGGGGAGGGTCGAATTTTCTTCAGCATCCGCTCCACCATTGGAAAATTCAATGTAGGCTTCATCCATGACGACAAGGGCATCGACGCTGCGGATGATCTTTTCCATCATTTGCCGCGCATTATAGGTTCCCGTTGGATTATTGGGGTTATTGACGATGAGAACGTCGGGTTTTTCCTTTTTACAGAACTTGATGACCGCATCGGCGTCTACCTGAAAATCCTCATCCAAACGATAAGGTACGGGCGTACTGTCAGAAAGGGTGATATACGTTTCGTACATAGAAAAGGACGGAGCGGGATAGGCAATCTTACGGCCCTTGCCGCCAAAGGCAAAACAGACTTTTTCCAAAAGTTCACTGGAGCCATTTCCCAGGCAGAACAGGTAGGGTTCAAGACCATATTTCTTTCCAAGAAAAGCACACAGGTCTTCCCCGTGCATGGAGGGATAGCGGTTCAGCGCTTCCTTAAGGACAGCATCCACCAGCTTTTTCTCCATTTTCTTTCCCATCGGTTCATTGGTTTCGTTGGCATTTACAATGATATCGGCATCGGGGACCGTTTCCACAACATAATCCTCGATGCGGCTCAGGCACTCACGGCCCCTCATTTGGCTCATCAGCGGCCTCCTTTCTTACAGTTCCCCTTTGCGGACGCGAATGGCATTGGCATGGGCTGTAAGGCCCTCTGCTTCTGCCATGGCAATGATATCATCTGCAGCCTCTTTGAGGGCCTCCCGCGTATAGGAAATGAGGCTCGTTTTCTTCATGAATGTTTCCACATTGAGGACGGAATAAAAGCGTGCCGTCCCGCCTGTCGGCAGGATGTGATTGGGCCCGGCATAGTAGTCCCCCAGCGGTTCCGGTGAATAGGCCCCAAGAAAGATGGCGCCGGCATTGCGGATGCGAGGCACGAGGGAGAAAGCGTTTTCCGTCATGATTTCCATGTGTTCCGGTGCCGAAAGGTTCGCCATCTGAACGACTGTATCCATGTCCTTGGCCAGGATGATCTTGCCCGTCTGGGCAAGGCTCGTTTCCGCGATTTCCTTGCGCGGCAGGGCTTCAAGCTGCTCATCCACTTCCTTTGCTACGGCCCTAGCAAGGGACTCATCGTCAGTAATGAGGATGGCACAAGCCAAGGGATCATGCTCGGCCTGGCTCAATAGATCGGCTGCCAGATACTTCGGATTGCCGGTTTTATCTGCGACAATCAGGATTTCACTGGGCCCTGCCAACATATCAATGTCAACGTGACCATAAACGGCCTTTTTGGCAAGGGTTACAAAGATATTTCCCGGGCCCGTTATTTTTTCGACCTTGGGAATGGTCTCTGTCCCAAAGGCAAGGGCAGCCACGGCCTGCGCGCCGCCCATCTTATAGATTTCCGTAATCCCAATTTTCCGGGCCGTAGCAAGGACATAGGGATTCATCCGGCCGTCACGACTGGCAGGCGCCGCCATCACGATGCGGGGCACACCGGCCACCTTGGCTGGCACGGCATTCATAATGACGCTGGACGGGTAGGCTGCCGTACCGCCCGGCACATAAATGCCCACCGAATCAACAGGGGTCATCTTTTGACCCAAGAAGGACCCGTAGGCGCGGGGTGTCAGCCAGGTCTTGGGCAGCTGTTCCTCATGGAACTTCCGTACATTGCTGATGGCCCGGCTGATGGCCTCCATGGTCTTTGGATCAACGGCTTTTTCTGCTTCTTCAAACTCTTTTTCCGTCACGGCGATGGTGTCTTTGGTAAAATCGCCGCCGTCAAGGAGTTTTGTATAGTAAAAGAGGCGCTCATCTCCACCCTTGCGGATTTCACTGACAATGCGTTCCACGACCTGGGCGGCTGTCAGTTTTTTGCCAAACATCTTTTCCGTTCCAGCCGCCACACGAGGGGACAGTTCCACTTCATCAAAAGCTTTCTTTTTGAGGAGCTTGCTGATTTCTTCTGCACTGCTCTTTCTTTCATCAAATATCTTCATGCTTCTTCCTCCTTCAGCACGGCCTTCAAATCTTCAACGAGCTTCTTGATGCGTTCATGCTGAAGTTTGAAGCTGACTTTATTGGCAATGAGACGGGCCGAACTTTCATAAACCGAGGCGACTTCCTTGAGGTGATTTTCCCGGATGGTTGTCCCCGTTTCCACAATATCGACAATGAGTTCACTAAGACCTACGATTGGAGCCAATTCGATGGAGCCATTGAGCTTGATGATTTCCATCTGCATGCCCTGCCGGTCAAAGAACTCGACGGCACTATGAGGATATTTTGTCGCAACCCGCATATGGGTATAATCCATCATGCGGGGCAGGACCTTTTCTTCCGGCACGGCCATCATGAGATGGCATTTGCCGTAGCCCATATCAAGCAGTTCATAGACGTCCCGTTCTTCTTCATTGAGGACATCCTTTCCGATGATGCCGATGTCAGCCGCGCCATATTCGACATAGACCGGAAGGTCCATGGTCTTGACAATGATGAAGCGGACTTTTGTTTTTTCATTGGTGATGACAAGTTTTCGTGAATCCTCGACCACGTTGTCAGCTTCGCAGCCGACCTTGGCAAGGACCTTGACAGACCGATCAAAGAGTTTTCCCTTAGGAAGGGCAATGGTTAGGTATTCCATAAAAAGGTCCTTCTTTCTTATTTGACGTAGACGAGGTTCAAGGCTTTCTGGCGCTCACAGCATACCGTCGCTTCGCCTTTATCCATAGGACGGGTCGCCATCTTGACCTTCCGTCCTTTGCGGCGCAGGGTCATGGCCTTTATAATGGCCTTTGTTTCTCCCTTGGCACTAAAAGCAACATAATCATCCCAAGCTTCATCCCCCCGCAGGGCGCCTTCGCGGCGCAGGGCGAGGATGATGCGGTCCACGCCAAGGGCAAAACCGGTTGCCGGCATGGCTTTGCCAAATCTTTCCATCATCGTATCATAGCGTCCGCCGCCGCAGATATTAAAGCCAATCTGGGGGCCATACGCTTCAAAGACCATGCCTGTGTAATAGTCAAAGTTGCGGATGAGACTCAAATCAAAGACAATCTTATCCGTAACGCCGTAGGCTTCACACAGCTGATAAATAGCAAGCAGATTATCCAGGGCCTCAAGGCTTCTGGGATGGGTGACCTTTGTTTTCAAGGCTTGGACCATCTCCGGCCCGCCCTGCTGGTAAAGAAGCCCTTTGACGAGTTCCCGGACCGGTTCGTAGGAAATGACGGAAGCGGCCTTTTCAAGAGCCACTGCGTTATGGGTCAGGATCATCTTTTTGAGGCGCTCCACTTGGGCGTCGGAAAGTTCCGCGTCTTCAATCAGGCCTGCCAAAAAACCACTGTGCCCGATACTGAGGGTAAAATGCGCAAGTCCTGCTGCCTTAAGGCTTTCCACGGCAAGGGCCAAGACCTCTGCGTCCGCTTCGGGCCCCTTTTCGCCAAAAAGTTCAACCCCTGCCTGACGGAACTCGCATTGCCGCCCAGCTTGGGTCTCTTCGTGACGGAAAACATTGGCAATATAAAAAAGACGCTTGATGCCTTCGTCCTGCCGCATCCTGGTAACGACCATCCGCGCCAGCGGCGTCGTCATTTCACTGCGGAGCATAAAAGTCCGATTGTCTCGACCCAGAAATTTCATGCTTTCATCGGGAAGATCGGCCCCACCCAGGGCAAAGGTATCAGCGTATTCAAAAGTCGGCGTCATCGCCTCATCATATCCCCAGGAAAGAAAATTCCGAGCGAGGCGGTCTTCCATTTCGCGCTTCATGCGGGCCTCGCCGGGCAGGATATCTTTCGTTCCGTAGGGAATCTGTAAAAAGCCAGTGGTCATACTTATCTATTCTCCTTCTTTAAGGAGCATGGGGATCACTTTTCGATACCCCCCGGCTCCATAATTTAAACAGCGGTTGACACGGGAAACCGTCGTGCTGCTGGCGCCCGTATCATTGACGATTTTGGCATAGTTTTCGCCGCGATGAAGACGCACCGCCACTTCCAGACGCTGACTCAAGGCCTTCAGTTCGTTAGGCGTGCAGATATCCTCCAAAAAATCGAGACACATCCGATCATCCTTCAAAAGCAAAAAAGCGTGTGCCATTCGATGAAGTTCCTTTTTGTTGAGACCTGCCTGCATAATCGAGACTCCTTTCAAAACTACGGAAAATATAAAAAAGACTGCGTTGATTTAGTACGCTAATACATTAACACGTTAACGAGGTCGTGGCAAGTCATTTTTTTATTTTTGGCGTTCCGCCTATAAGCGCCTGCCATCAGTGTAAAAAGTGATACAGGGACCCTACGGTCTATCTGATAGTTTTGAGGCGCAAAAAAAGCTGCAAAGCCATGTTTCCATGACTTTACAGCCAGCTTGCTGCAGCGTGCGTTACTGCATCTTTGTTTTGTTCAGTTTGGCGCTGATATGGTTCCCGACGGACTGGACGAGCTGAACCAGGGCAATGAGGATCACGACCGTTGCCGCCATGGTATCTGCCTGGAAGCGCTGATATCCGTAACGGATGGCAAGGTCACCCAGTCCGCCGCCGCCCAAAGCACCGGCCATGGCAGAACTGCCGATGAGGCTGATGATGGCAAGGGTCACGCCAAGGACGATGGCATGCATGGATTCAGGAAGAAGCACCTTCCAGATGATCTGGAAGGGACTGGCTCCCATGGATTCGGCGGCCTCAATGACGCCGGGATCGACTTCTAGGAGGGACGATTCAATGATGCGCGCAATAAAGGGCGTTGCCGAAATGGTGAGCGGCACAATGGCAGCTGTCGTCCCGATGGAAGATCCCACAATGATCCGCGTAAGGGGAATGATGGCCACCATGAGGATGATAAACGGCGTCGAACGGGTGGCATTCACAACGGCCCCTAAGACGCGGTTAATGCCCTTATTTTCCAGAATATGGCCTTCCCGTGTGACGGTGAGAATGACGCCCAAAGGCATTCCGCAAAGGGTAGCAAGGGCCGCCGAAAGAAAAACCATATAGCAAGTCTCTCCCAAAGATTTAATCAGCATCTGGATCATACTACTTGACATATCCAATCACCTCAATCTGTAACTTTTGCCCCTCAAGATACGCCAGGGCTTCCTTCAAATGAGCCTCATCCCCATCCATACCGATTAGGAGCGTTCCGTAAGGCGTATCCTGGAGCGTTTCCACGTTGCCGGAAAGGATATTGACATCGATATCGTACTTTTTGATGAGGACCGTAATGACCGGTTCCCCGGCACTGTCACCAAGAAAATGCAGACGCACAAGGGCCTTGTCACCGCTGGTATATTCCTTATGGAGGTCAAGCTTCTTTACCAGTTCCGGGACAATATCCGTCCGAGTACTTGCGACAAATTCCTTGGTCGTCGGATTCTTCGGATTCGTGAAGACTTCATAGAGGGGCCCCTCTTCAATGATCCGGCCACCTTCAATGACCGCCACATGATCACAGATTTCCTTGACGACGTTCATCTGGTGGGTAATCATGACAATCGTGATATGAAGCCGTTTATTGATATCCCGCAAGAGTTCCAGGATGGATTCCGTCGTCTGGGGATCAAGGGCACTCGTAGCTTCGTCACAAAGAAGCACTTTGGGATCGGAAGCAAGGGCGCGGGCAATGCCAACGCGCTGTTTCTGGCCGCCCGACAGCTGGGAAGGATAATGGTCACGGCGGTCCGTAAGACCAACGAGGTCCAAGAGGGGTTCCACTTTCTTTCTGATTTCTTCCCCGCTTTTTCCCTGGATTTCCAGAGGAAAGGCAATGTTGCCGTAGACCGTCCGGCTGCTTAAGAGGTTGAAATGCTGGAAAATCATGCCGATTTCCTGGCGGGCCTTGCGCAGTTCCGTCTTGGACAGTTTGGTCATGTCCCTGCCGTCAACAATCACTTCACCGCTCGTTGGCTGTTCCAGCATATTGATGCAGCGGACCAAAGTACTTTTGCCGGCGCCGGATAATCCGATGATTCCGTAGATCTCTCCTTCCTCAATGGATAAGTTGATATCCTTTAAGGCTTCCAGGTCCCCGCCCTTTGCGTGGTAGACCTTGCCGATATGTTTCAGTTCAATCACAGCGACTCCCTCCTCATGAATAAAAAATTCCCCTTCATCATTATGAAGAGGAATGGATCGATTCATATTCGTCTTCATCTGCCAGGAAAATCCTGTTGGACTTAGCACCGTTCACTTTCGTGTGGTTGCCGTAACATCATGGGGCCATTCCCTCCGTTACTCTTGATGAATAATTCCTTAAAATCATACCGGATTCATATTGTTTTGTCAAGGGAAGTTTTATCTCTGTGCACACTTTTCCCTTCTTTGAGATACCAAGCGTCTTACTTTTCTTTTGCCTGTGAAAAGAGCCACTCCCGGATGGCATCATAGGAATAGGCAAAGCTCCACGTGTACATATGGTTTCCACCTTTAAAAACCGTATAGTAGATATGGGTGTCAGGCTGCAATAGCTGCTCCATTTTGGCATTGAGGGTCCCCACAGGAAGGGTGCTGTCCCAAAGCGTCGCATTCCGCGCTACCTTTACGCCCGCTTTTTCCCAGAGTGCGGTCGTTTCATTCATTGCAGGATAAGCTTTGTTATCCCCTTCACAGACGGTGATCCAAAGGGGCTTATCCTTGAGGACCTGCATTTTCTTGGGGTCCCACTGGCAGGCTACAAGATACTGGGCCGCAAAAAAATCGGGATAGCGGTCACTGATGGCAATATTGGCCATACCGCCCTGGGACTGTCCCGTTCCGTAGATTCGATTTGGATCGACAGGATAAGTCTTGACCGCATAATCAAGAAAATGCTTGAGCAAGGTAAGGCCTTTTGTCCATTGATGATCATCGGCGGTCAGCATGCCCAGTTTCGTTACAAGCTCGGACGTATACTGCGGGGCAACAACAATCGAAGGATGCTTTGCCTGAAAAGCAGGATCAGTCCAGATGGTGGCTCCGTTGCCTTGATAAAGCGGTGTCGTAAGGTCATCATTATTGCCGCTCATATCCACGCCAAAGTAGACCAGGGGAAGTTTCTCTCCTTGTTTGATTTTCTTGGGCAGATACAGAGAATATGGCAGGGAAATGCCCGTTTCGGGATCCGTAAAGACCTTCTGCGTAAAGCGCGAAAGATCGGGTTCAAGCGTTCGGGTCGACGCCATGAATTGGATGGAGCCTGGGCTTTTATCCCCTTTTGCGCCAGTCACTTCTCCCACTTGTCTGACTGCGATGCTAAGGTCCGGGGCTTTGCGGTCAGAATGACCATCAAGCTTGGGTTCCTGACGCATTTTTTCCGTTCTTTCCTTTGGGGGCGCTGCAAGGAGTGTTTCAGGCACCGTATTTTCCGTCTTGACCTTCAGGATGACATAGCGGCCTTCCTCAGCCGCCTTAAAAGGGGGCAAAGAGCGGGCTACCTGGACGCTTTCAAGGGTACCCTTTGAAAGGACATAATCTTTGGGAGAAACGGAACTTGCCAAAAGGGGCTCACTGTATGTCAAAATGACTTCCGAGACTTTTTCCCCATCACCAAAGACGCGGGCTACACCGGTCACCTCTTTGACCGTTGGTGCCGCTTCTCCGCTTCCCATAAGACCCACCAAGATAAGGCACAAAAAGCCTTGCCCCAGCCTGCGGCTGATTGCGGCATCCTTTAAGCCGGCTTTTTTTATCTGTGTAAACATGAAAAGACCTCCTCAGTATAAAATCGGTTCCATTCTAGCAAATAGAAAATGAAAATAAGATGAAAGAAAAAGAATAGCTGCCGTTTTTTTGCCGCGGCAATTTACGGTAATTTTACCAAGCTTTTGCAGAAACCTCCACTTTCCTATGCTACACTCCTTCCATATGAAGACTCTTTTTCTTTGAAACAAAATCATTGAGGAGGTTTGTTTATGAACACAAAACGTAAGCTTCGCCTATTTATCCAACTGTCGCTCTTAGGGGCCCTTTCCATGGGCATCACCTCGACCCATGATGCCGTGGCTTTTGCGGCAGCATCCTCCATTTCGCAGGTGGCTGAATTCCATAACCGGATGCAGGAGACGGCAGATAACGGTGCCATTACCATCCTGCCAATCAACCGTGCCAAATTCTGGGCCGGTCAGCGGTTTGACTTTGAGGTGGAATTTCCCAAAAACAGCACAAACTTCAACGTCGGCATCAACGGAGAAGGGGCAGAAAAAGTCTTTGGGAAAAAGGCCATCATCACAGACTACGGCACCCACATTTCCTACCGCATCAACAATGTCACCTTTGACAAAATCGGTGAAAAAAGGGTAACGGCTTCCGCCAGCGGCCTTTCTGGAAGGCTCCAGGCAAAAGCCGCCTATACGGTGGTCCAGGAAAAAGCAAGGCGGCGCGCCAAGAATGTCATCCTCTTCATTGGTGACGGCATGAGCATGCAGGCAAAGGAACTGGGCCGCATCCTTTCAAAAGGCCTTTCAAACGGAAAATTCAATGACGTCCTTTCCATGGAAAAGATGCCAAGCCTTGCCCTTGTTACAACAAGCGGCTATGACTCTATTGTAACGGACTCGGCAAACTCCATGTCCGCCTATATGACGGGCAATAAATCCGTCGTCAATGCCATGGGTGTCTACGAAAATAGAACCAAAGATCCCCTCGACGACCCAAAGGTGGAAACGGCAGCGGAAATCCTCTCCCGCAGTAAGAAGATGAGCTACGGCATGGTTACGACCGCGGCTGTTACGGATGCTACACCGGCGGCCGTCACGGCCCATACGCGCCGACGTGGGGAACAAAACTACATTGCTGCCGATTTTCTCAGTCGCAGGAATCCGCCAAAAGTGGTCATGGGCGGTGGGGCACAGTTCTTCCTTCCGCTGCAGACGCCCGGTTCCAAACGCAAGGATGATCGTAACCTGATCCAGGAATTCAAGGATAAAGGTTATCAATTTGCTGGCACCAAGACGGAACTAAATGCTCTCAACGGCGATCAGCCCATTCTGGGACTTTTCACCATGAACCACATGAACGTTTACATGGACCGTGAATTCCTGCCCAAAAACAGCAAGGTCCTGAAAGGGTTTACTGACCAGCCCGGCCTCCTTGATATGACAAAAAAAGCCGTATCCGTACTTGAAAAAAATCCGAATGGCTTCTTTCTCATGAGTGAAGGCGGCAGCATTGATAAGCAGCTCCATACCATGGACTGGCAGCGTTCCACCTATGACACCATTGAATTTGATCAGACCATCGAATGGGCGCAGAACTACGCCAAAAAACACAATGATGATACACTTATCATTGTCGTTGCGGACCATGCCCACGGCATCAGCATCAGCGGCACCTATAAGGAAGAAAACGGCAAGACCGGCCGCGAAGCGGTTCGCGTCTACGGCGATGCCAAATGGCCGACCTTCGTTGATGAAAACCATGACGGGTATCCCGATAACCCTGATCCGGATGTCACCCTGGCCGTGCAGTACGCCAATGCCCCAGACCATTACGAAAATTATCGTTTCCAGCCTGAACCGACTGTTCCGGCAACGACCGATGCCAAAGGAAACGTCATTGCCAACCCGAAACGCGCACCCCAAGGAGCCCGTCTTGTCCAAGGCGACCTGCCGACGACAACCGGAGAAACGAGCGAATGCCATTCTGCCGACGATGTGGTGCTCATGGCCCAAGGCCCTGGTTCTGAATACTTCCACGGCGTCATGGACAACACGGAAGTCTTCTTTGGGATCCTTCGCGCCCTCGGTGTCGACGCCCATAAAGGCACGCCGGAAGTTTCCTTTACATCAGAAAGCGGTGACAGCAAGTGAGATTGGTGGCAGCAACCCTTCTATTAAGTCTTATTCCTTTGAAAATCCTGAAAGAAAAACTAGCCTCCATGATGTGATCCTTAATAAAAAAACGCCTTCCGGTCCATGCCGGAAGGCGTTTTTTTATTCTTATGATACGGCTTAGGCATCGCTGCGGGAGAAGCCATTTTTCATAGCCATGCTCGCTTCGTAAAGGACCTTGCCTAGGCAGGTATCGGTCTTTTCCTTTACCATAGCCGCCATGGCCGCATTGGCCTGTTCAAGCAAAGCCGTCACGCCGCCTTCGGCTTCTTTTTTATCCGTATCACAAATCATGGCATGAGCCGCGGAGGCAACGGCCTTTTGGTAGCGCTCAATGGCACTTGCCGTGCGGGCAAAGTGGGCATCGGCAAGGGCGCCGATGAGGCGATTAGCCCAGTAGAATTCTTCCGTCGACGGCACCGTCCCCGCATGGTTCAAATAGTCCGGGGTCTTTGTCACATTGGCATAAAACGGCACAAAGGCATTGAAGACGTTTGACCCTTCCGCAATCCACATCAGGGCCATACGGTCCTTTTTGGCGTAGGGCCGCAGCTGGGTCAGGGCAACAAAGTTGTTGCGATTGATCCCAATGGGGCGATACTTGCCTTTCAGGGGATGGTCCACCTTGCTGTAGCAGTCAAAAGGGGTTCCTTGGTAATGGGCGCTGAGGACATACTTTACATCTTCAACGGTCACCTTCCGTTCCGGCATGAGGCACCAAGGCAGGTCATCATCTTCAGGACCGTAATCGGCATCAGGTCCATCCCACAAAGCAGAATGGGGATTGAAAAAGCGCAGCATGAACCATGCCCGGGGCGTATTGTATGTGTGATCTGCGTCATCATGGCTGCCAAAAGCGGCCCTTGCATCAAAGGCAAAATCCTTTTCAAGGGCATAGTCTTCTCCTTCATGGATGGTTAGGTCAAGGTGATTGTCCCGAATAAAGGAAATAAGGTCAGCGCTGCACATATGGTCTTCCTGGGGGCCAAAGGCATCGACAAGATCCAATAAATCGATTCCCTGCTGATTGGGCATGACCACGTACCCATCATCAGGAACGCGTTTGGCAATCCAGTGATGACCGCCAATGCTTTCAAACCACCAGACTTCATTTTCATCCTGGAAACCGACGCCATTCATTTCATAGGTCCCATAGCGCGTGATGAGGTCGCCCAGCCGTTTGACACCTTCCCGGGCACTGTGGATATAGGGCAGGACCAAGGTGAGCATGTCTTCCTCCCCAATGCCATTTTTTACAAGCGGATCGGCGCCAAGGACGCGGGGATTTGAGGTAATGGTCTCTGTTTCGCTCATGGCTACATTGAGCTCATTGATCCCTGCTTCGCCCCAAATACCTTCATTGGCTTGGGCATTGGGCATGGCCGTATAGCGCAGGGGCGTTTCGGTCAGCTCGATTTCAAAAGCAGACAGGACTGACCGATAGTGGCGGGGTTGGTCCTCAGGATTGACTGTAATAAATTTCTTCGGCGTAAAACTTCCCGCACCGGAATCCTCATTGCGGGCCATCATGGTCGAACCATCATAGGTTGCATTTTTTCCGACAAGCAGCGTTGTACAGGGCATACGGATCCTCCTTTATCTCTTGTCAAAACTTACCTAAAAGGAACGCTGAAGGCGTTCCATAAAGTCCTATTCTCCACCCTCTCACGAAGGGCAGGGTACCTTATTATTGTAGGCGATTAGAGACATCTTGGCAAGAAAGGCTCATCGTATAATTCCTACTAAGTTACCGCATTATGATTCCTTGGAGGATAAAAAACTTGAAATCTCTGATTTTTGTTGCATTTTTTCAATCTCCTATGCTAATATATGAATTGTTATCATCAGGTGGGGACCTGATTGGGAAAGATCCATGGAGGATCTTTTTCATTTTTCAAAAAGAAAGGAAGTCCATTATGACCCAAGAAAACCAAACCCATGTCAAAGACACAGCCAAAAATGTCATGGCCCACAACAATCCCCTTGCCCAAGGGCGTCAGCTCGCACTTTGGATAGGAGCCCTCATCATTGGTGCCGTTCTCGGCTGGATGAACGTTCCCTTCCTTAACCAACTCTTCAACTTCATCGCTACCGTCTTCACCCGCCTCTTTCAGTTCATTGCTGTACCGACCATTGCCTTGGCGGTCATTACGACCCTTTCCATGATGGGATCCAAGGAGGAAACAAAGAAGATCTTCAAGCACACCATCACCTATACCCTGCTCACGACCATCTGTGCCGCCGGGATCGGCCTGCTCCTGTATCTCTGGATCCAGCCGGGCAACCTGCCGACGGAAGCCATCGGCGCCGGCGTGACGAATGTCCCCCAGAACATTGGCAAGATGAGCTACTATGATCATATGCTTTCCGTCATCCCCAACAACATCCTGACCCCCTTCCTGACGGGAAACGTCCTTTCCATCCTGCTCATTGCCACCGCTGTTGGTCTTGCCTTTGCCTTTATGCCGGAAACGGAAAACACGAAAACCCTTCTGCGCGGCATCAATGGGGCCCAGGAAGTTCTCTTTGCCCTCATCCGTGCCCTACTGAAGGTCCTTCCCATCGGCATCCTCGCCTTTGCGGCCCAACTGTCTTCCCAGCTTGAAGCCGGCGTCATCGTCGGTGCCCTGGGTCGCTATACCCTCGTCATCATGGCAGGGAACCTCATCCAGTTCTTCATCGTTCTGCCGCTCTTTCTCCTCATCCGCGGCCTCAACCCGGTCCGCGTCATGAAAGCGATGTCCCCGGCCCTTGCCGTTGCCCTCTTTACAAAGAGTTCCGCTGCAACGCTTCCCGTCACCATGGCTTCTGCGGAAGAAAACATGCGCATCAATCCCTCCATCAGCCGTTTCGTACTCCCCATCTGCACAACCATCAACATGAATGGCTGCGCTGCCTTCATTCTTGTTACATCCATTTTCCTCATGCAAAATGGCGGAATGGAACTATCCCTTGGAACCATGATTGTCTGGCTCTTCATTTCTGTCTTTGCCGCCATCGGAAACGCCGGTGTGCCCATGGGCTGCTACTTTCTCACCCTGTCGCTCATGAGCGGCATTGGCGCCCCCATTGGCATCATGGGAATCATTCTCCCTATCTACACCATCATCGATATGATTGAAACCTGTGAAAACGTCTGGTCCGACTCCTGCGTCTGCAGCATGACCCAAAATGACCTGAAAGATGAAATTCCTTTCACGGTGGAAACAGAAGTCTAAAGAACCCCAAAAACGTTGCTTTCCTTCCCTGATAGGATGGGCCCCCCAATGCTTTTTAAAAGCGTTGGGGGCCTTATTATTTGGGCAGGAAATCGTGCCTAGGGTCAGCATATCGTCAAAAGCTTTTTTACGCTCAGGAGGTCCCTTGTGATATTGGGCGCTTTCCTGACGGAACATGCTGTATACTTTGAAACATCCGGTTTTCCCTCATTCAGGCTTTGCTGAAGCTTTGCCTTTCCTATCAATCTTTTTTATTGTTCAAATAGGAAAGCTGAGCTTTTTGCATGCCAGTCTGCCCTATTTTTCGCTACAATGGGATGGTAGGGATATTGCACTTCAGAAAGGAAGCGATTCATATGGTTCTGGACTTTTCATCAGGTTCTCTGCTCATCAAAGCCGATGCGGTCTGCACAACAGCCCTTGCGGCCATCATGCTCCTCATCGGGTACTGGATCAAAGGCAAGAGCGCGGCCCTCAGGCGCTACTGTATTCCGGCTCCGGTTGTCGGCGGTTTCCTCTTTATGTTCATCACCTTCATCGGACATCAGACGGGAGCCTATGCCTTCAAGTTTGACACCTACTATCAAAATCCCTTTATGCTGGCCTTCTTTACAACGGTAGGCCTAGGGGCAAGCCTCTCGCTCCTTAAAAAAGGCGGGACCCTGCTTATCATCTACTGGCTCACAGCAGGTGTCATTTCCATCTGCCAAAATACCATCGGGATTGGTATCAGCGTGGCCACGGGACTGGAAGCTCCCTATGCACTCCTGGCCTCAGCCATTTCCATGATCGGCGGTCACGGCGCGGCCGGTGCCTATGGGAAGACCTTCGTGTCCATGGGCTATCCAGCAGGTCTTGAAGTGGGAATGGCCGCGGCGACTTTTGGGCTCATTTCCGCCGTCCTTGTAGGCGGTCCCCTGGCCCGCGTTCTCATTGAGCGCCACCATCTGACACCGGATACGTCAGAGGATTTCAAGGATACAGGCGTTGAAAACGTCAACGCCGCCACAGGCGAGAAACTGGACGGCCTCACCATCATCAAGAACGTAACGGCAATCCTCGTCTGCATGGCCATTGGAACCGTCATTTCCGGGCGTATTGGGGCCCTTATCGGCATGAGCTTCCCCACCTATGTCGGAGCCATGTTCGTAGCAGTCATCCTGCGCAACATCAATGAATCGGCTCATTTCTATCAGTTCAGCTTCTCCCTGGTGGATTCCATTGGCGACGTCATGCTGAACCTATATCTTGCCATTGCCCTCATGACTCTCCGTCTTTGGGAACTTTCGGGACTTTTAGGCGGCGTCATCCTCGTCGTTGCGGCCCAGGTTCTTTTTATGGTCCTTGTAAGCTATTTCATTGTCTTCCGGATCCTCGGGAGCAACTACGATGCGGCCGTCATGTGTGCCGGCCTATGCGGGCATGGCCTTGGTGCCACTCCATCAGCCATCGTCAATATGACGGCAGTCAAGGAAAAGTATGGCATGAGCCGCAAGGCCTTCATGATCGTGCCGATTGTGGGCGCCTTTCTCGTCGATATCATCTATCAGCCCCAGACGATTGCCTTCATCAAATATTTCGTCCATGCCCTGAAATAGAGCATGGTCAAAGGCCCTTCTCCTTCGTAGGAAAGGGCCTTTTTGCGGCATAAAAAAGACCCCGCAGGGAAAAGATCCTTTCCTTGCGAAGTCTCAGGATAACATTAGCAGAGCTTGGCCCCAGCCGGAATATGGGGATCAAGCATGAGAAGGTTCAGTTTGCGTTCTTCTCCTTCATTATGTTCGGCGCTTAACAGCATCCCACAGGATTCGATGCCCATCATCTTGCGCGGCGGCAAGTTGACAATGGCAACGAGGGTCCTGCCGATAAGATCCTCAGCCTGATAGTATGCCTTGATGCCCGACAGGATGGTCCGGTCCGTACCCGTTCCGTCATCGAGGGTGAACTGGAGAAGTTTCTTGCTCTTAGGAACTTCAAAACAGTCCTTGACTTTCACTACCCGGAAGTCGCAGCCAGCAAACTGATCAAAATCAACGAAATCCTTGAAGAGCGGTTCAATGGTCACATTGGAAAAATCAATTTTTTCCAGCGCCACGGTCTGCGGAGCATCCACCGTTTCAGCGGGCGCGGCTGGAGCAGCTGCCACGGATTCGTCTTTCTTTTCAAGTCCCAAGGGCTTCATGGTCGGAAACAGCAGGACATCACGGATGGAAGCTGAATCGGTAAGCAGCATGACAAGACGGTCAATCCCGATACCCAGACCGCCCGTCGGAGGCAGGCCATGCATGAGGGCATTGATGAAGTCTTCGTCCATCATACCAGCTTCATCATCACCGTTATTGCGTTCTTCCACCTGTTTTTCAAAACGTTCTTTCTGATCAATCGGATCGTTGAGTTCCGTAAAGCCATTGCAGATCTCAGCCCCGTTGATGAAGCCTTCAAAACGGTCCGTAACTTCCGGATCGGCGAGGCTGCTCTTAGCAAGCGGAGAGATTTCTTTAGGATGACCCATGATAAAGGTCGGCTGGATAAGGTTCTTTTCAACGAATTCATCAAAGAAAGCTTCCAGGATCTTGCCAGGGCCGAAGGTTGGCTGGATTTCGACGTTGGCCTCAGCAGCCATCTTACGGGCCACATCAACATCACGGACGCCTGTAAAGTCATAGCCGCTAAATTTCTTAACAGCTTCAACCATGGTCATACGAGGCCAAGGCGGCGTCAAATCGATTTCCTTACCTTGATAGGTGATCTTCATGGTTCCCAGGACGCGCTGCGCCGTTTCCGACACGAGTTTTTCCGTAATGTCCATCATGGTTTGGTAGTCACCATAAGCTTCATAAAGCTCAATGGACGTAAATTCCGGGTTATGCTTGATATCCATCCCTTCATTGCGGAAAATGCGGCCAATTTCATAGACCCGTTCCAGACCGCCTACAATGAGGCGCTTCAGATTCAGTTCTGTTGCAATGCGCAGGTACAGATCGATATCAAGGGCATTATGATGGGTCACAAAAGGACGGGCCGTAGCCCCACCGGAAATGGTGTTGAGGACCGGCGTTTCCACTTCAAGATACCCTTCGTTATCAAAAATATGGCGGATGCTTTTAATGATTTCCGTACGTTTGACAAACGTGTCGCGGACTTCGGGGTTTACAATGAGGTCCACATAGCGCTGACGATAACGGATTTCTTTGTCCTTGAGGCCGTGCCATTTTTCCGGCAGCGGTTTCAAGGCCTTGGAAAGGAATTCGAGTTTTTTCACGCGGATGGACGGTTCACCCATATGGGTCGTGAAGACTTCACCTTCTACGCCAACAATATCTCCGATATCAAGGAGCTTGACCGTACTGTAATTGTCTTCTCCCAGCTCATCCTTGCGGACATAGAGCTGGATCTTACCGGACTTATCGAGAAGGTCCATGAAAGCGGTCTTACCGTGGCCGCGGATGGCTGTCAACCGACCGGCAACACGGACTTCAGTGCCTTTTTCTTCCAGTTCCTTGACCTTGTCATGGACTTCCTTATTATGATGGGTTACCTTATAGGCATGACCAAAAGGCAGGATGCCCTTTTCTTCCAACTTATGCATCTTGTCCATACGGACAGCGACTTGTTCACTGACTTCTTCAGCAGCACCCGTATCCACGGCGGGTTGGTTCTTCAATTCTTCCGACATTCATTTCACTCCTTGGCAGCAGCTTTTTTCTTCTTCCCTGCACTGGGTTTGGCAATACTGATAATCTTATAGCTCAGCTCACCAGCCGGTGTCGGAACCTTACATACGGAACCCACTTTTTGGCCCAAGATGGCCTTGCCAACAGGGGATTCATTGGAAATGCGGGGAGGATCGGCCATGGGGTCAGCTTCCGTCGTACCCACAACCGTGTATTCCTCTTCTTCTTCCGTTTCCATATCTTTGATGGTGACCCGGGAACCGAGGGAAACCACCTTTTTATTGATTTCGGAATCCTTGATGACCTTTGCATTGCGGATCATCTTTTCCAAGGTGAGGATACGGCCTTCGACAAAGGCCTGTTCATTCTTAGCGTCATCATATTCGGAGTTTTCGCTGATATCGCCATAGGAAATGGCGACCTTCAGCCGTTCTGCCACTTGCTGTCTTTTTTCAGAACGAAGATAGTCCAATTCGTCTTCTAACTTTTTGAGACCTTCTTCAGTTAAAATTGTTTCCTGTTCAGCCATCGTTCACGACTCCTTTTCGGCTTTGATCCCACGAAATCGGCCCATTTTGCCGCTGTGGGGACAGTTTCGGTAAAACTACCGTATCTTGTAAATTATAGATTAGTTCCGGAGAGATGTCAATAAATGAGGAGGGCTGTTCCACCTGTTTTTACTCGGTGCAGGGCTCGCACCAAGTCTCAGCACGTGGTCCCCTCCTTGCTTTTTTTAGATGGATGAAAAGGTCATAAAAGCATGACGCATCGCAGCATGGAACGTACCGCAATTTCATGCTGAAGCCCTCCCAAAAATGCTATCGTGCGTCTCATCCTGGAATGATTATCGCGGCATTCCCCGTTACACAAAAACAATGCCCCTATTTTTTACCATCCGCCTGATACGCTATCAGACGAAGATGAGGGGGAAAAGGGCGCTGTCCAAACAAGGGGATGGATTGGCGCTATGAGGCCAACATGGCTTCAACGTGCGTTTCTGTCAAAAAGAAAGCTAAAGGAAAAGGCTTGAAACCAGAAGAAAAAACGTGACGCGCAGCCCCAGACCAAGTAAGCCGTGGAGAACGCTCACTCACTTCTCCACGGCTTTTTGCTTGAGGCTCCGATCTAGTTTTCTGCGCTTATCCTTTGCAGCTCGTGCAGTCCTTTGTCTGGGGTACAAGAAGTTTCCACAGGCAGCCTTCCAGAAGCACGCCCTCATGGGGATCGGTGCCTTCATTCAGTGTCGTTTCAATGACAAAGCTCAAAAAGTCGGCCGCATGCTGGACGGCAAGGTTCAGATCCTTCCCGCGCAGGATGTAGGCAAGAAGCGTGCTGGTAAAGATATCTCCTGTACCGCAGGTTCCAAAGGGAAGTCTTGGCACTTCATACTTTTCCGGAAAAAGCTGGCTGTCCGTCTGGCTGGCAATGGCAATATGGCCGCTGTCTGTAGGAACACTTGTAATGACGATTGCTTTGGGCCCTAGGGAAAGGAGCTTATCGCAGAGACCCTCAAGTTCCTTATCCGTCGGAGCTGCCGCCTGATAGGGCGTATCTGTAAGGAGACAGGCTTCGGTGTAATTGGGCGTGATGAGGGATGCATGGGCAACAAGTTTTTTCATGGAAGCTGCCATGGCATCATCAAAAACAGGATAGAGTTTTCCATCGTCAGCCATGGCCGGATCGACAACAACAGTCTTTTTCTCACCGCCAAAACGCCCAATGGCATCAATTACAACATCAACCTGGGCAGGACTTGCCAAAAAGCCGCTGTAAAGGGCATCAAAGGACAGGCCCAGTTCCTGCCACTTATCCATGGACGATGTCATTTCATCCGTAAGGTCCTTACTATGGAACTTGCCATAGGTCAGGTTATTGCTGTAAAGGGCTGTAGGGAAGGGACAGACCTGGCTTCCCAAGGCCGACAGGACTGGAATGGCAGCCGTCAGCGAACAGCGGCCAAAACTGCAGAGATCATGAATGGCAAGGACGCGATTTATTTTCATGGTGAAAACCCCTTTCTTTTTTTCGTGTTTCCCTTATTGTAAGCTTCTTCAGAAACATTGAAAATGCACGGTTTTCCTCTTAAACAAGCAAAGACCGTGCCCGATGTTAGCGTGGGAAGGCCTAATTTTAGGCATAAAAAAAGACATCGCCCAAGCGATGACTCAACATTCCGTATAAAAAATGGTGCCGGGGACCGGAATCGAACCGGTACGGAGATCACTCTCCGAGGGATTTTAAGTCCCTTGCGTCTGCCAGTTCCGCCACCTCGGCAGATTTGAACATCCAATAAAAAAATTGGAGGCGACACCCAGAATCGAACTGGGGATAAAGGTTTTGCAGACCTCTGCCTTACCGCTTGGCTATGTCGCCTTAACTGGAGCGGAAAACGAGATTCGAACTCGCGACCCCCTCCTTGGCAAGGAGGTGCTC
>UPXT01000016.1 GCA_900538365.1 uncultured Acidaminococcus sp. | reverse complement strand
CCAAAAGATTTCCTGTATGTCTTTTTATATGTCCTATTTCATTTTACAATTAACCCTACGCTCATTTTTATAGAAAAAAAGAGATTTTCCTCCGCCAAAGGAGACAGACGATGTATAATGAAAGAATACTACGCTTTCGAGGTGAATCCCATGATTTCCATCCTGCCCCAAGGTTTCAATGATTTCCACTGCAAGGCCGGTGCCTGCCGCCATACATGCTGCCAGAAATGGGAAATCGATATTGATGACGATACAGCGGACTACTACCGCGGCCTCAAGACGCCCCTGGGCCAAAAGCTCCGGGACCATATGGAAAAAGGTCCTGATGGCTGGCATTTCAAATTAACGGATAAAGGCTTCTGTGCCCTGCTGCGGCCGGACGGGCTTTGCGAAGTCATCACAGCGCTGGGGGAAGATAAGCTCTGTGATATCTGCACGGTCCATCCCCGATTTTTCACGTATGTCGATGAATTCATTCTCTGCGGCACAGGACTTTGCTGCGAAGCCTCGTGCGAGCTTCTTTTAGCCCCTCACGAGCCGCTTACCTTTTCCGAAGAAGACACGGCTTTTGTCTATACCTTCAAGGAACTCATGGACTTCATGGGCTTTCCCCTGCCGGAAAGCCTGATCCACTATGCCCCCCTTTTCAGCAGCAAATCATGTCAAAGCATCCTGGATGATCTCATGATCACTGAACCCATTGATGAAGCATGGACGGAAGAGCTCCGCCGCCTGCAGGACATGATTCCCGTCCTGCTGAAAAAAGTGGCTTCTTATGAAAAGGTCTATGACCCCATTTCGTTTGACCGGATCTATCAATTTATCTTTTACCGTCAGCTCGATAAAGTCGAAGCCTATGGCCTTGATGCGGTCAGCGCCTATGCCCGCCGCAGCACGGACTTCATCTTTATGGAAACGGCCCTTCACGGCAATCTGGAGGAAGCCCTGCGCCGCTGGTCTGAACAGATCGAATATGATACGGAGAATGTAGATTGGCTGCTGGAACGGTTATAATTTTTTACTCATTCCATCAACCGGGCTGGGTTGATGGAGTTACGTGTCCTCATTCTTTGATAAAAGATTTTTTGATCGCAATGAGGGCCTAACCTATCGCAGAAAAGATTGTTTCACAATTTCCGATAGCTGACGCCTGGCCGCTTACGCCTTCTTCTTTTTACTTAGCTCACAAATCGCGCCGATTTTCTGCACAGGGCGCCTTCATTGCCTTTTTAAGATTCATGGAGGGCAATGAAGCCATGGCCCATCATAAGATGCTTTGATACACAAATTCACGGTAAAGCCGCCCGAAAACATAAGAATCATTTCCCAAGCAAGGAAGGGACGGTTTGGCGCCGTGCCTCACGGGCTTTCAAAAAAATTCGAAGAAAGCGGCAACGCTGGACCCAATCCGCCCCTTGACGGGGGAAGGTGTTCGAAATGATTCGCCTGGAAACATGCCCCGGTGCCCTTCCGCTAGTGCTTCAAAAGCGGCCTTCAAAACTCCGGGCGAAGGGTCCTCACTGCCACTTGCAAAGAAACGGCGCGCAGCTTTTTCTAAGACACAAGGCGGCTTGCGAATCAATCGGCGATGCCCTTAACTACGGCTTGATGCGTTGTACCAAGGACCAAGAAAAATCACGAAGGCAGATTGTTCCAGAAGCTATCGCTGTCTATACGTTATCTACAAAGTTCAAAATAAGAAAAAAGCGCTCCACCTTTTGGAGCGCTTTTTGGCTTTTACCCGTCTTTTTTCGGTTTGAATTCTTCCAAAGTCAGCTGCTTATCGCTGGCAAGCATCTCCTGCGCCAACCGGTCAGGATACGGATGAGCATAGACGATGCGTTCGATCCCGGCGTTGATGAGGATCTTGGAGCAGACTACGCAGGGCTGATGCGTGCAGTACAGCGTCGCGCCTTTGGTGGATACGCCATTTACAGCAGCCTGGATGACGGCATTTTGTTCGGCATGTATCCCTCGGCAAAGTTCGTGGTTCTGACCGCTGGGGACATGGAGCTGCTCCCGAAGGCATCCCACTTCTTCACAATGGGCAATCCCCTTGGGCGTCCCATTGTAGCCCGTAGCAAGGATCTGCCGGTCCTTGACCAAAACAGCACCCACTTGTCGGCGCAGACAGGTGGAGCGCTTGGCAACCACCTCAGCAATTTCCATAAAATAACTGTCCCAGTCCGGTCTTTTCATCGGTTACTCCAGCGTACCAAAGACGCGGTCGCCGGCATCACCAAGACCGGGAACGATATAGCCATCTTCATTCAGATGGTCATCAAGGGCTGCCGTATAGATGGGCACTTCCGGATGGCTGCGGTTGACAAGGGCAACCCCTTCCGGCGCGGCCACAAGGCACATAAAACGGAAATGTTTGTAGCCATCCTGTTTGAGCATGGTGATGGCAGCTTCGGCACTGCCGCCCGTAGCGAGCATGGGATCGATAAGGATGATTTCCGCATCCTTGTCCTTGGGCATCTTGCAGTAATATTTGATGGGCTGCAGCGTTTCCTCATCGCGGGTAAGGCCAATATGCCCCACCTTGGCTTCCGGCACAAGGTCCATGACCGCATCGAGGAACCCCAGACCAGCGCGGAGGATCGGTACTACCGTAATCCCTGATACAGCAAGTTCATAGCCCGTTGTTTCAGCAAGAGGTGTCGTGACTTTCTTATGACGGACAGGAAGATCACGGGTCACTTCAAAAAGCAGCAGCTGGGCAATTTGGTCAAGGAGCTGTCTGAAATCCTTGGGCTGTGTGTTCTTATCTCGAAGACGGGTCATTTTTTCTTTAATCAAGGGATGGTCAACGACATGGATTTGCATCTTCATTTCTCCTTTATCTTGTTCACTTTTATGGGATAGATAGAGCCCACCGTACCAGGGTCAGCGCAGCTGCTTATCCGGATATACGGCCCGGGCACCACCAATGAGGGGCGGACGGGTAAAGGCCGCCGTAAGAACGGCTTCGCCCAATCTCTTTCGCGAAAGACGGACAGGAACGGCAACGGGTTTAAGGTGCATGCCAATCAAGGTTTGACCAATATCAAGCCCCAGATCGGCGCGGATGGCAAGGACCACCGCCGGTTTGGAAAAGCCCTCATAGGCCGCCGTCGCCCAAGCACCGCCAGCGTGTTCAACAGGGCGCACCGTAACTTCTTGGAGCCCCAGTTTTTCCATGGTCTTTTCCTCGACCACAAGGGCCCGGTTCAAATGCTCGCAGCACTGGGCAGCCAGCATAATCTTATGCTTTTTGGTTACTTTATGGACAGCGGCAAAAAAGGCTTTCGCCGCTTTGAGACTGCCTCCTGTACCAATGCGATTGCCCAAGACCTCGCTCGTAGAGCAGCCAATGACAAGAACGCTGCCTGCCTTGGCATTGCCCTTGCGAATAAGTTCCTCAATGGATTCTTCCAGTTCCTGCACCAATTCTTCCAGTTTCATGTTCAAGACCTCTTTTATTTTTCAAGGGCCATCATCTTTTCCACACGGCCTTCATGATAGCTGCCAAGGAAGGAAGCATTGAGATAGGCTTCCATAATTTCTTGGGCAAGGCCCGGCCCCAGGACGCGGGCCCCCATGCAGAGCACATTGGCATTGTTGTGCTGTCTGGCTTTGGCAGCCGAATAGCAGTCATTGCAAAGGGCAGCGCGGACGCCCTTCACCTTATTGGCTGCGATGCTCATACCGATTCCCGTGCCGCAGATGAGGATGCCTTGGTCACCCTTGCCGCTGGCAATAGCTTCTCCCACCTTTTGGGCATAGTCCGGATAATCGACACGCTCCTGTTTATGGATTCCATAGTCCTCCACTTCATAGCCTTTTTCAATGAGGACCTTCTTCAGGATTTCCTTGAGTTCAAAGCCGCCGTGATCGCAGCCCATAATGATTCTCATCATCGTTCCCCCTTTGCTTGGTTACGGTTGGATTACTCTACCTTTCATTTTAACACAAAGGCTTCTTCTTGTTGTTACTTAATTTTATACATCATTTTTGCATAAGTTTACACAAAAAAACTGTGAAGAAATCCCCTCCATTCCCTCACAGCCATATTTCATTGTTTTCAAAGAGCCTTCGCCTAGGCCTCGTGAAAAGAAAGGTCCGGCCCACCCTTCAGGGCTGGAACGAACCATTCAAGACTTTTTCCCACGGCCCATTATCTTTCCGGCATACCTTCCATGACAAGGGTTCCCAGACAGTCAGGAACGGAACCGCTTTGATGATAAAGCAGGCCCCCTTCGGCCCAGATAAGGTTATGCCCGGCCGATTTGCGCAGACGGTTCATGATGGCAAGGCCGATTTGGTCCTCACGCACCCCTTCGCCCAGGATGAGGTCCACGCCTTCGCTGTCAAAGGCGCGCAGGTCGTGGAAAAGTGTTTCGGCGTACGCTTCAAGGGTGGCCCCTCCATTATGAATGACAAAATTGCCGCCCTTGGGGAGATGGTCCACGGTCTCCTTCAAGGCAATGACACCGGTCCTAAGGCCATGGGCTTCGGCCATGATGGCAAGGCGGATGAGGCCCAAAGAAGCTTCTGGTCCTTCCACAAGAAGCATGGGTGCAGTCGGGGCATAGTGCCGATACTTCATGCCCGGAGCCTTGGGCGTTTCCCCTTTTTTGACAAGCCCTGGGTCCAGGACCACGCGCCCCATGACGGCCTTGATCATTTCCCGCGTGATTCCGCCGGGACGCAGGATCACCGGGTCCTTGCCCGTTGTGTCAATGATGGTCGATTCGACACCGATGTCGCAGGTACCGCCATCAAGGACGCCAGCAATGACGCCGTCCATATCAAGGAGCACATCCTGGGCGGTTGTGGGACTCGGTTTTCCTGATTTATTGGCTGACGGCGCCGCAATGGGGCAGCCCGCTGCCCGGATCAGGCCGCGCGCGACAGGATGACTGGGAAACCGCACAGCCACCGTATCAAGGCCCGCCGTCACAACGTCAGGGATCTTGTCCGATTTCGGCACAATGAGAGTCATCGGGCCAGGCCAAAAGGCGTCCATCAAGGCTTGGGCCAGAGGCGAAAGCCCGCTCGTAAGCGCCTCCATATCTTCTTTTTCGGCAATATGGAGAATCAGGGGATTATCGGCCGGACGGCCCTTAGCGGCAAAGATTTTCCGGCATGCCGCACCATCAAGGCCATTAGCACCAAGGCCATAGACCGTTTCCGTCGGGAAAGCGACAACTTTCCCTTTCCGGATCAAGGCAGCGGCTTCCTCTATCGCTTGATTCCGCTTATTGTCCAATTTCCATAATTTTGTCTGCATAGGTTGTCCCCTCTTTTGCTGCTAGGACCATGCGGTCAATCCCTGCATAGTCAAGGAAGACGCGGGCCGCTCCGCAGCCATTTTGAACAAGAAGGTCGGCCGTTGCCGCGCCTTCACCAATACCCACTTCAAAAGCAATCAGACCATCTTCTTTAAGATAAGTCCTTGTTTCCCGCACGATGCGTCGGTAAAAATCAAGACCGTCTTCCCCGCCGTCAAGGGCGCCTAAAGGTTCCTTCTGAACTTCCGGTGAAAGGCAGGCCAGGTCTTTTTTCGGGATGTAGGGTGGATTGGAAACGATGAGATCAAACTTGCGGCCTTCAGGCACCTTTTCAAAAAGATTGGATACGATGATTTCACTGCGGTCCTTGACCCCTAGGGTCTCAGCGTTTTTCTGCGCGACCGCGACAGCCCCTTCCGAAATATCGACGCCAAGACCTCGAGCCTCTGGACGTTTAAGCAGGAGGGAAATAAGAATGGCACCGCTTCCCACACCGAGCTCCAAGATGTCAAGGGGCCCGTCTGCTAGCACAGCCAGGATCTTTTCGACAAGCAGCTCTGTTTCCGGACGGGGAATGAGCGTATCCGCCGTCACGGCAAAGGTATAATCGAGAAAGCCTTTCTCGCCGAGGATATAAGCCACCGGTTCCCGCTTGGCCCGGCGCATAACGTAGCCTCGATACGCCGCCAGCTCCTGTTTTTCCAAGGGCTGGTCAAAATGGGTATACAGGTCTATGCGCCGCATCCCAAGGACGGCGCAAAGGAGCAGTTCCGCATCAAGGCGCGGCGACTCGATGCCCTTATCCTCAAAATAAGCCTTGGTCCAATTGAGGATCCGTAAGATCGTCCACATCTCCTGCATCATTTCACCTGCTGTAATTTTTTGGTCTGTTCTTCCGTCATGAGGGCTCCCAAGAGTTCATCCAAGTCGCCGTTCATGACATCCGTCAATTTATGGAGCGTCAGGCCAATGCGATGGTCCGTGACACGTCCTTGAGGAAAGTTGTAGGTCCGGATGCGTTCACTCCGGTCCCCCGTTCCAACCTGGCTGCGGCGCTCACTTTCCTCGGCCGCGCGCTGTGCTTGCTGGGCGGCCTCGTAGATGCGGGAGCGAAGGACGCGAAGACACTTTTCCCGGTTCTTTGCCTGGGATTTTTCATCCTGGCACTGGGCTACGATGCCCGTGGGGATATGCGTCATGCGCACGGCTGATTCCGTCTTGTTGACATACTGTCCGCCGGCACCGCCAGCGCGGTACGTATCGATGCGGATATCGCTCATCTTGATATCAACATCCACTTCCTCTGCTTCCGGCATGACGGCCACCGTTGCTGTCGACGTATGGATACGTCCCTGGGCTTCTGTTTCGGGAACGCGCTGCACGCGGTGGACGCCGCTTTCAAATTTCATGTGGCTGTAGACATCGGTCCCGGACACCATGAAGATGACTTCCTTGAAACCGCCAAGTCCCGTAGGGCTGGAGTCCATGAGTTCCACGCGCCATCCCTTGGTTTCGGCATAGCGGGTATACATGCGGAAAAGGTCACCGGCAAAAAGGGCCGCTTCATCCCCGCCAGCACCGGCGCGGATTTCCATGATGATGTTCTTTTCATCGTTGGGGTCTTTAGGAAGAAGGAGGATGGTCAGCCGCTTTTCGTAGTCTTCCAGCTGCGGGACCAGTTCCTTCATTTCCATTTCGGCCATGGCCGCCAGTTCCTCATCGCCCTCCCCCATTTCCAGGAGGGACCGGTCGTCATCATAGGTCTTCTTCAATTTTTGGTAGGCCCGATAGGTTTCCACCACATCGGTCAGTTTTGCGTGGGCCTTGGTATATTTCTGCCATTGCGCTTGATCACTGATCACGGAAGGATCGCTGATCTTTGCTTCCAGGTCAATATAGCGGTCTTCCAAGGCCTGGAGTTTATCCAAATGTTCAAACATGGCTTTGTCTTCCTTTATTCTTGTTCATGGCTTTCGTCAGGAGGCAGGACCGCCTTAAGGGAGGCAATGGCCACCTCAATCTGACTGTCATCCGGTTCCCTTGTCGTCAATTTCTGCAGGAGCAGACCCGGCAGGATGGCCCGGCGTACCCAGGGATGCTCAATATGGCTTCCCGCATAGCGAATGATTTCATAACTGATCCCCGCCACGACAGGCATAAGCACAATGCGGCTCACGATCCGTATGGGAAGGCTGGGCCAGCCCAAAAAGGCAAAGATGAAGATGCTGATGAGCATGACAATCATGAGGAAGTTCGTCCCACAGCGAGGATGAAGCGTCGAAAAAGGACGCACATTCTCCACGACAAGAGCAAGTCCGTGTTCATAAGTATAAATGGTCTTGTGCTCAGCCCCATGGTATTGGAAGACCCGCTGAATATCTTTCTGCTGCGAAATGCCCCCAATATATAGAAGGAAAATGCCCAGGCGCAGGAACCCTTCCATCAAGTTCAAGGCAACAGGTCCGACGCCGCGGTCCTGTAAAAGCCGCATAGCCCCGGTCGGCACAACGACAAATAAAAGGACGGCAAGAAGGACGCTCACCGTAATGGTAAGGGCCATTTCCTTATCGTCCAGCTTTTCCTCTTCTTCACCTGATATCTGGGCCGAATAGGACAGGGCCTTCATTCCATCAACCAGGGATTCAACGAGAGAAACGATGCCTCGCAGAAACGGTTTCTTAAAAATGGGATAGCGGTCCCTGATACTTGAAATCGGTTTGACATCTACGGCAATTTCCCCATTTGCCTGCCGCACGGCAACGGCCATCTTTTCCGGCCCCTTCATCATGACCCCTTCAATGACAGCTTGGCCGCCGACACTGAGTTTTTTCGTCATTTTGGTTCTTCTCCGTATAGCAATACAGCAGAGCCAAGGCTCTGCTGTCGGTTCGCATTTTTATTTGGAATCCTTGCCGTATCTCTTGTTGAACTTTTCGATGCGGCCTCTTGCGGACATATCACGCTGCTTGCCCGTGTAGAACGGATGGCATTTGGAGCATACATCTACGCGAAGTTCCTTTTTTACGCTGCCCGTCTTGAACGTGTTGCCACAGCCACAGATGACCGTGCATTCACCATAGTTAGGATGAATTCCTTCTTTCATGTCTTTGACACCTCTTTCTCATATTACACCAATATATCCAGACATTAATGCCTTAGTATTGTACCACACAAGAAAGAGGGACGCAAGGCATTATTTATGGGGAGTTTAGAGCTTTCCCCCTTCCACAAGGTCCAAGATGGTCTTCATGCCGCTGGTGAGCCATTTGTTCTTATGATAGAAAAGCTGGCGGTACATGTGCATATGAAAGCCCGGTACGTTGACAATCTTGAGCTTATCCCGATAATAGGAATTTTCCATGACGTAGCGGGGCAGGAAAGTAAAGCCCATGCTGCGCTGCACCATATCAAGGATGAAGTCCGTATCGCCCACTTCAAGAAAAGGCTGGATTTCAAGCTCCTTGGAGGCCAGGAATTGGTCCAGGGCGCGTCGGTAGTTGTCCTCTTTTTCCGTGAGGAAGAAGGGCTGGCTGATAAGTTCTTCAAGGGCCACTTCATTTCGGTAGACCAAGGGAGAATCAATGGACCCAATGAAGACAATGTCCTCTTTTTCTTCAAGTACTTTTTCCCATTTGACGTTGTAGACCTTTTCATCAAGGATATAGACAAAGTCCACTTGGTTATGGTCCATTTTGTCCAGAAGGGCCGACGGGCTGTCAAGCGTGATGGTCAGGTTCATGTTGGGATAGTTTTCCCGGAAGAACTGGATCAATTTCGGCATCTTGCATTTGCATAGGGACTGGATCATCCCGAGGTGAAGCGTCTCTGCCGGCGGTTTTTCCTGCATCACGACGCGAATCTCTTCCAATTGATGAAGTACGGGGACAATGCGCTGGCAAAGTTCCTTACCCGGCTGGGTGAGACCTACCTGTTTTCCCATACGGTCAAAAAGACGCACGCCAAGTTCTTGTTCCAACCCATGAATTTGTACACTCAGAGCGGACTGTGAGTATCCTAAATCTTTCGCCGCTTTTGAGAAACTTTGCAGTTCCACAATTTTCAAAAAGCTTCTCAATTGTCTTAGTTCCATTTTATTTCCACGCGCCTTTCGCTTTCATATTTTTTCATTACTCATTTTAATTTTATTAATTTGATTTATATTATACCATATAGTATAGTGAAATTACAGAAAAATCAAACGTGATGTTCCTGACCGATGGAACCAGTTTGATCCATTTACAAAAGGGGAGGATTTTATTTCATGAAACTCGGTCTTGTTCCTAAAATCATCATTGGTATCATCCTAGGTACCCTCATTGGGCAGTACATGCCGACAGAGGTCTGCCGCCTTGTTGTCACCTTATCGGGGATCTTCAGCAACTTCCTGAAGTTTGTCATCCCGATGATGATCCTGGCTTATGTCACGATGGGGATTGCTGACCTTACCCAAGGCGCCGGCAAACTGCTTCTCATCACGGCCCTATTGGCCTATGGTTCCACCCTCGTTGGCGGCACGTTCTCTTTTTTCGTCGCTGACAATCTTTTTCCTTCTTTTATTAGCAGCAACGTTACGGAACAGCTTTCCAAGGTCGCTGGCGTTACCCTCGAACCGTTCTTTTCCATTTCCATTCCGCCAATCCTTGATACGATTTCCGCTGTTGTACTCGCCTTCATCCTGGGCCTGTCCCTGTCCGCCCTTAAAGGCAAGACCATTGGCGACACCCTCTATGGTACTGTAAAGGATTTTTCCGGCATCATCGACGCTGTCCTGACCCATGCCATCATCCCGTTCCTTCCGCTTTATGTCTGCGGGACCTTCGTCGATATGACCAAATCGGGTAAGACCTTCGTCATCCTGGGCGTTTTGTGGAAAGTCTTCCTTGTGGTCATCGCCATGCACTTCATCCTGCTCTTTGTTCAGTTCATGGTTGCCGGCACCATTGGCCACAAGAACCCCTTCATGCTCATGAAGAACCAGATTGCTGGCTATACCACCGCATTGGGAACCCAGTCTTCTGCCGCCACCATTCCGGTTAACCTGGAATGCGCCAAAGCCAACGGCGTCAGCGAACAGATCCGTAACTTTGTCATTCCGCTTTGCGCCAACATCCATATGTGCGGTTCCATGATCACCATCACGGCCTGTGCTACGGCAGTCTGCCTCATGAACCAGATTCCTATCCATCTGGGCACGGTTGTTCCTTTCATCATGACCCTCGGCATTGCCATGGTTGCTTCTCCGGGTGCTCCTGGCGGCTCCATCATGACGGCCCTTCCTTTCCTTTGGATGATTTTTGGTAAGCAGCTGGGTGACCCCAACGGCCCGATCTGCGCCCTCATGGTTGCCCTTTACATCACCCAGGATTCCTTCGGCACGGCCTGCAACGTTTCCGGTGATAACGCCATTGCCGTCGTCGTTGATAAAGTTTATAAAACTTGGATTGAAAAATAAGCATTTTGCTTTCATTTTGCCAAGGGTGCCACTCCAATATTGAAACAACTTCTTTCTTCATTGGATCAAAGGGGCACCCTTCCCTTTTACCCTAAAGGAGGGTTATCATGAACGTATTTGACATTATCGGGCCGATCATGATCGGTCCTTCCAGTTCCCATACAGCCGGTGCCGTCCGTCTGGGCCGCGTCGCCAACAAGGTCTTGAACCAGGAAGCGCCCAAGGAAGTCACCGTTGAACTGTCTGGTTCCTTTGCCAAGACCTATCGGGGCCATGGCACGGATCGGGCGCTGCTGGCAGGTATCATGGGCTACCACAGCTATTCCGAGGAAATCCGCGATATCTTCTCCATTGCCGATAAAGCCGGCATCACCTATCGTTTTGTGCCCACCCAGATTCCGGGCAGTCATCCCAATACGGCCCGCATCCACGTCAAGGGCGTCAATGGCACCCCCGTTGTGGTCCAAGGGGCCAGCATCGGCGGCGGCAATATCCGAGTCGACTCCATCAATGGCATGGATGTTGACTTTAGCGGGGAACACAACACCATCCTGGTCCCCCATTACGACCGTCCGGGCGTCATTGCAGAAGTCACGAACATCATGTGGCAAAAATACAAAGAAGTCAATATTGGAAACTTCAAGCTTTCCCGTCCTGTTAAAGGGGGCATTGCCATGATGACGATTGAAATCGATGGCATGCCGCCGGAAGGCATGATTGAAGATATCCGGACCGTGAAGAACGTGACCAACGTCTTCCTCATCCGTTCCATCTAATTGCCGCGTAAAGGAGAACCACCATGTTAAGTTATGATTCCATTGCTTCCCTTGTGGAAGCTGCTGAAAAAGAAGGAAAAAAGATCAGTGAAGTCGTCCTTGCCGATCAGGCCGCCGATATGGGCCTTTCGGAAGAAGAAGTCTTCGCAAAGATGGACCATGATGTCGATGTCATGATTGAAGCGGTCCAATTTGGCAAACGGAAGGACCAAAAATCCACATCCGGTCTCACTGGTGGAGAAGGCTACAAAATGGATGTGTACAGCACGGAAACCAAGGGCGGCCTATCGGGCAGCATTGTGAGCCGTGCCATGATGCGGGCCCTTTCCGTATCCGGCTGCAACGCTTCCATGGGGCGCATCGTAGCCACGCCGACGGCCGGCAGCTGCGGCATCATGCCGGGCTGTCTCCTTACCCTCATGGAAGATAAGGGCATGGCCCGCAAGGATGTGGTCATGAGCATGTTCACGGCAGCAGCCTTTGGAATGGTCATCGCCAAAAACGCCTGCATCGCTGGCGCCCAAGGCGGCTGCCAGGCAGAATGCGGCAGTGCAGCCGGCATGACGGCTGCTGCCATGGTCGAACTATCGGGCGGTACCCCTTCGCAGTGTGCTGACGCCTGTGCCGTTGCCATTGCTAACCAGCTCGGCCTAGTCTGCGACCCTGTCGCCGGCCTTGTAGAAATTCCCTGCGTAAAGCGTAATGCCGGCGGTGTTGTCATCGCTTTTTCCTCCGCCGATATCGCCCTTGCCGGCATCGGCTCCTGCATTCCTGTTGATGAATGCATCATCGCCATGAGAAATGTCGGCAATGCCCTTCCTGCCAGCCTTCGGGAAACCGCCGGCGGCGGGCTTGCTGCCACGCCGACAGGCCGCCGCATGAAAGAACAAGTTTTTGGCAAAGATAAGGAATAAGAACCACAAAAGACCTTCCAGCCGCCGCTGGAAGGTCTTTTTATGTCAGATGGACTTTTTCTCCCGTTTGACTTTTTGATTGTATTTTTGGCTCAGCTCGCCTATGGAAGCGCCCTTCATCCAGTCTTCCACGGCATCTGCCGCCTTTTCCAGGATTTGGGCAACCGTTTCCCGGTCCGTTCCCTCAAACCGGTGCAGGACATGGGAAACAACGGCTTCCTGGACACGCATGGGGTGACCGATCCCGACTTTGATGCGGGGATAGTGTTCACTTCCCAGCGCTTTTTCAATGGACTTGAGCCCATTATGACCGCCGGAGGTTCCTTGTTTACGGATCCGGAGCGACCCTACGGGAAGGTCCATATCGTCCTGGATGACAAGGATGTCTTCCGGCTGAAGATGGTAAAAACCGGCAAAATCACGGACAGCATCGCCGCTAAGGTTCATGTACGTTGTGGGTTTGATGAGAAACACTTTTTCCGGAACCCGTTTTTCCAAATAAAAGGCCCGTTCCGCCTTTCTCCAATCCCCTTCCATACCCCAGCGCCGGGCCAAAATATCAGCTGTCATAAAGCCAATATTATGGCGCGTCATCGCATATTCCGAACCAATATTGCCGAGGGCAACGACGAGTTTCACTCCCTGTTCCTCCTTTTTAGGTGACAAAAGGAGCTGCTGCAGGGTGTACTGCAGCAGCTCCCGAATGGCCCCAAAGCTCACTTTCCTTACTCCTCGAAGAGCTGGCTGATGGACAGCTGATTATAAATGCGAAGAATGGTCTCCGCCAGGATGGGAGCCACGGAAAGTTGGGTGATCTTCGGATGTTTCTTGTTCGGAGGCAGGGGAATTGTGTTCGTAACGATCAGTTCCTTGATGTTACTCTTGGCGATGCGGCTGAGGGCCGGATCGGTCAGGATGGGATGGGTGCAGCAGGCATAGATTTCCTTGGCACCGAACTTTTCAAGGGCCTTGGCCCCCTCAGTCAGGGAACCTGCCGTATCCACAATGTCATCCACCATGATGCAGATCTTGCCCTTTACATCACCGATAAGGTTCATGACTTCTGCTACCCCCGGTTCCGGACGGCGCTTGTCGATAATGGCAATGCCGCAGTTGAGGCGCGTGGCAATCTTACGGGCACGGCTGACACCCCCTAAATCCGGGGAAACAACAATCATGTCTTCATGGCTGAACCCTTTTTCCTTGATGTAGTCAGCAAGGATTGGGCCGCCAGGCATATGGTCTACAGGGATATCAAAGAAACCTTGGATCTGGGCAGCATGCAGGTCAATGGTGACAACGCGGGTAATACCGGAAACAGCCATCAGGTCAGCCATCAGTTTTGCCGTAATCGGTTCACGGCCGCGGGCTTTGCGGTCCTGACGGGCATAGCCATAAAAAGGCACAACCGCCGTAATGTGTCTGGCGCTGGCACGTTTGAAGGCATCACACATGATGAGCAGTTCCATGACATTGTCATTGACGCTGGGTCCGCAGGTCGGCTGGATAACAAATACATCCTTGCCGCGGACACTTTCATTGATCATGACCTGGACTTCACCGTTGTTGAAACGGTTGATGACGGCATCCCCTACTTGTGTGCCCAGATACGCAGCAATTTCGCGTGCCAGGTCCGGATTGGCGTTACCGGAGAAAATCTTCATGTCATCGCCTGTCTTATTACCCAACATTCTTATACCCCCAACTATTTTGTAAAAAATTTATCAGTACGCTACCAATAGGTAAAGTATACAACGGGAGGCCGTCAAAAACAACCTCATTTTTCCCGATGCTTCTTGGCCCAGCCCTCGAGGTTCACCTGTTTGCCCCGAGCTACGGCAAGTGCATCTTCCGGTACATTTTTCGTAATGGTCGAGCCGGCCGCGACATAACTTCCCCGGCCAATGGTAACCGGTGCCACAAGGTTGCTGTTGCAGCCCACAAAGGCGTTATCCTCGATGGTGGTGCGGTGTTTTTCCTTGCCGTCATAATTGACCGTGATGGTGCCGCAGCCCATATTGACGCCGCTGCCAATGTCGCTGTCACCGATGTACTGGAGATGGGGCAGCTTGCTTCCTTCACCGACCGTGGAATTTTTCACTTCGACAAAGTTGCCGACCTTGACGTGATCGAAAAGCACGGTATGAGGGCGCAGGTGATTGAAGCAGCCCATCGTAACCTCATTTCCGACCCGGCAGTCATGGGCATAGGCGAACTGAATGGATGAACCATTGCCGACAGCGACATTCGTAAAACGAACATTCGGACCAATGACGCAGTCCTCGCCGATTTCCGTTTCCCCTTCGAGCAGGGTAAAGGGATACAGAATCGTATCGCGGCCCACTTTGACCCCTTTTTCCACAAAGGTCGTGTCAGGATCCATGATGGTTACGCCTTCATCCATGAGGCGGCCCACAATGCGCTCATTCATGACGCGCTGTGCCTGGGCCAGCTGGCGGCGGGAATTGATGCCCATGACCATGTCAAAATCCTGGGTCTTGATGCCGCACACATCACGGCCCCGTTTCAGGCATTCAGCCAAGATATCTGTCAAATAGTATTCCCCTTGGGCATTGTCATTGGACAAGTTTTCCAAAAGGTCAAAGAGCAGCGGCATTTCCACGCAATAAATCCCCGTATTGATTTCGTGGATTTTCCGCTGGGCCTCACTGGCATCCTTTTCTTCCACGATTCCCGTAACGCGGCCTACACGGTCACGCAGAATGCGTCCATAGCCGAAGGGATTGGGAGCGTCTGCAGTAAGGACGCTGACGCCGGCACCGCTTTCAAGGTGCGTCTCATAAAATTTCTTCAGCTCCGCACCTTCCAAAAGGGGCGTATCCCCGCAGAGGATAAGGGCCGTTCCTTTTTCCCCGCCTAAAAGATCCCGTGCCTGGAGAACGGCATGACCGGTTCCCAGCTGTTCTTTCTGGATGGCCACACGGGCCCGGGTTCCGAGGAACTCCGTGACCTTTTCCGAGCCAAACCCCACGATGACAATCTCATCATCGACACCGGCTTCCCCTGCTGCGTCAAGGACATGTTCCAGCATGGGTTTTCCCGATAATTTATGTAGGACCTTAGGAAGTTTGGATTTCATCCGCGTTCCCTTACCTGCCGCAAGAATAATGGCAGCAAATTCTGACATGGTTTAATAGCCTCCTCATGGAGAGGCCCGCATAAAAACTTTTAGCGGACCTCGATAGTATATCCTGCTTGACGCAGCTCTTCTTCGATTTCATTTACATGGGCTGCGTTCTTGGTTTCCAATTCGACGGAAACGATGGTTTCACCAAGGGGCAGGCTGCGATCCACACGCTCGTGGGCGATGGACAGGATGTTGGCCTGCATTTTTTCAAGGTGTTTAATGAATTTTACGAGTTCGCCCGGACGGTCAGCCATTCTCGTTTCCAATTTCACGCGCCGTCCCGTCCGCATGAGCCCCGTTTCGATGATCCGGGAAACAGTATTGACATCAATGTTGCCGCCGCTGATGACAAGGGCCGTCTTGCCCGGTGTAGGAATAAGATGCTGCAGGGCAGCTGCTACCGGCATGGCACCGGCCCCTTCCATGACCAGTTTTCCCCGTTCGAGAACAAGCAGCATGGCGGCTGCAATATCTTCTTCCTTGACCAAAAGCATGTCATCTACATATTTTTGGATCAGGGAAAAGGTCAATTTTCCCGGCATCCCAACAGCACAGCCATCGGCAATGGTCTTGCCCGACGGATGGCTGACCCATTTGTGCTGCTTCTTGCCCAGGTAAATGGCCGGTGCCTTTTCACTCTGCACGCCATAGACCTTGACATGAGGTGCCTTATTCTTGATGGCCGTGGCAATCCCAGAAAGCAGTCCGCCGCCGCCAGCAGGAACAACAATGTTTTCAACGTCAGGGCACTGTTCAAGGATTTCAAGCCCTACCGTACCCTGACCGGCAATGACCATGGGATCATCATAGGGATGAACAAAATAAGCGCCAGTTTCCTTTTGGATTTCCATGGCCTTAGCCAAGGATTCATCAAAAGTTTTGCCGTGAAGGACAACATTGGCGCCATAGCCCTTGGTTGCCTGGACCTTGGCCAAGGGGGCAGCTTCCGGCATGACGACCGTGGAACGAATGGAGTTCATGGTCCCGCCGAGAGCAACGCCTTGGGCATGGTTGCCGGCAGAGGCCGCAATGATCCCACGCTGCTTTTGTTCCGGGCTCAAGGTCATGATGCAGTTTGAAGCACCACGGATCTTGAAGGAACCTGTGCGCTGGAGATTTTCAAGTTTCAGGTAGGTTTCCCTATCTGCCAAGGTGGTAATCGTGTGGGACATGTCAAGGGGCGTCTCATGAATCAGTCCCTTCAAACGGGCTCTTGCTTCTTCGATGGCATTGAGTGTTACACTTGCTTCGTTCATGTTTGGTTTTCCTCCTTAAAAGAAAATCTTGAATGGGATGATGGGGATGGATGTTTATAACATTTCGGGAACGATATCAACCGCTTTACTGGTTTCGTCGACACCCCGAAGCGTCAGCAGGGATGCATATTCACGAACAAGTTTCTTGGCAGGTTCCTTGGCAGCAATGAAGAGATAGACACCAACCACTTCTGCGCCTACTTCTTCAGCCAGTTCGCACAAGCCGTTGGCGGTGCCGCCGGCGCGCATGAAGTCATCGATGACAAGGACGCGGGCGCCATGGGGCAGGGCTTTTTTAGGAAGCGACATGGACTGGATTTTCTTGGTGGAACCGGACAGATAGCTGATGCTCACAGCCGGGCCTTCCGTAATGCGCGCTTCCTTGCGGGCCATGACCATGGGAATATTGAAAGCCTTGGCAGCAGACAGGCCCAAAGGAATGCCTTTTGTTTCAACAGTCATGATATATTGAGGTTTCAGTTCGATGCTGCGCTGCATGATGATTTCGCCCAGACGCGAAACAATCTGAGGATTGAGGATGAGGTCATTCATATAGATCATGCCGCCCGGCAGGACGCGGTCCGGTGAATTGAGGCGTTCACAAAGCTCACCCAGGAACTGATTGTCCGATTTGGCCGTGTGGTAAGGAATGAAACGGACGCCCCCGCTGGCGCCGGCCACCGTCTCAATGATGCCAAGGTCATAGGCCGCAAGACCGTTGCGAACAGTCTGCACGTCCTCACTCAGCGTGGATTTGGCGACAGTGAATTTGTCGCAGAAATAGGAAAATGGAAACAGCTGGAAAGGCTTATCCGTCAGTTCCTTGGTCAGGGCCACGATCCTTTCCAAACGTTTTACTCTAGCCATAAGATCCCCTCTACTTTCTGATGCATGACTTGCGCTTTTTTCTTTTTTATGGTTCGTGTTTCTTTGTTGGTACCAGGTGCTGTTCTTCAATGACGCGGAGCAAGGTCCGTTCCGCATTTTCCATATGGGTCTTGACGGCCATCTGGGCTTTTTCCACGTCCCGCTGGGCAATGGCATCCACAATAGCCCGGTGTTCCAAAAGCATTTCATCAAGACGCCCCGGGTAAGGCATACTCCGTTCGCGGATGCTTGTGATCTGCTGCCGGAGGGTACTGATAATGTTCATGCAGCGTTTATTGCGGCTGGCCTTATAGATGACATCATGGAAAGCCGTATCCATTTCAACGATTTTTGTATAGTCAAGACGGCTCACATAGGTCCTAGTAGCAATGAGATATTTATCCATTTCCTCGATTTCAGAATCCTCAATGCGTTCCGCGGCAAGCCCTGCCGCCAAGGTTTCAAGGGCCGTACGGATCTCATAGACTTCATTGATGTCATGGATCGACACGTCGGCAACGTAAGCGCCGCGCCGTGGGATCATAACCACAAGGCCTTCCTGTTCCAGGTTGCGGATGGCTTCCCGGATCGGGGTCCGGCTGACACCCATTTCGTCAGCAAGCTGCAGTTCCGTCAGACGCATCCCGGCAGGAAAGTCCCCGCTCAAGATGGCATCCCGGATATTTTCAATGACCACTTCCCGAAGCGGTTTATAAGTATCCAAGGGAATCTGCCTCAAATGTTTAACCATAATACTCCTCCTCCGTACATGCCACATCCAGAAGCAGGTCCTGAGAAAAGGTTTCCCGGAGCTTTTCCTTCAGTCGGCATGCCGTTTCTTCATCTTTTACAAGGCCAAAGACGGTAGGACCGCTGCCGCTCATCATGGCCTTTTCCGCACCTAAACGGATCATGGCCGCTTTCAAGGCAGCCAGAAAGGGCACCTTTTCCAAGGTAACCGCTTCCAGGTCATTGCTGAGCGCAGAAAGAAGGGCCTTTGTGTCGTGGTGCTCGAGCGCGGCCACACAGGCATCGGTATCCGTTTCTTTCCGTTCCTTTACGCCGTCCAGGGCGCGATAGACCTCTGCCGTCGAGACCCCCAGTGCCGCTGGTTTGGCAAGGACCATCCAGAGCGTAGGCGACGGGGGCAGCGGTCTCATCAGTTCCCCTCTTCCAAGGGCACGCTGCGTCCCGCCGGCAATACAGAAAGGAACATCACTGCCAATTTCAGCAGCCCCTTCCTCCAATTGGCCCCTTGTAAGAGGCTTTCCATAGTACCGGTTGAGGATGCGCAGGACCCCTGCTGCATCTGCACTGCCGCCAGCCAGACCGGCAGCAAGATAAATGCGTTTTTGGATGTGGATGTGAACGGCCGGCTTTATTTTTGTCCATTTTTCAAAAACAAGGGCTGCTTTGTAAGCTAGGTTGCTTTCATCACAAGGCAAGGCCGCGCCATCCATGGTCAAGGTAAGGGTAGGAGCTTCTTCCAGCGTAATCGTGTCCGCAAGGGAGATACTCTGCATGACCATATCGACATCATGAAACCCGTCGGCACGGCGTTTTCCAACGCGCAGGGCCAGGTTGATCTTGCCAGGGGCGAATTCCTTCATGTTCACTTTCCACCTCTTTGTATTTTGTATTCATTGTACCGTGAAACGGCAATAAAAACAAGTAAATTGTGAACATTCGTAAGAATATTTTCAAAAAACGTTCTTATTCAAAATGTCCATCTGTCAAAGTACATAAAAACATGATAGAATAGGACAAGCAATGGAAAAAGCAAAACCAAATGGAAGGGATAAGTACGGGCTTAAAATGCGGCTATCCCTTCCTGTGCCCGCTCCCGATCAAGCAAAGAAGGTGACCTCCATGAAAAAACACATCATCAAGTATCTCCATTTTACCCTGGGCTGCTTCATCATGGCCCTTGCCATCAACGTTTTCCTCGTCCAGCACCATTTCCTTTCCGGAGGAATTGCAGGTCTTGCCATGCTGATTTACTATATTGCAGGCTTTCCCATGGGCATTACAAGCTTTCTGCTCAACGTGCCGCTCTTTTACATGGCCTATAAATTCATGAGCCGCAAATTCCTCATGGACAGCCTCATTGGAACTGCACTCTTTTCTATTTTCCTTGATGGTACGGCCTTCCTTTCCCACACAACCTATGTCACAGATCCGCTTCTTACCTGTATCGCTGGCGGCGCCCTTGAAGGCATTGGGGCGGCCCTGGTCTACCGGGTTGATGGATCGACAGGCGGCGTCGATATCCTAGGATTCATTGCCAAGAAATTCTACAATATCAGCATCAGCACAACCAACTTTATCTTCAACGCCATCGTCGTTACCTGCGCCCTCTACTTTGTCGGCCTTGAACCGGTTCTCTACAGCCTTGTCCTGTTCTTCCTCTGCTTTAAGGCGACAAACGTCGCGATGGTTGGCTTTGACTACAAAAAAAGTGTGCTCATCATCACCCAGCAGCCCGATACAATCCGCAAGCTCGTCATCGGCGAGGTGAACCGTGGCATTACCATTCTCAAAGGGGCCGGCGGCTATACGGGAAAAGACAAGGAAATCCTTCTTGTCGTCGTAAAGATCCGCCAGTTGGGGCACCTGCTAAAACTCATTGAGCGTGTCGACCCCGCTGCTTTTGTCCTCGTCCAAGACGCAAACGATGTCTTTGGACGGGGCTTTACCCAGCCCGATGTCTACCTGCCGCCAGCAGATGGGGGAAAAGAAAAGCACGCATAATAAAAAAGGGCACCTAAAGAAAAACCGGCGTTCCATAGGCACAAGATCCTATGGAAGGCCGGTTTTTACGTCCTCAGGGTACCCATGACGGGGCAGCTTGACGCCGCGCGCCAGGGTTGCGATGGTAGGCCATGGGGGCAAAGAAAAAGGCGGATCTCCCCTTTTTAGGATGGTCCAAGCTCCTTTTCCCTGACGCCACACCATCCTACACATCCTACACCATCCAAGGAGCCTTTTTTCATGAAAAGGAAACGGGACCAGACGCCGGCTTTCCTTGCCCCCATCTTCCCCCACAAAAAAGGGGCTATGAAGAAATGATAGACTCATTTCTTCATAGCCCCTTTGATCTGTTCTAGGACCTTTATTTGAACAAGTTCGTAAAGATCATGATGACACTGGAGTTGATAAAGTCAATGAACAAGGCACCAACCAGCGGTACGCAGAAGAAAGCGCGCGTGGAAGGACCATGAACGGCCGTAACAGCACTCATGTTGGCCATTGCGTTCGGCGTTGCGCCCATCCCGAAGCCGCAGACAGCGGAAACTTCGACGGCAGCATCGTAATCGCGGCCCATAGCGTTGAATATGACAAAGTAGGTGAACAGGGCCATGAAAATAACCTGGGCTACTGCGATGATGGAGAGCGCACCAGCGATATCGAAGAGTTCCCAAATGCGCAGACTCATAAGGGCCATGGACAGGAAGATGTTGAGGCCAACATCACCCATGGTTTGGATTTCAGGAATTGGCACATCAAGGCTCGAGGAATGGTCAGCCGTGTTGCGAAGAACGGCAGCGACCAGCATGGAGCTGATATAGAACGGGAACACAAGGCCAATGCTCTTGAAGAAAGCCGCTACATAGGTACCAACACCCATGCAGAGCAGGATTTCGCCCGTAGCCAGCATGAACTTTTCCGGAACCATGGGAACAACTGCAGCCGATTCCACATCAGAAGCCTGATCAACAGCCGATACATTCGTTTCGTTGCTGTGCAGGTTATACTTAGAAATCAGGCGATGCGCAATCGGGCCGCCCATAAGGGAACCGGAAATCAGGCCGAAGGTTGCCATAGCGATGGCAACGGCACTGGCGCGTTCAACACCCATGTTTTCAAAGAAAGGACCAAAAGCAGCACTCGTACCATGGCCGCCGACAAGCGGTACGGAACCGGCGCAGAGGCCAAGGAGCGGATGCAGGCCCACAACTTTGGCAAGGCCGACACCAATGACGTCCTGCAAGGTAACAAGGATAGCGCAGATAATCGTGAGGATCAGAACGTCGCGGCCGCCTTTTTTAAGAAGGGCAAAGGATGCCGTAAAACCGATGCTCGTAAAGAACATGTTCATAAAGAAGCTCTGCTGTACCGTATCAAGTTTGACGGCACCGACACCGCTTTGATGAAGGGCGAGGTTCAAAAGAGCAAAGAGGATACCGCCAATAACCGGGTTCGGGATGCAGTACGTACGCAGGAACTTAATGCGGGCTTTCAGGAACTTACCCAGATAATACAGCAAAATGCCGACTGCCATTGTTTGATAAGAATTCAAAGCTAAGGTCATCGTAATACTTCCTCCTCAAGTTCAATCTCTTCCTACTAATGAAATGATAATTTCCTCAAGACGTGACCACTTCCATCCTTTGTCCCCGCCTCCACTGCGGTAAGAAATGGCCAGCACCGCCAGGTCCACCAAGGCTTTTTGTAAGGATTCATGGGAATAATTTCGTGCACGCTGCATGGCAAGCTTGGCGATGTAGGGATTCTTTTTCAGGGTTTGGGCAATCTCGTCCTGTCGAGCACCTTTTGCCATCATGGCTTTGACTTGGGTCAGCAGACGCAGGGAAGAAGTAACGACATAAAGGGCCAAAACAAATTTAGAGTCATCCTTCCGTTCTGCTGCAATCAGTTCCAGCGCCAAGGTCAGGTTCCTTTCTTCGATGGCCCGGCCTAGGGCAAAATTTGATACTTGGGGCAACTGGGAAAACATCTGCCGTACATCATCAACGGTCCAGATCTTACGGTCCCCGGCAAAAAGAGCAATCTTCTCGATTTCCCGCTCCAAAAAAAGGAGGGGCACTTCATCGGCCGCTGCTACATAGTCTTCAATCAAGGCTTTGGCTCCTTGATCGAAGCGGGCGCCGTATCGCTCAGCCTGTTCCTGCAGAAAAGGCATGAGGGCATTGTTCTGATACCATTTGATGGGTTGACACTCAACCAAGGGTGCTATCGCTCCGAGCTTTTTGGCCGCGCTCGTCCGCTTATCGATGGCGCTAAGCTGGATAAGGACGTAAGTCGAAGCAGGGATATCACTGACAAGTTCAAGGAAGGCCTCTAAAGCGCTTTCCTTTTTTTTGCTTTTTCCTTTGGTCGGCGGAACACTTGCTGCGTCTTTGGTCTTTTGAAGAACAAAGGGATCACTGACAATGACCCAATTGAGCCCCCCAAAAAAAGACTGGGAACAAATGGCTTCCCGCAGGTCGACAAGATTGAATCGATCCTCGAAAGTCCACGTGTTAAGTTCCTCACCTTTATGGTCAAAGGCAATCCGTTTTTTCATGGTTTCCTTGATGGCCTCTTGGTAGTAGTCCTCATTTCCAATGGCGACCGCAAGATGGGGACAGGGCCTGCCCTTTTTCCTGAGGTCCGCCAGGAACTGGTCCGCTGTCACGTTCAACCTTGATCACTCCTAGAAACAGTTTCGCTGACAGCGATAACTATACCACTTCGGTCCGGTCTCGTCAAAAACAACCTTGATGGCACCTCCTTCGTCCGTTCTTGCCACGGGAATTCCTAAATATTCCAGGCGTTCAAGGACCGTTTCATGGGGATGGCCAAACCGGTTGTTCCGGCCAACGGAAATGACTGCAACCTTAGACGATACGGCTTTAAGGAAGGCCATTTCCGAAGAAGTTGACGAACCGTGATGGGAAACCTTCAGCACATCGCTCCGAATCGGGGCTGCCGCTGCGGCAAGTTCGATTTCACTTGTCGCATCCCCGGTAAGGAGCACCTTGCTTTTCCCGCACGCAACAAGCACCACTGCAGAGCTCTCGTTTGCATTGCCTCCTTTCTCTGCCATTTTCGGTGCGTCTACGATATTAATTATATGCGATTTAAAGCGGATGTGAATTGTTTTTTGCATTTTGTATACAATTTTGTGATTTGTTTTTTTCATGGTATATATCAATTTTTCTATATCATCACTGTTTTTTTCCTGCGGAAGGAGCAGCCGTTTCACCGGCAGCCAGCGTGCGATTCCAGCGGCCCCGCCAGCATGGTCATGATGGCCATGGCTGATGATCATCGTGTCGATCTGGGTTACGCCAAGGGCCCGGAGCGCGGGTACGACAACCCGCTCCCCTATATCATAGTGTCCGTTTAATCCCCCCGTATCGATAAGTACGGTCTTCCTGTCCGGCATAACAAGAAGGCAGCAGTCGCCCTGCCCCACATCAAGGAAATAAGCCGTAAAAGGGACTTTTTGAAAGCGAGGGTAAAGAAAAAGGACAGCAAGGCAAAAGGCAGAGGCAAGCGCCGCCTTTTGCCGGCAGCGGTCGAGACAGGAGCCCTGTGGAAAATTGCCAAGGAGCAAGCTGAGCAAAAGACCATAGCAAAAAAGCGCTCCAAAGCCCAAGGTGCCCGTTGTGACCAGGAAGGGCCTACTTTCTGAAAGCAGGCGCCCCAGGTCAAGGGAGAGACTGACCAGGCTGCCGGCCATGACAAAAAGAATCCTTCCCAAAAAGGGCAGGATAAGTCCCCCGAAAACGGCACATACGGCAAGAACGAGGGAAAGACTCAAAAGCGGTACAAGAAGCAGATTGGCCGGAAGGGACAGGAGGCTCACGGCGTGGAAATAATGGACAAGCAAAGGAAGGGAAAAGATATGCGCCGCAAGGGGAACAGAAAGAGCTGCCCCGAGCCGCTGCCCCAGATAAGGCGTAAGCCCTCTTTCCACCCGGTCCCTTAGGAGCATCAGTCCGGCTGCTGCCGCAAAGGAGAGTGCAAAACCAATATCCCAGATCCAAAAAGGATGGATGCCCAGGAGCAAGATGGCCGAAAAACCAAGGAAGGACGGGCCGCTTGCCCGGCGCCCCAACAGCTCTCCCAGCAAAACACCGCTGCCAAGGAGCACTGCACGGCAGACAGACGCCCGAAGCCCGCAAAGGATGGCGTAGCAGATTAGAAAAAAGATGCCCACCAAGGGTTTGACAGGGCGCGGCAGCGGAAGATGCCCTGCCACCAGGACATAGAGGCTGGCAAGGAGTGCCACATGGCTTCCGGACACAGAAAGAAGATGGGACAGACCGCAGGCCGTAAAGATCTGGAGTGACGGGGCGTCCATCCCCTCACTGCCGCCAAGGAGCATGCCCCCAAGGAGCGCGGCCTCCCGCGGAGGAAGGGCCTCTGAAAGCCGCTTTCTTACGGCGCTGCCCAATGCGGCGATCCGGTCGAGGCTATCTTTTTCTCCCCCTTCATAGTGCAGACCGCCCTTTTGGGTCATTAGCCTTCCCGGAATCTTTCGGGCGGCACTGCGCTTTTTTTCATCCGCCATCCCAGGATTATAGAACGTCTCCATCGGTTCCAGACGGCCTTCTGCCGTGTAGCTCCCCCATAAAGGTCCAGGAAGGGCGCCCAAATGAAGAACGGGGATGCGCATGCCTTCATAAAGGAGCGTAAAAGAAACGGATTGATTCCGAACGCGCAGGGAACCTGGCTCAAGCCGCCCCGTAAGCCTTACGGGTTTCCCCAAAAAAGGAGCCATGCGGCTTGCCGCACTTTGCCGATGCCGGCCGGAAAGGGCCCCTATGAACAGGGCCGGCAGCAGAAAGAAGACGAGGACGCCCCCTTTTTTCCCTTCCTTCCAGAATAGAGCAACAAGTAGGCTGACCCCTAGCAATCCCCAAACAAGCCATCTGGAAGGCTGGGCCGAAATCCCCCACAGCGTGCCCAGACTAAAGCCCAATCCAGCCCAGGAAAGGGGCGTCATGGAAGGACCTCCACAAGCTCCCGGAAACGGGAAAGCGTTTTGGGGCCGATGCCCTTGACGCGCAGCAGGTCATCTACGGACCGGAAAGGGGCGGCGTTCCTTTCTGATATGATGCGCCGCGCCGTCTCGGGGCCGATTCCGGGAAGGCGTTCCAGTTCTTCCTGGGGTGCCTCATTTGGATTGATCTTTGGGGTCCTAGCGGCGCCTTGTTCTTTCCGTCTTCCTTTTTCCCGAGCAGGCAGGACGCCTGCAGAAGGCGGAGCCTTTCCTGCTGCAGGACGCCGATTCTTCCGCAGCGGGACGTTCACCTGACAGCCATCCTTGATTTTTTTCGCCAAGTTTACCCTCGTTTCATCGGCCTCATCCGTCATGCCGCCAGCCTTGTAAATGGCGTCGGCATAGCGCAGGCCCGGGGCAAGGTCATAAAGGCCAGGGTACATGACGGCACCGCTGACATAGACATGAAGACTGGGGCGCGCTTTCTGCTCCCGCTGCTTTGTCATGACCGCCTCAGGATCCAGCGGAATTTTTCCCTGCTGCGGCGTCTCTTCCCAGTAGAGGGCAGCTCCTACAATAAGGACCATGAGGACGAAGATGACAGCTGCCTTCCTGCGGTTCCATAGGTTCATGGTGCGACCTCCTTTTCAAAAAAAAAGCAGGTCATCTCCCCGCGAAGGGGTGATAACCTGCTTTTGAACGACTATTTTCGTCTAAAAGGGCATCCTTATTTCAGTAAAACGCCTTACGGTTTTACCACAATGTTGACCAGACGGCCCGGGACAGCAATGACGCGGATAACCTTGCCGCTGCCGATGGCCTCCTTGACAGCCTGGCTTTCCAAGGCGACCTTGCCCAAGGCCTCCTTATCCATTTCCGGATCGACCATGATACGGTCCTTTGGCTTGCCGTTGACTTCAACAAGGACCTCTACTTCGTCGACCTTGATGGCTTCTTCATCATACTTCGGCCAAGCCTGCTTATGGATGCTTTCCGAATCATTGATGGTGCCGTGCCAGAGTTCTTCCGTAATATGCGGAACGAAGGGGGCCATTACAAGGAGCAGATCCGTAATGACTTCCCAGATGAGACCCGGATGTACTTTCTTGGCCTTATCCTTATAGGCGTAAAGGGCATTGACCAGTTCCATCATGGTACTGATGGCGGTATTGAAGTTAAAGCGGCTGTCCAGGTCCTCTGTGATCTTCTTCAGGCTCACGTGGAGGATATGGCGCATTTCCCGCCCTGCTTCATCCAGTTCCTTCACATCATAGGTCTTGACCTGTTTCTGGAGTTCATCCTGGAAGTGGTAGACAATACGCCATACACGGTTCAGGAAGCGGAAGGACCCTTCAACACCCTGGTCACTCCATTCCAGTTCCCGTTCCACAGGAGCGGCAAACATGATGAACAGACGGGCCGTATCGGCGCCATACTTGCCAATGATTTCTTCCGGGGAAACGACATTTCCCAGGGACTTACTCATCTTGGCCCCGTCCTTGATGACCATTCCTTGGGTCAGGAGGTTTGCGAAGGGTTCGTCAACCTTGACAAGACCGGCGTCCCGCAGGACCTTCACAAAGAAGCGGGAGTAAAGCAGATGGAGGATGGCATGTTCAATACCGCCGATATATTGATCCACGCTCATCCAATGATCGACCGCTTCATGGCTGAAAGGGGCCTCATCATTGTGGGGATCGGTATAGCGCAAATAGTACCAGCTCGAGCAGACGAAAGTATCCATCGTATCGAGTTCACGTGTTGCCGAACCGCCGCATTTTGGGCAGGTACAGTGCACGAAAGACTCACTCGTAGCAAGGGGGCTCTTGGCGCCGGCCGTAAACTTGACGTCTGTCGGCAGCTTCACGGGCAGGTCCTTTTCCGGAACGAGGACTTCGCCGCATTTCGGGCAGTTGATGACCGGAATGGGTGCGCCCCAATAGCGCTGACGGCTGATCAGCCAGTCGCGAAGACGATAATTGACGCGCCGTTTGCCCAGGCCCTTTTCTTCCATGTAGTCCATGATGGCCCCCATGGCTTTATGCATTTCCATCCCTGTGAAGGGCCCGGAATTAACCAAGACACCGTCTTTTTCTGTATAGGCATCATCCATTTCCTCAAGCTTCAGTTCCTTATCCTTTGGCTGGAGGGTGAGGATTTTCTTGATCCCGTACTTCGTGGCAAACATCCAGTCACGATGGTCCCCGCTCGGTACCCCCATGACAGCGCCCGTGCCGTAGTCAAAAAGGACATAGTTCGTAATCCAGATTTCCACCTTATGTCCCGTCAGGGGATGGACACAGTCGCAGCCCGTGTACATGCCCACTTTTTCCGACTCAGCACTGGTCCGCTCAATATCCGATGTATTGCGGACCTTGTCGCAGAAGGCTTCGAGTTCAGCCCGTTTGGGGTTATTTTCAAGGATCTTGGCAACAAGGGGATGCTCCGGCGGGATAACGACGAAGGTGACGCCATAGATCGTATCGGGACGGGTCGTATAGACCGGGAGCTTGGTTCCAAGGTCCGGGCAGTCAAAGCTGAATTCCAGTCCTTCACTGCGGCCAATCCAGTTGCGCTGCATGGTTTTGACCGGTTCAGGCCAGCCCTTCAAGAGGTCAAGGTCCTTCAGGAGTTCATCGGCATAATCGGTAATCTTAAAGAACCACTGGGACAGGTCCTTTTTGATGACCGGTGTATCACAGCGCCAGCATTTCCCATCAATGACCTGTTCGTTGGCAAGGACGGTATTGCATTTTTCGCACCAGTTGACCGGGGCTGTTTTCTTGACGGCCAGACCGCGTTTATACATGAGTTCAAAGAACCACTGGGTCCACTTGTAGTAATCTTCCATACAAGTCTTGACTTCACGATCCCAATCATAGGAAAGACCCATGCGTTTTTGCTGATCCTCCATGTTGGCAATGTTTTCAAGAGTCCATTTGGCCGGCGGAATGTTATGTTTGATGGCGGCGTTTTCCGCAGGCATGCCAAAGGAGTCAAAACCCATGGGATGAAGGACGTTGTAGCCGCGCATGGTGCGGAAACGGGCGACTACATCGCCGATGGAATAGTTCCGTACGTGCCCCATATGGAGGTTTCCCGAAGGATACGGGAACATCTCAAGGACGTAATATTTGGGGCGGGGATCATCATTGCTGACCTTGTAGGTATGATGGTCCTCCCAATACTTTTGCCATTTGGCTTCCGCCTTATGGGGTTCATACTTTTCACTGATCATGGCTTGGCCTCCCTATTTTGGAAACATAAGTGAAATCCCTTGCAATACGGCATCCGATTCTGTAACATAGTAGTATTGAAGGAAGTGAACGTACCCCCGCCGGATAGAGGCGGGTGCTTCCTGCTTCAACGAGAACGGCACCGCTGACTTGAAAAAAGCCGCGATGACTTGCACACTCTCCACAAGCATAGATTTCCGTGCGGCCCACGGAATTTCCGCAGTGAAACAATTGTTTTCCAAGGGCACCGACCCCTTGGAAAGACCTGCCATCCATCCCACCGCCTATAGCGCTAGAAGGGGACTTTTTGCAGGATAGATTGCCATTCACTGCAATAGATTTATTATATAGTTGACGCCTCATAAAGTCAACGCAGGAAGGAGCACCATTCATGGCCTTTTATGCAATTGGAGACCTGCATCTATCCGGGGCTCCCCCGACAAAACCCATGGACGTCTTCGGCCCGCAGTGGAAAGGCCATCGGGAAAAAATCATCGAGCACTGGAAAAAAGCCATTGGCGCTGACGATACGATCATTCTTTGCGGTGATACGTCGTGGTCCATGGACCTAGCCGATGCCATCGAAAAAGATTTTTCCATGCTTTCCACACTTCCAGGAAAGAAGATCGTCCTCAAGGGGAACCACGATTATTGGTGGTCCAGCATGCGCAAGATGGAACAAGCCTTTAAGGGCAGCTTCCAATTTCTCCATAATAGCTGCGTCGTCGAAAAGGACACGGCCATCTGCGGCACCAGGGGATGGAACCTTCCCTCCATGCCGGAATTTACGGATCACGATGACCTCCTTTATAAACGTGAGGTTCAGCGCCTCGAGCATTCCCTTAAAGAAGCCAAGGCGTCCGGTGCCAAACGGATCATTGCGGCCCTCCACTACCCGCCCCTATACGAGCCGGAAGAAGTGACAGGCTTTACCGAGCTCTGCCGGGACTACGAAGTTACGGCCTGCATCTACGGCCACGTCCACGGTGACGCCGCCCATTTCCTGAACCTTTTCCAAGGCCTCCGGGATGGCACGCAGTACCGCCTCGTCGCGTCTGATTACATTGATTTTTGTCCGGTCAAGATCCTTGACTGACCGGAGAAAGGATTTCCTGTGCATCAATATCTCTTTTTTATCGGCAATTTTCCCATCCGCATGTATGGTCTCATGCTCTGCACGGCCATCTTCATGGCAACGGGAACGGCTTATTTCCTTGCCTATAAGGATGGACGGGGCTGGGAAAAGTACCTGCCCGACATCGGGATTTATGGCGGTTTTGCCGGCATTGTCGGCGCTCGCCTCTGGGATGTGTTCTTTTTTGACTGGGCCTACTACAGTGACCACCTGTCAGAGATTTTCTTTGTCTGGCAGGGCGGTATGGCCATCCAAGGCGGCATCGTCGGCGGTATTCTCGCCGGGGCCCTCTACTGCAGAGCCCACAAAATCAATTGGATCGATATGCTGGACGTTGTTTCCCCGGCCCTATTCATCGGCCAGTCCATCGGGCGCATGGCAAATCTCTTAAACGGCGATGCTTTCGGCGCGCCCACTGGCGGCGATTTCGGCATTCTCTATCCCGTTGGGACCCTGGCCCGCAGCACCTATGGAAACGCGCCCCTGTGGCCGGCAGAAGTTTGGGAAGGACAGATTGACATCATCCTTTTCGCCCTGCTGCTCATGTTCCAGTCCCGACCCTACAAACGGGGTCAGTGCTGCTTTGTCTACGTCATGCTCTATTCGGCGCTGCGCTTTTTCCTTGAATTCCTCCGCGGCGATTATGTGGAGCCTTTCCTCTTTGGCCTCAAATCGGCCCAGGCAACAAGCCTCGTCTTCTTTCTCCTTGCTCTCATCGGTTTTATTGGGAGCGGCCGCAGGAAGACGCAGGCCTAGGACAAGACATAAAAAAACTGCCCTTGCGGGGGCAGTTTTTTATTTTCCCAAGGTTTCTTATGCGCCCTGCCGCGCCGCAAAGGCTGCCTTTCCAAGGCGCCATAAAGGCAGGGCATATAGATAAAAGGCAAAGAGCATACTTGAAATGGGCGCGCCGATAAAAGCCAAAGGCACAGCGCCGGCAATGCACCAAGGCACCAGGGCGCTCATGACAACGGCCGTATCTTCAATGGCAAGGGCAAGTTCCTTGCCGTCGGGCATGATCTTGCGGGAAAGGTCGCGCGTCATGATGATGGCAAGGGTTTGGTTCGACCCAATGAGGGAACTGATTGCCGCCGCGCCAAAGACGCCGGCAAAAGGAAAGAAGCGCTTTGTCAGGGCAAGAAGGACCGATTCAATATTTCGGAGCAGCCCCGTCTTGCTGAAAATGCCGGAGTAACAGGACCCGATCATGACGATGCCCGTCGTACTCGCCATGGAAAGAAGGCCCCCGCCGCGGAGCATGGCATTGAGCTGAGGGTCCGAGGAGATAAAGCCAAAGAACATGACGTGAAAGATGGCGGGAAGGGAAAGGCCCTGATAGACATAAGCGCAGAGGAAACTTAAGACAACGCTCACAAAAAGGGTCTTTTTCACAGCCACGCGGAAAAAAGCCAAAATAAGGATGCTTGCTGCCGGGATGAGCATGGCATAGGATACGTCAAAATGGGACGCAAAAAGATGCTTCACGGCGCTTGCCGTCTCCGCCGTGCCTTCTCCCCCGCCCATGAGGCCATAGAACACAAGGGAAAGGAGAAAGGGCACCAAGGCACTTTTCATCATGCCCTGGATGTTGTCATAAAGGTTCGTTCCCGTCAGGTCTGCCGTAAGGAGCGCGCTTGTCGATACAGGTGAGCAGCGGTCCCCAAAGTAGATTCCCGACAGGACGGCCCCGCCAATGAGCGCCTTGGGTGCCCCCAAGGCTGCTGCAATGGTCATGGAGATGAGCCCCATCGTTGCCGCTGTCCCAAAGCTCGTTCCCATAAGAAAGGACAGGAGACAGTTAAGGACAAAGGTAAGGAGGACGATGAGCGCCGGGTCGATAACGCCGGACGCATAATAGACAATGGTCGGGATGGTCCCGCCAGCCCGCCAAAGCCCTGTCAAAAAGCCAATGATGACAAAGGTCATGAGGATATTGCGGATGGTCTTCACGCCAGCGGCCCACATGCCAAAGATTTCCTTGAAGGAAAATCCCTGGTAACGGGCATAGCCGCTAAAGAGCAAGAGCCCAGCAAAAAGAGCGGCCAAAATGGGAATCCCGGTAAAAACACTGCCTAAAAGAAGCAAGGAAAAAATCAATAAAATGGCATTTTCAAGCATGGCTGGGGACGCCTCCTAAAATAAATCCGCAAAATGGGCATAATGGAGGATTTTCCCGCTTTCGCCAAGGGCCCTGACCTCTTGGGGACTCAGAAGGGCAAACCCTTTGACCTCCGCTTGTTGGATCGTAACCGCTTCTTCCGTAAAGGGAAGGCGCACTTCATAGATGTCGACAAAGTAGTTGTTCTGTTCTTTTGGGGAATCATTGCGGTACGTATGGACGAGGCGGACCGCCTCTTTATCCGGCACAAGACCTGTTTCTTCCCGCGTTTCCCGCAGGACCGCTTCCAGTGACGTTTCGCCTGCCTTGACACCGCCGCCGGGGATCTCCCATTTCCCTGGAGCCCACTGCTTATCAAGCTGACGCTGGGTAAGCAGGATGTGTCCCTTTTCATTCACAATGAGGGCAAGGACCGTCAAGTGATAGTCGCCCGGTTTCATATGCCAATCATTGCGCATCATGGTGCGGCCTGTGCGTTCTTTTTTCTCGTTATAGATATCCCAATATTCCATGCTAGTCCTTCTCCTTTGCGCAAAGTGCGTCAAAACGCTGCAGGACGGCTTTCATTTCCTCTGTAAAATACCCTTCCGCGGCTTTATAGATGGAGGCAGGAATGCCAAAATAAGGTTCTGCAAGGCTTCCGCTGATGGCGGCAAGGGTATCTGTATCGCCACCGAGACTGACAGCGCGCCTTAGGGCATCCTCAAAACTGTCCGATGCCAAAAAAGCCGTCAGGGCCTGGGGCACGGATCCGTCGCAAGTTGCATTCCCTTCGTAATGGCTTCTAAGCTCGTCAAAAGGTTCCGAAAGGTCATAAAAACGCCCCAGATAGGTACGGATCACGTCCTTCCTGGCTCCCGAGCGGGCAAGGAAAATCGCTCCTGAAACGGCTTGGGCCGCCTTTTCCGCACTTTTTTCATTATGGCTCACACGGCAGGAAATAAGGGCCAGTTCCTCCGCTTCCGCCAAGGTATAGGCAAACCAGCCAGCCGGAGAAACGCGCATGGCCGCCCCATTTCCACAGCTGCCATAAGGTCCCATGGTCTCATCCATAAGCCACGCCTTAAATTTCTGTCCATACCCAGCATCTGGATATGTGCGCCCCAACTTACGCATCCTTTCGCAAAGAAGAGGACCCAATACGCTTTCTGTTTCTGGAAGGTCTGCTTCCCGCATCGTCAGGAAGGCTTCTGCCACGGCAGCCGTCATAAGGGAGTCATCCGTCACGCGGCATCCTTTGGCAAACAAGTCGAATTCCTTTTCCCGAAATCCAGTCCACTCAAAACGGGATCCTACAATATCTCCAATAAAGGCGCCCTTCACGTCCTATCCCTCCCTTTTGGCAGCAGTTATACCCCATACTCCAGGACAACAGGACAGTGATCACTGCCCATAATCTCGTTCATGATGGTTACATCCCGGATCTTGTCACGACCCGCTTCCGAAACAAGGAAATAGTCAATGCGCCACCCCGCGTTCCGTTCGCGGGCCTTGAACATATAGGACCACCAGGTATAGGCCCCTTCCCGATCAGGATAGAGCATACGGAAGGAGTCAACGAATCCCCGGGCAAGGAACGCATCAAGCTTTTGCCGCTCCTCGTCAGAAAAGCCGGCATTGTGATGATTGGAATCAGGGTTCTTGAGGTCAATGGGTTCATGGGCCACATTCATGTCCCCGCAGACGATGGTTACTTTCTTCTGTGAAAGGGCCTCGCAGTACGCCTGGAACGCATCTTCCCAAGTCATGCGGTAGCTCAGGCGGGCCAGCTCGCGCTGCGAATTGGGCGTGTAGACATTGACAAGGTAAAAACCGTCATACTCCGCTGTAATGACACGGCCTTCCTGGTCATGTTCCTCGATGCCCAGTCCATAGGTCACGGAAAGGGGCTTGATACGGGAAAAGATGGCCGTTCCGGAGTAGCCTTTTTTAACGGCACTGTTCCAATATTCATAATAACCGGGAAAATCAAAACTGGCCTGTTCCCGCTGCATCTTCGTTTCCTGGATACAAATGATATCGGCGTCCAGTTTTTCCATGGACTCCTTAAAACCTTTATTCATACAGGCCCGAAGTCCGTTGACATTCCAAGTGACAAGTTTCATGAGATTCCTCCATTCACTCATAAGGAGGGAAAGATCCAGTAAAGGGTCCCTAGGGCAAAGAGCCAAAGAAGAAGATAAATGGGATCTCCCGCCATCCAGATAAAGGATACATAGAAAAGGCCAAGGATAAGGCCTATTGAAGCAAAATAAAAGAGAAACAGCAGGCGGCATTTCCTTTGGACCGCCTTTTTCATTTCCCAAAGGGCCCGAAATAAACCATAGCCGCCCATAAGAAGGGCCGCCTCAAAAGCGCCCCCATCCGCGTCAAGTTGGTTAAGAAAAAGGGCTGTTCCCAAAAAGAAGGGAAAAAGGATAGAAGGCCCCCGCTTGGCCAATTCCCTGCTTTCCCAAAAAAGAAGATAAGCGCCCCACAGGATAAAGATCAGCATCCAAAAAACGGCACCAGGAAGGGCCAAGGGATAGCTGTGAGGGGATACAAAAAGCGCCGTAAGGAGCATGCCAAGCGCTCTGCCAAGGATTGAGGGGGCGCCCAGCCTTTTTTCTAGGTCCAACTGATAAGCATCAAGGGCGCCAAGAAGGAGACCGCCCCAAAGCACCCAAGGCTCATTGAGAAAAAAGAGCAGCAGGGCAGCGGCCGCCAGAAAGAGGGGTTCCTTTTTGCGGGCACGCGCCCAAACCCTATGAAGTCCATAGATCCACCGGTTCATAGGGCCCCCTTGCCAAGCTGCGTCAGAAATTGGAGGCTCTTAAGCGGCCGGTCCGTTTGAAAAGTCAGGAACCGATAGAGAATCTTTTCCACTTCCATCAGCTCCTTTCCCCGTACCGTAAAAGGTTCGGGGGTCTCAAAATCAAGGGTCAGGAGATGCTGCAGGAGCGCCTTTGCCTTAACCGTAAGGGGCAGATCATGGTCCAAGGCACAGTCCCTGCAGAGAAAACCGCCTTGGACGGGACTGAAATAACCGTCTTCTTCCATGGGTTTTCCGCAGGTTGTACAATAGTCAAGAACCGGTTCGAAACCACAAAGGGCCAGAAGTTTAAAGAGGGTGCTGTCCGTTACGAGCCGCTTATTATGGTTTGAAAAGAGGGTAAAAGCCTGACAAATGAGGAAAAAGGCCTCTTCCAGCGGTTCTTCCTCTTCAAACAGCTGCATCACGGCCTCGGCTATGATGGCACCATAAGCCATGCCTTCAATATCCATGGCATTGGGCAGGTTCATAAACTCACAGCTGCGAAGGGTCGCCACCTTGCGGCCCGGCATGAGGGTCACGCGCAGCTGGGCAAAAGGCTGGACAATCCGACCGCTCGTACTCTTGGGATAGGCTGCTCCATAGGCGATAAAGGGCACTTTCCCATGATGACGACAAAAGCAGACTGCGTACTTATCCGCAGTCTGCCAATTCCTTACTTCCAATATGACCGCTTCATCCTGAAAGGCTTCACTCGTCATGGACTGTCTCTTCCTTTTTGTCTTTCTTCAGGGGGATGACACGGACCCGAAGGACACGGAATCCGGATGAATCAAGCACTTCAAAACGATTGCCCCGCTCATCGACGGTATCTCCCACAACAGGCTGACGTCCGATGAGGCCAAAGACATAACCGCCAATGGTATCTTCCTCAGGGTCATCAAACTGGATACCCATCGTCTCTGATACTTCGTCCAAAAGGACCAAGCCGTCAAACACATAGGACCCATCAGGCATCTTGTTGATTTCCGGCATTTCCGTATCGTGCTCATCCTGGATATCACCAACGATTTCCTCCAAGAGGTCTTCCATGGTGACAAGGCCCGCTGTCCCGCCATATTCATCAGCAACGGCCACCATCTGGACATGTTTGTGCTGCATGAGCTGGAGGATCTTCACAATGGACATGCTTTCAGGCACCACGTCAATTTCCCTCATGATAGACTTTAGGTCTGCGTGGGGATCTTGTTGGTCAAGGTTCATGAGTTCCCGGATATGGATCATTCCCAGGATATGATCTCGGTCTTCCTCGCAAAGCGGATAGCGGGTGTGACCGGAATCATGGACAACCTTCAGGTTTTCTTCCAAGGAATCTTCCACAAACAGGCAGATCATATCCTGCCGGGGAACCATGACCTCCCGGGCAACCCGGTCGGCAAAATCAAAGACATTATCAATTAGGCGGCTTTCTACGGGATCGATTTCCCCGCCTTTTTCGCTGTCACTGACCATCCGCCGAATATCATCTTCCGAACGGCTCATATCAGGATCATAGGGCTGGATGCCCATGAAGCGATAAAGGCTGCGGCCCACATGCCAAAAAAGATAAGCAAAAGGATATACAATCGGTTTCAATATGCGTCCAAGCGCAGGACCCGCGTCGATAAGTCATCTCTCCTTTTTTCCAAGGCCTGTGATCTTTCGGCAAAGAACCATCTCGGAACCACAGCGCCACTTCAACGAATCACAGTGTGCCATTTTTCGGCACTTTTTGGCTGTCAATGTTAATTTTCATTATACAATAGGTGCCGCTGCATGGTCAATATGCCGTATGATCGGAGCTCAGCCCAAGCTGCCGCAGCTCGGTTTCCTTTTCCCGCCATTTAGGACGTACCTTAACCCAGATTTCAAGATAGACCCGACTGCCGACAAGGTCCTCGATGTCCTTGCGGGCTTCTTGGCTGATCTGCTTGAGCATCTGTCCCTTGCGCCCAATAAGGATTCCTTTTTGGGAATCCCGTTCCACATAGATATCGGCCCGCACATAAACCATCCCATTATCACGGGTCTTCATTTCATTTACCTTGACGGCAACGGCATGGGGCACTTCATCGTGAGTGAGGCGCAGAATCTTTTCCCGGATGATTTCGCTGGCCATGACCCGTTCCGTCTGGTCCGTGTAAAGATCTTCCGGATAAAAGCTGGGGCCTTCCGGCATGAGGCCTGTCAACTCATCGAGAAGCGGCGTAAAATCCGTATCTTCCAAAGCAGATAGGGTCATGATGCCATGAAAGGGATAGGCCTTTTGAAAAGCGTCGATGCGCGGCAGAAGGTGTTCTTTCCGATCAATGAGATCCACCTTGTTGAGGACAAGTATGACCGGAACCTGGACCTTTTTGAGCCGTTCCAGGATATAAGTCTCCCCTTTACCCCGTTTTTCCGTGGCGTCAACGACATAGAGCACGGCGTCGACATCCTTTAAGGCGTCCTCGGCGGCTTTGACCATATGCTCCCCCAATTTGTCCATAGGTTTATGGAGTCCTGGCGTATCAAGGAAAATGAGCTGGGCCTTTTCCGTCGATAGAATGCAGAGGATGCGATTGCGTGTCGTTTGGGGACGGTCTGACACAATGGCGGCCTTTTCCCCGATCAGTTTATCAATGAGGGTCGACTTGCCCGCATTGGGGCGTCCAATAACGGCGATATAGCCGGCCCGATGTTCTTGCTGCTGTACTTGCATGATGCTTATTCCTTTTCTTTTAGAGTAAAGCCGTAAGGCAGGAGTTCTTCAAGGCTCAGGCACTTGCTGAGCCCCTTGAGGTTTGTCAGTTCAATATGGGAAATCCTAAATTCAGCCATGACCTGGCGGCAGGCCCCGCAGGGGGAAACAGGTCCCTCCGTATCAGCCGTCACGAGCAGGGTCTCAAAGTCGCGCACGCCTTCTTTTACGGCTGCAAAGATGGCATTTCGTTCGGCGCAGACCGTCAGTCCGTAGGATGCATTTTCGATATTGCAGCCCGTAAAGATGCGGCCGTCCTTCGTCCTGACTGCCGCTCCCACGGCAAAGTGGGAATACGGGACATAGGCATTTTTCCGTGCCGCTTTTGCCGCTTCAAAAAGAATCCGGTCCATCGTCAGCCTCCAAAGTTTTCCTCGGCAAGGTCGAGCCTGCGCAGGACTTCTTCCTCCCGTTTGCGCATAATAAGCTTGTCCTTTTCTTCCATGTGATCGTATCCCAGGAGATGGAGCATGCCATGAACAGCCAGATAGGTCATTTCCCGTTCGAGTCCGTGCCCATATTCCTCACCTTGGCGGACCGCTGTCGGAGCGGAAATGATGACATCACCCAAAAGATGCTCGATCTCGTCATCGTCCACTTCCGGTTCCTCTTCCCCTTCGTCAAGGGCAAAGGAAAGCACATCCGTCGGCCGATCAATGCCGCGGTAGGTGCGGTTGAGTTCGTGGATTGCAGCATCATCGACAAGGGTAATATCCACTTCCGTCTGTGGAGACAGGCCTTCCAGCTCTGCAACAACATTCATGGCCTTGGTCAGGTCCGCTTCCAGTTCTTCAGGAATGATAACCTTTTCCTGATTATTTTCGAGTGTGACGATCATAGCCGTCCCTTCCTTTCTTTTTGGCATCATCGTATTTCTTGTACGCCCGGATGATGGCCGCCACGATTTCATGCCGGATGACATCGCCGTCTGTAAAGTGGACAATGCCAATGCCTGGGATTGCCTGAAGAACATGGGCGGCATTGGTGAGTCCGGACTCCTTGCCCGGCGGCAGGTCCACCTGGGAATCATCACCGGTCACAACGAGCTTGGAGCCAAAACCAAAACGGGTAAGAGCCATCCGCATCTGTTCAGCCGTCGTATTTTGGGCCTCATCGATAATGATGAAGGCATCGCTCAAGGTCCGTCCGCGCATATAGGCAAGGGGCGCCACTTCAATGGTTCCCCGGGTCAGGTATTTCTGGAAGGATTCCATGCCGAGCATTTCGTAAAGGGCATCATAAAGGGGACGCAGGTATGGGTCCACCTTTTCCTGCAGGTCCCCAGGCAGAAAACCCAACTTTTCCCCAGCTTCCACCGCCGGTCGCGTGAGGATGATCCGCTCCACTTCGTGGTTTTTAAGGGCCTTGACTGCCATAGCCACGGCAAGGTAAGTCTTGCCCGTGCCCGCCGGTCCAACGGCAATGGTCATCTGGTTTTCCCCAATGGTCTTGAGGTACTGCCATTGGCCCAAAGTCTTGGCCTTTACCTGCTTTCCCCGGTAGGTCGTAATGACCGTATCCGTATGGAGCTGATGCAAGGCCTCTTCCTTGCCGTCACGAACTAGCTTCAGCGTGTATGTCACATCATGGGTCGTAATGGGCAGTCCCTGACGATAGAGATAGAGCAGTTCCGAAAAGGCCCGTTCCATCCGCCTGAGGGCTGCTTCCGTCCCGGTAAGGAGCAGTTCATTGCCCCGGGGAATGATCCGGCATTCCGGATCCAGCATCAGTTTCAGGTATTCATCATTTTTTCCCAGGACAGCCACCATTTCCCGATTGTCCTTAAAGGTCAGCTTCTTTTCCAGCGTTTCTGGCAACCCGATTTCCTCCTTAGCCTTTTACGATCTTGATTTTCTTGATGACAACGGGCGTCACCGGCCGGTCATTGGCATTCGTTTTAACCTTACCAATCTTTTGGACTACATCAAGGCCCTTGACGACGCGGCCAAAGACAGCATGATGGTCATCCAGCCAAGGAGTCTTTTCCAAGGTAATGAAAAACTGGCTTCCGCCTGTATCAGGGCCCGCGTTTGCCATAGACAAGATTCCCGGTCCATCGTGACGCAGGTTCTTCGAAAATTCATCTTTAATGGTATAGCCCGGTCCGCCCGTCCCATCGCCTTTGGGATCGCCTCCTTGGATCATGAAGCCATCAATGACACGGTGGAAGGTAAGTCCATCGTAAAAACCGGATTCCGCAAGCTTTACAAAATTGACACAGGTCTTGGGCGCCCCTTCGACGGCAAGGCGGACCTCAAAATTGCCGAGACTGGTCTCAAATTGGGCTGTGACAGGGCCCTTTAGGGCCGGTGCGTCCGTTCCAGCCGCTTTGCCGCTTTTACCGCAGGCAGCCGTGAAAAGTGCCGTAATGACGGCAATCAGTAAGAACAGCTTCTTCATGGTCGATCTCCTTTACCAAAAAAAGGACCCGTGGGTCCCACTATTAAAGTCTTCGTCTTCCTTATTATATCTGTTTAGGGCAAAAAAATAAATATCACCGTCCCTCCCCTTATCACTGGATTATTTTTTTGGTTGATTGCAATAGCAAATAGGACACTAGACAAAAAGTTTATGAGGACG
>UPXT01000015.1 GCA_900538365.1 uncultured Acidaminococcus sp. | reverse complement strand
AAAACGTCCTCATAAACTTTTTGTCTAGTGTCCTATTTGCTATTGCAATCAACCACAAAAAAGGATATTGTAGACAGTGTCGACCAAGTAGAAGCGGAAGGAAAGTGATTTTATGGGAACCATTCGTCTGGGCAAACACCTCAGCCTCGATCAATTTATGGACATTGTTCGCCGCCATGCCAAGGTGGAATTCTCAGCGGCTTATCGAAACAGGGTCAATGCATCCCGGGCCTTGGTGGAAAAATGGGTTGATGAAGAAAAAGTCATGTACGGAGTGACAACCGGCTTTGGTGCCCTTTGCACCAAAGCCATCGATAAGAAAGAGACGGCCCAGCTCCAGACCAATATCATCCTTTCCCATTCGACATCTGTGGGGGCGCCTCTTTCAGAAGAAGTGGTGCGGGGTACGCTGCTCATGATGCTCCAGAACTTGGGTCAGGGCTATAGCGGTGTGCGCCTGTGCGTCTTGGAGCAGGTCCGGCAGTGTCTCAATCTCGGAGTGGTCCCTTGGGCCCCGGGGGAAGGAAGTGTCGGCTATTTAAGCCCTGAGGCCCATATGGCCCTTGTCCTTACAGGGAGAGGGAAGGCGTGGGCAGACGGTGAGCTTTTATCTGGTGCGGATGCACTTAAGAAAGTCGGACTTGCTCCTGTTGAGCTATCAAGCAAGGAAGGTCTTGCACTCGTGTCGGGAACGACGTCACCGACCGCAATGGCAGCCATCGCTCTTTACGATTTTCTTAAGGCGGCCCGAACGGCCGATGTGATTGGCGCCATGAGTGTAGAAGCTCTTGAGGGCGTCATGAATGCTTTTGATGAGCGGGTCATGTCTGTGCGCCCCCACAAGGATCAGGGAAAAACAGCGGAAAACGTCAGGAATTTCCTTGCTGATTCTGATATCATCAAGAACGCGGCAGGAAAAAGGGTGCAGGATGCCCTTTCTCTGCGCTGCATTCCCCAGCTTCACGGAGCGGTCAAAAAAACATTGAATGATGCCCTTATAAGTATTGAAACGGAAATCAATTCCTGTTGTGACAATCCTATCATTTGGCCTGGGAAGAAGGACGCTGACGTCATTTCAGCCTGCAATCCGGATTCTTCCTACGTCGGGCTCGCTATGGATTCATCCGTCATTGCCGCTACCATGCTGGCAAAGATGTCGGAGCGGCGAAACAATCGTCTGATTGATGGCAGCCTTTCAGGTCATCCATGGTTCCTGATCAAAAATCCGGGCCTTAATTCCGGCCTTATGATTCCCCAATATACCCAGGCCGGTCTCCTCAACGAAATGCGTATCCTGTCAACACCGGCAAGCATTGACAATACGCCGACCTGCGGCAATCAAGAAGATTACGTGGCTATGGGGTATAACGCAACCAAAAAAGCGCTTATTGCAGCAGAAAAACTCGAATATATCCTTGCCATTGAACTCCTTTCCGTTTATGAGGCCCAGTCCTTTGTTCAGCCTGGTGTCAAACGGGGGAAAGCGTCTGCTGCGATTTTGACGGAAATTGGCAAGAAAGTACCCGTTATGGAAAATGATATGTTTCTTTATCCCCATATCGAGTGGCTGCGGGAGATGATCCACGAAGGCCGGATCATCGACTGGGCAGAAAAAAGGATGGGAAAGAAACTGAACTGAGACAGGGGGCACCTGTTGATACGGGACCGCAAAGAAATGATGCATTCGTTTCTTTGCGGTCCTATTTTTGTGTGACTTTCCAGGAACATATAAAAAGCAGGGAGAAAGAGAAAGTTTGCATTCTTTTTATTCGTTTATTGGTAAAATTTTTCATCTAGATGGAAAAAGAGCATCATTACTCATGACACGCATGAGCAGTCAGAGAGGGAACCGCTAAATAAGGGAATAAAAATAGACTTAAAAAAAATAAAAGAAAATAAACCTGGAAATGAAATAATAAATGGCTTCTTTATTATTCGATATGGTACAAATAAAAATATGTTTTATAATTTTTAAATTCGAATTTTGACGCATTAAAAAAAGCAACTAATCCAAAATGAAAAACTGTATACAGAATGCATATATAAAAGTAAAAATGGCTCTGTGAGCCTTTTTCAACAGCAAAAGCGCTTTAGCATAGTATATCGTTGTCTTTCGTCAAAAAAATTCGGGTTTTTACGGAAAAGAAAAATAACTGACAATAAAATTTTTTTTGACGTTTTTTTGTCAGGTCCTGACTAGAATGAAAATGTAAATTAAAAGGAAGTTGAGCAGGCAGCTTCCCGATGATTTGATTGGTACGGAAAACCCAAAATGAAAAGGAGTTGAGGATTACATGGATATTTTGACCAACCCAATTGTCATATCTGTTGTTGTCATGTCGGCCCTCTGCTTGATGAAAATGAACGTGCTGCTGGCCATCCTGATTTCTGGTGTCGTTGCCGGATTGACGGGCGGCATGGATCTTCCCAAGACATTCAGCACCCTCATTGCTGGGATGGGTGGGAACTCGGAAACGGCCTTGAGCTACATCCTGCTGGGAATCTTGGCTGTTGCCATTGGCCGCTCCGGTTTGGCTGATATTGCAGCCCGCAAGATTGCAAAGGCTGTCGGCACAAAGAAGATCCTGTTCTGCTTCACCATTGCGTTCTTTGCCTGCTTCTCACAGAACCTGATCCCTGTTCATATTGCTTTCATCCCTATTTTGATTCCGCCCCTGCTGCACGTTATGAACAAAATGAAACTGGACCGCCGTGCCGTTGCCTGTGCACTGACCTTCGGCCTGAAAGCTCCGTATGTTTCCCTGCCTGTTGGGTTTGGCCTGCTTTTCATGACCATCATCAAGGATCAGATGGTAGCCAATAAAGTGGATGTAGGGATTGGGGATATTTCTTCCGTCATGTGGATCGGCGGTGCTTCCATGCTCGTAGGTCTTATCTTGGCCGTTATGCTCTATGGTACGAGAGACCGTGAATATGAAGACCTGCCTATTGCTGGTGCCAATGAAATTTCCGACGAAGAGGTCAAGATGACGGCTGATTGCTGGAAGGCCCTTGCTGCTGCCGTCGTTGCCTTTGTTGCCCAGCTTCATTTCGAATCCCTGCCGATTGGTGCTTCCTGCGGTCTTCTTGTCATGATCCTTACGGGTGCCATCAAATGGAAAGAAATCGACAAGTACGTTGATGGCGGCGTTGCCATGATGGGCTTCATCGCTTTCGTTATGCTCGTAGCTGCTGGCTATGCCCAGGTCCTTCGTGAAACCCACTCTGTGGAATCCCTTGTCAATGCGACGACGGCTATTATCAACACCAAGCTGAGCGGTGCCATCGTCATGCTCCTTGTTGGCCTGCTTATCACCATGGGAATTGGGACTTCCTTTGGGACCATCCCGGTTGTCGCCTCCATTTACATTCCTATGGGCTACAAACTTGGTTTCTCGACTGGTTCCATCATCCTGCTCATCGGTATTGCTGCCGCTTTGGGTGATGCTGGTTCCCCGGCTTCTGACTCTACCTTGGGTCCGACGTCAGGTCTGAATGCAGATGGTCAGCACAACCATATTTGGGACACCTGTGTACCTACCTTTATCTTCTACGATGTTACCCTGCTGATTGGCGGCGTCATCGGCGCCATGATTCTCGGGTAAGGCTTTATCTGGTCGGCTGCCCCCTTCCCTGCAAAGAGGCAGCCGATTCCTTTGGAAATTCCATCTTTTGTAATGCTGGATTCATACATTCCATAAACCATGTGCTTATTTTATAAGGAGGATGACGAACAATGCTGTTGAAAGATGTAAAGAACATTAAAGAAGTAGTCCTGACCGGAAATGACCTTTCCCTCGAAGAATTGGTGGCCGTCAGCCGCTACGACGCCAAGATCAAGGTCGATCCCGACGCCATTGACCGCATCAAGGCCTCCCGTGCCCTTATCGATGATATCGTAGATAATGAAAGGGTTGTTTACGGGGTAACGACCGGCTTTGGTTCCCTTTGCCGCGTTTCCATTTCCAAGGAAGACTGCAGCCAACTCCAGGAAAACCTTATCCGCACCCATTCCTGCGGTTATGGTAATCCTCTGTCCCGCGAAGTGACCCGCGCTGCCATGCTGATTCGCGCCAATGCCTTGGTCAAAGGGTATTCCGGTATCCGTTTGGAAACCCTGAATGTCCTTGTCGATATGATCAACAAGGGTGTTCATCCCTATATTCCTGAAAAAGGTTCCCTTGGGGCTTCCGGTGACCTTGCACCGCTGGCTCACATGGTTCTCCCGATGCTTGGACTGGGTGATGCTGAATATCAGGGCAAACTGATGAGCGGCAAGGAAGCCATGGACCGTGCTGGGATCCCGACCATCCGCCTTGTTGCCAAGGAAGGCCTGGCCCTCATCAATGGGACTCCAATCCTGACTGCCATGGGGACCTTCGCCCTTTGGGATGGGATGCTCCTTCTCAAACAGAGCGATATCGCCGCTGCCCTTACGATGGAAGCCAACCGCGGCATCATTGATGCCTTTGACGAACGGCTCCATACAATCCGTCCACATCGCGGCCAGCTTGATACGGCCTACAATATCCGCAGCCTCCTGAAGAATTCCACTTACGTTACCCACCAGGGTGAACTGAAGGTCCAGGATCCGTACTCCCTCCGCTGCGTACCGCAGATTCACGGCGCCAGCAAGGATGCCCTGGGTTTTGTCAAAGAAAAGGTTGATATCGAAATCAACTCCGCTACGGATAACCCCATTGTCCTGCCTGATGGCGCAGTCATCTCCGGTGGCAACTTCCATGGCGAACCGATGGCTCTGCCCTTTGACTTCCTCGGTATTGGTCTTTCGGAAATTGCCAACGTTTCGGAACGTCGTTTGGAACGGACCATCAACAACTCCCTCAGTGGGTTCCCGTCCTTCCTTGTTGCTCATCCGGGCCTGAACTCCGGCTTCATGATCACCCAATATGCAGCCGCTGCTCTTGTCAGTGAAAACAAGGTCCTCGCTCATCCGGCATCGGTCGACTCCATTCCGAGCTGCGAAAACCAGGAAGATCTTGTTTCCATGGGCGCTGCGGCAGCCCGCAAAGCGGGAGAAATCTGCTTCAACGTCCGCCGCGTCATTGCAACGGAAATCCTCGCCGCCTGCCAGGCTATTGACCTGCGTGCTGGTGAAGGCTTCAAACTGGGAGATGGTACGCAGGCTGCCTACGATACGGTTCGTAAGACCAATGCCTTCATCGCTTATGATAAGGATATTGAAATGTTCAAGGAACTCGAAAAGATTACGGACGTCGTCAAACGCGGCGACATCCTTGAAGCCGTTGAAGATAAGGCAGATCTCAAGTTCTTCTGATCCATACTTTGATCCGGAGTTACCGGTTACACAAGAGCAGCGGCCTCGGGCGGCTGCTCTTGTTCATAAGATGGGAAAGGGCTTGCTTTTTGGACGGTTTTTCTGACGGTGAAGCGTTTTTCCGTCAAAAAACAGTCGGAAAAATTTTTAAAATGATTTCTCCTGTGCGCCCAAATTCGACGTTTTTTAGATGATAAATCGATAGAATAAGGGCGTAATCGAGATGGGGGAAAGCCCCGTTTATCAGGATATCGTGTGAAAGAAGGAGTGGTTACGACATGAAAAATGCTGATATCGCAAAGGCTATGACAATCAAACTGGAATTCCCGAATGGACTTCCTCCGAAGAAACCTTTCCAAGAAGGTATCCGCAGAGCCCCTGACCGCGGCTTCCGCCTCAGCCCTGCCCAGACCGAACTGGCACTGAAAAATGCCCTGCGCTACATTCCTGAAGAATATCACGATGAACTCATTCCTGAGTTCCTCGAAGAACTGACGACCCGCGGCCGTATCTATGGCTATCGTTTCCGCCCGGAAGGCCGCATCTACGGCAAGCCCATTGATGAATACAAAGGAAAATGCACGGAAGGCAAAGCTTTTCAGGTCATGATTGATAACAACTTGGACTTTGAAGTTGCCCTCTATCCGTACGAACTGGTCACCTATGGAGAAACGGGTTCCGTCTGCCATGACTGGATGCAGTATCTTCTGATCAAACGCTATTTGGAAGAAATGACACAGGATCAGACCCTTGTCATGGAATCCGGTCATCCCCTGGGCCTCTTCCGCTCCAAACCGGAAGCTCCGCGTGTCATCATTTCCAACGGTATCATGGTTGGCGAGTATGATAACCTCCATGATTGGGAAATCGCTGAAGAAATGGGCGTTGCCAACTATGGCCAGATGACTGCTGGCGGCTGGATGTATATTGGACCTCAAGGGATTGTCCATGGGACCTTCAATACGATCCTCAACGCAGGCCGTATGAAACTGGGAATCCCTGAAGATGGGGACCTGGGCGGCAAACTTTTTGTTACGAGCGGCTTGGGCGGTATGAGTGGCGCTCAGGGCAAAGCGGCTATCATCGCTAACTGTGCAGCCATCATTGCTGAAGTTGATGCATCCCGTATCAAGACCCGTCTTGATCAGGGTTGGATTACGGGAGTTTCTGACTCCATTCCGGAAGTCATCAAATTGGCTCAGGATGCAATGGCCAAAAAGGAAGGCAAAGCCTATGCTTATCATGGGAACATCGTCGATCTTCTCGAATATATCGCTGACCATGATGTCCATGTTGACCTTGTGTCCGATCAGACCAGCTGCCACAACGTATATGACGGCGGGTACTGCCCGCAGGGCCTGACTTTTGAAGAACGTACGAAGATGCTTGCCGAAGATCCCAAGCATTTCCGTGAACTTGTTGATAAGACCCTCCATGCCCATTACAATGCACTGAAACGCATCACCAGCAAGGGAATCTATTTCTTTGACTATGGCAACTCCTTCATGAAAGCTGTCTTTGATTCCGGTGTAACGGAAATCTCCAAGAACGGCGTTGATGATAAGGACGGCTTCATTTGGCCGAGCTATGTCGAAGATATCATGGGACCGCAGCTCTTTGACTACGGTTATGGCCCGTTCCGTTGGGTCTGCCTAAGCGGCAAGCCGGAAGACCTGCATAAGACCGATATGGCTGCCATGAGCTGCATCGATCCGAACCGTCGCTATCAGGATCGCGACAACTACATCTGGATCCGTGACGCTGAAAAGAACAAGATGGTCGTTGGTACCCAGGCCCGTATCCTTTATCAGGATGAAATCGGCCGTGTCAATATTGCCCTCAAGTTCAACGAACTGGTCCGCAAAGGTGAAATCGGCCCTGTCATGATGGGTCGTGACCATCATGACGTATCCGGTACGGACTCCCCGTTCCGTGAAACGAGCAACATCAAAGATGGCTCCAACGTCATGGCTGATATGGCCGTCCAAACCTATGCTGGTAACGCGGCCCGCGGCATGAGCCTTGTTGCCCTTCACAATGGCGGCGGCGTCGGGATCGGCAAAGCCATCAATGGCGGCTTCGGCCTTGTTCTTGACGGCAGCCACAGAGTTGATGAAATCATTCGCAGCGCACTGAGCTGGGATGTTATGAGTGGGGTTGCCCGTCGCAGCTGGGCCCGCAACGAACATGCCATGGAAACAGCTGTTGAATTCAACGGTACCCGCGCTGGAATTGGGCATCTGACGATTCCTTACTTGGCCGATGATAAAAAAGTCAAGGAGGCTGTTGCCAAGGTATATCCGACGGCCCATGTAATCAAAGATTAAGTTTTCCCTCAATTCCTCTTCAACTTCATTATTTTGGTCGGGAGATTGCCGCCTTAAGACGGCAATCTCTTTGACGATATGATGGGGGAATCTTCTCCCCCTGAAAAAGGAGCCCACTATGACGAAAAAAGTATTGATTCGCAATGCCTCCCAAATTGTGACGCCCCAAGGCCACTCGGCCCGCTTTGGCAAGGCGATGGGTGATGTCAAGGTCTATGAAAATGTTTCCATCTTTATCGAGGATGGAATCATCAAAGGAATTGGTGATCCCGCTCAATGGGAAAAGGAAGTTCCCCAGGAAAACCAGATCGATGCTGCCCATAAAGCGGTTCTGCCGGGATTTGTTGATTCTCATACCCACCTTGTCTTTGGTGGATACCGTCCCGATGAATTTCTCTGGCGTATGGGCGGCATGAGCTACATGGACATCATGAACCGCGGCGGCGGAATCATTAACACCATGAAGGCAACTCGGGAAGCGTCGGAAGCGGAACTTGCCGACCATGCCATGGATCATCTCAAGAAGATGCTGGCCATGGGAGTGACGACGGTCGAAGCCAAAAGCGGTTATGGGCAGGACTACGACACAGAAATCAAGCAGCTTCATGTGACGCAGAAGCTGAATGCCTCCCAGCCGATTGAGTTGGTTTCCACCTTCCTTGGGGCCCATGCAGTCCCGCCTGAATATAAAGGGCGCAGCGAAGCTTTTCTGGATTTCCTTTTAAAGGAAGTCATGCCCGTTGTCAAAAAGGAAAATCTTGCCGAATTTTGTGATATTTTCTGTGAAGAAGGGGTTTTCTCCGTTGAGGAAAGCCGTCAGTACCTTAAGAAAGCGCGGGAAATGGGCTTCAAGCTCAAGATTCACGCAGATGAGATTGTATCCCTTGGTGGTTCGGAACTTGCTGGTGAACTTAAGGCCACGAGTGCGGACCATCTCCTTCATGCGTCCGATGCTGGCATCAAGGCCATGGCCGAAAATGGTGTCGTTTCGACTCTTTTGCCGACGACCGCGTTCTGCCTGCGTGAACCTTTTGCCCGGGCTCGGGAGATGATTGATGCGGGGTGTGCCGTGGCACTTGCAACGGATTTCAACCCGGGAAGCGGCTTCACCTTCTCCGTGCCGCTCATGATTGGCCTGGCTGTGATCTATATGCATATGACGGCCGAGGAAGCCATTACGGCCCTTACTTTGAACGGGGCTGCTGCCGTAGGGCGGGCTGACCGGATTGGGTCCATTGAAATCGGTAAACAGGCAGATCTGACGATTCTTCAATATCCTTCCTACAAGTTTCTCCCCTATCATACCGGCGTCAACATTGTAGAAAAAGTCATCAAGAAAGGTGAGCTGGTTCATACAGCTTCCGTATAATCAAAGAAGGCTCCTGCTTTTGAGTGGGAGCCTCCTTTTTGTTTTTTTTGCGCAGTGCAATGATTTTGCATGCTATTTTCTAAAATGTAAGGAAAAGCCCCGATCATTCGTTCTGTTAATTGCGGAAACGGTAGGAAATAAGCCAACATTACGGCTGGATTTCTTTGTCATATCGGCGTTTTTATATTATAATGGAGGAGACTTTTAGTAGTGACATCTGATGCGGATACGTGCCAGATGATTGGAGGGAAAGGGATCATGGCGCATACTCTTGAGGCGCGTTTTTTAGGCGCACCAGTAATCAAAAAAGATGGGCAGGAAGTCTTTTTTCCGTACAATAAAGTGAATGCCCTCGTATATTATATCCTCGTCAAAGGAACGGTCATGCGTGATGAACTGAGTGGGATCCTCTGGGGGGATAAATCCGATGCCATTGCTAGGAAAAATCTTCGCAATGCCATTTATGAAACCAAGAAGCTCTTGGGACCCAATGTCTTTGTCTCTCCACGGAAGGCGATTATCAAGGTTAATCCGGACATTGATTTCAAGGTGGATGTTACGGAATTTGAAAGGGATCCGGGCAATCAGCTGGACCTTTATCAAGGAAGTTTCCTCCAAGGCTTTTATGTGAAGGATTCCCCGGAATATGAATCCTGGTATCTTACGGAACGGGACCGTCTTGAAGGCCTTTATCTGGACGTCCTTTTTCAAAAGCTCAAGGAAGCTGTTGCCATTGGCAACATGGCCAAAGTTACGCGTTACGGCCGGCAGCTTATTACCCACAATCCTTATGATGAAAGCATCTATATTCTCCTGCTGCGTACCTATTGTGAACAGGGCAATATGCGGCAGGCGTTGGAGCTTTACGATGAGATGAAAAAACTCTTCCGTGAAGAACTCCAGAGCAGCGTACCGCCGGAAATCGAAACCATGATGAAGGAGGCTTCTGCAAAGGAAGCCAAGGGACATTCTGCCTTGAGCAGCTTGGGCCCGAATGTTTTGGGGCGGGAAAAGGAAACCCAGCTGCTCCGGAACCAACTGGACCGCTTCGTGAGGGTGGGGGAAAACACGGCCATATTCCTTTATGGCAATGCGGGCAGCGGCAAGACACTTGTGAAAGATGCGTCCTTGGATCAGCTGCCTCCGGAATTTGCCGTCGTCCAGACCAATTGCTTCCAACCGGAACGCAATATTCTCCTGCGCCCGTGGATAAGCATCCTTGACGCGCTGCGCAGCCTGATCCAAAAGGAACATATCCGGGTTTCCACAATCGATCCCAACCGGGTCTACAAACTTTTCCCACAGTTTGACGTGATGGATGGACATGAATCAGGTCTTGGCGAAATCAAGGAAATGCTGAAATTTGATGCCATCTTCCATACCCTTTATTCCCTTTTGGAAGAAGTGGCGGCGGCAAGACCGTTCGTGATTGTTTTTGAGGACCTGCAGTGGATGGATCCTTTCAGTCTGTCGCTCCTGACCAGCCTGATCCTCCATCAAAAATCCCATCGCTTCCTCTTTTTCCTCACGGCTCGCAGCAGTGAAGACAAGGACTTTCAGCAATTCGTGTCAACGGTTTCCATGTATGAAAAAGTGCACCGTGTAGAGCTTTTGCCCTTGACAAAGGACACGGTCAAGGCTGTCAGTGAAGCCTACCAACCGGGTGTTCCTCTCACGGACGAGATCATCAGCCAGCTCCTTGCAGATTCAGAAGGTAATCTTTTTCTTCTCAAGGAATACCTCATGGCCTTGAAAACGACGGGGAGCCTAGACAATCTGACGGAAAATGTTCGGACCATTTTCCGCAATGGCTGTGCTGCCCTGTCTGATGAAGAACGCAAGATTCTTGACTTCATCGCTCTTTTCTACGACGGCGCGCCGCTGGCCATGATTTCGGAATATATGCACCTTAACAATCTCCAGGTCCTGGAAAGTTTGGAAGTCCTTGAAAAAACGGGCTTCATCAAAGCCATTCCCCAACAGCCAGAAGTGCTCTACGAAATCATTCAGCAGAAACTGGCAAGCTATGTCAAACAGCAGATTTCACCGGAAAAATGGCGCATCCTGCATAGCTACGTGGCCGGCCTTTGGGAAAAACGACTCACTCATTCCACACAGGATATCCGGATCTATCGCCATCTGGAATATCATTACAAGGAGTCGGGGAATTGGTGGAACATGGGGCGCTATAAACTCAAGACCCTTATGTATTACCTCAATTTCAGCAATGAACTGTTTCCCGTCCTTGACCTGACTGGCGGTGTGGAAGAAAGCCGGAATGAAAGTTTCTTTTTGGAACTGCACCTGGATGAACTGGTGAGTGAGGTCGATGAGATGATGCACACCATCCATCGGACCTATGGGGAAACAGGTGAGGTCAAGGACCTTGATATGACCTACCTGCACCTTATGGGCCGTCATTATATCCGGACCGGTGAATATGAAAAGGGGGTCCGGAACATCCTGAGCCTTGTGGAGATTGCTTCCGAGGTGCGAAACCTTGATTATCTCCTTATGGGCTACAAGCAGATGATTTATTACGACATCCAGATTGGCAATACGGAAGAGATGAAGAACTATCTGGAACTTGCCCTCAATGTAGCCGATGAGTGCAACTATCATAAGGAAATGGGCATCCTCCTTCGTCTCAAAGGTCTTAACATGATCATGCAGGGGAATTTCTCTGAGGCGGAACGGCTTCTCAAGGAATCCATTTCCACTTTCATGGTGACCCAGAGCGTCCAGCGGCGGTATGCCCTGAACATTGCCGGTGCCTATAATTATTTGGGGGAAATCCGGCGCGGCATGGGCCGTTATCAAGAAGCCCTCGACTATTATGACAAGGCCATGGAATACGCGAGGGACCAGGATGCCTACAGCTCTTGGGTTGTCTTTTCCTGCAATGCCGGTGTGGTTTGTTATGCTATGGGCCGTTATGAGCAGGCTGAAAAGTATTTTCGAAAGGCCTATGAACTCTTCCCCCGTTATAATTTCTGCTGGCGCCATTCCATTGTGGAATCCTACTTGGCACTGCTTGCCATGCGCAAGGAGCAGGAAAAGGAGGCTATGGGCTTCCTTGATGATGCCGTGCAGAAACTCAGTAAGATGAATAATCCCCGGGAGGCGGGCTATGTCTATATGGCGATTGCCCTGATCAAACATCAACACCCCCAACGTTCCATCAGTATCCATTACCCGGGAAGTATGTCCAGTTATGCGACCAAAGCGCTGCAGGCCCTTGACCCCCATCGGGACGCTTGGGAACGGCAGCAGCTGGAAAGCCTGTTTTGTATTACCCGACGTTCCTAACGCGAGTTGATTGATCACCAAGAGGAGGAAAAAACATGATTACTTTGAAACAAGCAGTGGAAGTCCTGGATGCCCAAGTGGCCTGTGGGGAAAATCTCCTGAACCGGGAAGTGAAGATGGCCTGCGGCAGTGATATGATGAGTGATGTCCTGGCCTATGCCAAGAACAAGGCTGTACTCTTGACGGGACTGCTCAATATCCAAGTTGTCCGTACGGCTGATGTCAGTGATATTGCCGCCATAATCTTCGTTCGTGACAAGCATCCTGAAAGTGATGTCCTCATGGCCGCCAAGAGAAAGGATATTCCCGTCCTTTACACGAAGTGCACCATGTTCGAGGCCTGCGGACGCCTCTACAGTCTGGGGCTGCGGGGCTGCACTGCGAAGGATGCGGAGAGCCGCTGACGTGGAAAAGGAATATCCTGTTGTAAAAGGTGACTTCGAGCGGGCCGGTGCGGCGTCGATTTCCATCAAGGAAATGCTCCAGCAGCTGGGACTCTCGCCAGAACTTATTCGACGTATTGCCATTGGAACCTACGAAGGGGAAATCAATTGTTTGATCCATGGCGGCGGGGGCAAGGTCCTTGCGGATTTTTCACCTAAAGCTATTATTGTAAGGGTCATCGACCATGGTCCGGGGATTCCGGATGTGCAGAAGGCCATGCAGGAAGGCTGGTCCACGGCTTCGGAGGAAATCCGTGCCAAGGGATTTGGGGCCGGCATGGGCCTTCCCAATATGAAGAAAGTATCCGATGCGTTTGAAATCCAGACAAAGGTAGGGGAAGGAACTACGGTCATCATGACCTTCCTTTGTCAGTAACAAGAAAGAAGGTGACCCTCTGTGGATCGTTCCTATTTGAATTCCGTTCGTGTCGAAGAGGACCGTTGCACCGGGTGTCTCCTCTGTGTCAAGAAATGCCTTGTCCAGGCCATCCGGGTCCGGGATGGCAAAGCGGTCATCATTTCCGACCGCTGCATTGACTGCGGGGAATGTATCCGCTGCTGTCCAACCCGGGCCATTGCCGCTTTGGTGGAACCTTTGGAGGAGCTGAAAAGCTACAAGGTCAATATTGCCCTGGCTACGCCGTCTTTCTATGCCCAGTTTGACGGGACCATTTCAGCATCCATTCTTTGGCAGGGCCTCAAGGAAATTGGGTTTGACAGTGTTTTTGATGTGCCCCTTGCCGGGGACTATATCAGTGAGGAAATCGAAGCTTATCTTGCTTCCTACAAGGGACCTTATCCGGTGATTTCCTCGGCCTGTCCTGCTGTGCTGCGCCTGATCCAAACAAAATATCCGGAACTTATCTGTCACGTTGTGCCAGCCCTAGCGCCGGCTGAAGCAGCCGCCATCTATGTACGGCGGGAAACCATGAAGCGCCTGAATCTGGCGCCGGAGGATGTCGGTATATGGTTCCTATCTCCTTGTCCTGCCAAGGGCACGAACATCCATCAGTCGGTGGATGTAGCCCATACGGCCGTAACCGGTTCCTTTACACTGGCCTCTCTTTATGGACCCCTTTCCGTTGTCATCAGTGAGATCCGGAAAGAAAAGAATGAACTGCCCCAAGCCCTCGTGGGGACCAGCTATGAACTGCTTTGGGGAACCGAGCGGGGAGAACTGATTTCTACGGGATGCCGGCATGGGCTTAGTGTGAGCGGACCGGAAGACGTGGATGAGGTCCTAAAGCAGATTACGTTGGGGAGTCTCACCGACGTTGAATACGTCAGCTGTTATATATGTGACGGAGGCTGTGTCGGCGGGCCCAGTGTGGCCGTCAATAAATTTGTCGGGACAAAGAACCTTGAAAGACGGGCCATGTTGCGTCATGAACGGGAGTGGGAGGACCGCAGGGAAGCGATGCAGGCCGCCCGCATTTGTGAAAATTTTCCAAGTTCCAAGAACTACATCAAGTCCCTCCAGGCCAAACCGGCTCCGCCCCTTGATCCTGATTTTGGAACAGCCATGGAAAAGATGGAGCGGCTGACGGCCCTTGCGGAACGGCTCCCTGGCCTTGACTGCGGGGCCTGCGGAGCACCCACATGCCGCATCTTTGCCGAGGATGTCATTCGGGGCTTTGCCAAGGAAGAAGACTGCATCATCCGGTCGCGTCGATCCCGAAAGAAATGACGGATGCGGCGTCAACTCATATTGAAGGCAAAACCGAGAAAACTTATAGGCTGAAGGGAAAGAAAATGAGAGCCTATGCGGGGTAAAAGAACATATGAAAAAAATGCGCTTTCCCTTTGCTTGCAAGTTGTCAGAAATCTTGTTATCATCTACAATGCAGTGTCTCGAACGGAAACGGAGACGGGCCTTTCTTGGATATATAAGAAAAATCCCATGGGGGGGCAAGCTTTTTCCTATAGGCTATTTGGTGAAAACAACTAGTCAGGTTTTGCAATTTATGTTACAATGACTCTGTTTTAAATATTTAGTAAATTAATGAAATTTTAGATTTTCGATACAGATCCATAAGGGGGTATCGCATTTGACTACTAGAGAAAAAATTGATGATATGCTGCAGCGCTACGAAACAATAGAAGCTGGCGGCGGTGCCAAAAGGGTTGCCAAACAGCACGATTCCGGCAAGATGACGGCCCGGGAACGCATCACTTCCTTTTTGGACCAAGGCAGTTTTGTAGAGCTTGATAAATTTGTGGAGCATCGTTGCTCCAATTTCGGCCAGGAAAAGAAATATTTGCCCGGTGATGGGGTTGTAACTGGTTATGGTACGGTCAATGGCCGTACAGTCTTTGTCTTTGCACAGGACTTTACCGTTGAAGGCGGCAGCTTGGGCGAGATGCATGCCAATAAGATTGCCAAGGTTCAGGCCATGGCCTTAAAAACGGGCGCGCCCATCATCGGAATGGCTGATTCCGGTGGGGCCCGTATCCAGGAAGCTACGGATGCCCTTGCTGGCTTTGGGAAGATGTTCAAGCAGAACACCCTTTCTTCCGGGGTTATCCCGCAGATTTCGGCCATCATGGGTCCTTGCGCCGGCGGTGCTGTTTACAGTCCGGCCCTGACAGACTTCATCTACATGGTGAAGAAGAGCTCGAAAATGTTCATTACCGGTCCGGAAGTCGTCAAATCCGTAACGGGTGAGGATGTTGGCCAGGAAGACCTAGGCGGAACTTTCACGCACAGCACCCGTTCCGGCGTGGCTGATTTTGCGGCGGAAAACGATGCGGACTGCTTGGAACAGATTCGGTATCTTCTAAGCTTCCTGCCTTCGAACAACCGAGAAAAGCCGCCGGTCTATGATACGGGTGACAGTGCGTTCCGCATGGATGAATCGCTTAATACCATCATTCCTGATGGGTCCCATATGCCGTACGACATGTACAAGATCATCCGCAGTATCGTCGATAACGGTGAATACGTGGAACCGCATCGTATGTATGCTCGCAACATCATTACCTGTCTGGCCCGTTTGGACGGAAGTACGGTCGGCATCATTGCCAACCAGCCGCGCATCATGGCTGGCTGTCTTGATATCAATGCCTCCGATAAGGCGGCTCGCTTCATTCGTTTCTGCGATTCCTTCGGGATTCCCCTCATCAACATTGTTGATGTACCGGGCTTCCTGCCGGGAACGGACCAAGAATACGGCGGCATCATCCGTCACGGGGCCAAGATGCTTTATGCTTACTGTGAAGCCACGGTTCCCAAGATTACCCTTGTAACCCGCAAAGCTTATGGCGGGGCCTACCTTGCCATGTGCGCCCAGGATCTTGGCGCCGACCACGTCATTGCTTGGCCGACCGCTGAGATTGCCGTTATGGGTCCTCAGGGAGCTGCTAAGATTATTTTCCGTCATGAGGAAGATGTCGAAGCAAAGACCGAGGAATACATTGAGAATTTTGCAACACCTTACTATGCGGCTAAACACGGGATGGTCGAAATGGTCATCGAACCGAAGACGACCCGCCCGACCTTGATCAAAGCGCTGCGTATGTTAAAATCCAAGCAGGAAGACCGGCCAAAGAAAAAACACGGTAATATTCCTCTGTGATTTTGATATAAACCATTACCTACGAAAAGGAAAGTGAGGTGACATTCATGACAGAGAATCCTTGGCTCATTGCGGTCATCAACATGACCATTGTATTTGGTGTGTTGATCGTCCTTGGAATCCTGATGAAAGTGATTTACTGGATCGATCCGACAAAAAAAAAGAACGCGCAGCCTAAGAAAGCTGCCGTCCCAGTAAAACCGGCTTCCAATGCCGCTCAAAAGCGCCAAGAGGAAGAAAAGGTAGCTGCCATCGCAGCTGTCCTGGCTATGATCCAGGATGAGGATGACGCAGTTGCCGCAGCACTCATGGCCGCCATTGCCGAACACAAACGGAAAATGGAACCGATGGCGCTGCCTCATCACTACTTTTGATGAATAGAAGAGGGACTATTCACCAATCATTCGCCATTAGGCAAACAGTTCAGTTACATTTTTAAGGAGGGTTTTCTCATGAAAAAATTCAATGTCAACGTTAACGGTACGGTTTATTCTGTAGAAGTTGAAGAAGTCGGCGGCACCGTCGCTGCTGCTCCTGTTGCTCCTGCTGCTCCTGCTGCTGCTCCGGCTCCGGCTGCTGCTCCTGTTGCTGCTCCGGCTCCTGCTGCCGCTCCGGCTGCTGCTCCTGCTGCTGCTCCTGCTCCGGCTCCTAAGAAAGAAGCTGCCGCTGCTCCTGCCGGCTCCATTACGGTTGAAGCTCCGATGCCTGGCAAGGTCCTGTCCGTCAACGTCAAAGCTGGCGATAAAGTTGAAGCTGGCGATGTCCTCTTGATCCTTGAAGCCATGAAGATGCAGAATGAAATCATGGCTCCGGAAGATGGTACTGTATCCGATGTTCGCGTCAGCGCTGGTGATACGGTTGCCACTGGCGACGTGATGGTTGTTCTCTAATCTCACGCCACCTATATCAAAGGAGGACGTTTAGATTATGGATGCTTTTCTGGTAGCTCTGAAATCTGTCCTGACGGACAGCGGTTTCATGGCTTTTACAGCGGGCAATGCCATTATGATCCTGGTTGGGTGCATCCTGCTTTACCTGGCCATTGTCAAGGGCTTTGAACCGTTGCTGCTTACCCCGATTGCTTTCGGGTGTCTTTTGGCGAATATCCCCAGAACCGGGTTTGAAACCGATCCTGGCGTTATGCAGCTGATCCTGGCTGGTATCAAGTATGAAGTCTTCCCACCGCTCATTTTTATGGGTGTTGGGGCCATGACGGACTTTGGTCCGCTGCTTGCTAACCCGAAGACCCTGCTTCTTGGTGCTGCTGCCCAGGCCGGCGTATTCGTAGCTCTTCTTGGCGCCATGCTTCTTGGCTTTAACGTAAGGGAAGCTGCTGCAATCGGCATCATTGGCGGTGCTGATGGCCCGACTTCCATTTACCTTGCTTCCAAGATGGCTCCGCATCTGCTGGGTGCCATTGCTGTAGCTGCGTATTCTTATATGTCCCTTGTACCGCTCATTCAGCCGCCTATCATGAAGCTGTTTACGAGCAAGGAAGACCGCAAAATCAAAATGGCTCAGCTCCGTACGGTTTCCCACTTTGAAAAAGTGGTATTCCCTATTGTCTGCACCATTTTTATCTCCTTACTGCTTCCTTCCGTATGCTCCCTGATTGGGATGCTCATGCTGGGTAACCTCTTCACCGAGGCAGGCTGCTTGGGCCGTCTGTCCGACACGGCTCAAAATGCCCTCATGAACATCGTGACCATCATGCTGGCAACGGGGACTGGCCTTACGATGAAGGCCGAAAGCTTCCTGACGACGCAAACAATCCTGATCATTTTCTTGGGCCTCGTCGCTTTTGCCGGTGGTACCGCTACTGGTGTCATCTTCGGCAAATTAATGTGCATCCTGGACCATGGCAAGACCAATCCGCTGATTGGCAGTGCCGGTGTTTCCGCTGTCCCCATGGCAGCCCGTGTCTCTCAGGTTGTCGGTCAGAAAGCCAATCCGTCCAACTTCCTGCTCATGCATGCCATGGGCCCGAACGTAGCCGGTGTTATTGGTACGGCTGTTGCAGCTGGTACCATGCTGGCCATGATTGGCGCGGCCAAATAACTTTGTGCATGACGCACATTTCTCTGTCATTCAAAAAAGGCTTGCTGCAGATTTCTGCAGCAGCCTTTTTTTTATGCCCAAGGGGCATCCTTTCCTATGGGAAAAGGTATGAAAACGAGGGATTTTTTGATATAATATAGAATGTTTATCGTGGAAGGGAACCCATTGCTTCCTATAAGTAATTTTTATAAAGGAGAACCCCCATTGATCGAGGAAATGAAAGAATTCTCCGGTATCGGTGAAACCCGCCGGACTCTGCAGTATGTCACCTTTTTTGTCATTGCTCTTTTCTGGGTCTATGAAGGGTACCGTACTTTTGCATTATATCGCTTCAGCCTCATGGGATGGGGCTTTAATGTTTTGTTCCTTCTGCTTTATCTGTGGCGGACCGCCTTTTCCTATACTTATACCTTGACGCCCAGTCATTTCATCATCATCATGTACGGTTTAGGGATTGAACGGCGTCTTTCCATTTCCCTTAAAGACATGGAAAGCTTCAGCAACCATTATAAGAAAAGTTTCTTTAGGAAAACGAAGATTGGCAGCTATACCCATCGGTACTCTTCCCTTGATCCCAATCCCCAGCGCATCCTGGTCTATCGGAAGGGAAAGAAGCTTTGCGGCCTGCTCTTTAAGTGTTCAGACCGCATGATTGCCGAGCTAGCTCGTCGTTACCCCAGTCAGTTCCTTGATTTCGGAGCATAAGGAGGCCTTGATGGAGCGTTATATTGGAATTGTGACAGCAGTCAGTGGACAGCGAGCCAAGGTCCGTATTGAACGGGGACTCAAAAAGGGTGAAAAGCCGCGCATCCTTGACTGCTGGAATACATGTGAAGCGAAAAACGGGACCTATGTGGAAGTGGAAGAACAGACCCTTGATGAGCGGCAAGGCAAATGGATCGTTCGCGGGATTCCCTTACTGACCCTTCTTGCCGGAGCTGTTTTTGGCCGTGCCGTATCCCGCTATCTGCCGTTTGACCTTGGCGTGACCATATTCATCGGCGCTGTTGTCTGGGGGCTTTTGGGCTTTCAGTACGCCCGGACCTTCAAACGGGATGTCACAAGCCGACGCGGTAAGCAATGGGCCATTACAGGATACTATACGGAAGGCATGCTTCCGGAAGAAAGGGTGGAGAGCTGATATGACTTTTGGTTCCAAGGATCGGTTCTGGTTCTTTCTGTTTCTTGCGGCCGGTGCCATCATCGGCGGTCTTTTAGGGAACTTCCTTGAAGCATCTCAATTTTTTGGGGCTGGTACGGCCTTTTTGATTCATAAGTATCAGGTCCTTAATATTCCTCCTGTCGATGTGGATCTTTATATTGCCAAGATTACCTTTGGCTTTACTTTTTCTCCCAATCTTGTAGCCATCATCGGCATGATCTTGGCCCTTGTGATTTTTCAGCATCTATAAGGAGGCTGTCATGCAGGTTATTTTGGCATCAAAGTCCCCTCGGCGCAAGGAACTTCTTATGCAGGTTGGCATGGACCCCCTTGTCATGGACAGCCAGGTGGAGGAAGTGACGGAAGCTCTTTCCCCAGAGGCCCTGGTTCGTGAAAATGCCGCCCGTAAAGGACGGAAAGTTGCGGCTGCGGCAGCCCCCGATGCCCTTGTCATTGCGGCTGACACGGTTGTTGTTGATGAGCGTGGCATCCTTGGAAAACCGAAGGACAGGGAGGATGCTGTGCGCATGCTGCAGCGTCTTTCTGGCAGGACCCATATGGTCCATACGGGCCTTTATATGAGTCTGGACGGTAAGGAACATCTTTCCGTGACGACAACGCAAGTTACGTTTTGCCCCCTTACGGACGGGCTCATTCATCGCTATATTGAAACGGGAGAACCAATGGATAAGGCTGGGGCCTATGGAATCCAAGGGGCGGCCGCCCTTTTCATTCCTCACATTGAAGGCTCCTACAGCAATGTTGTTGGTCTTCCTCTTTCCACTCTTTTTACAGCACTCGACGAACTGGATGTGAAACTAGATGACACAACACTGCTCCATGCACGAAATCGTTCGCGAAGAACGGCCTCGGGAACGGCTTAAGGAAAAAGGGGCCAAGGCCCTTAGCGTAACGGAACTATTGACCATTCTCATTGGGTCGGGAACGCGCGGTGCATCGGCCCTTGAAATCGCTTCACTGTTGACCAGCCGGGAGATGGATCTCGATCAATTGGCCCGCGTAACAAGGATTGAGGAACTCACCCATGTGAAGGGCCTTGGCCCGGCTCGGGCTTCGGTCATCGTCGCTGCCCTTGAATTGGGCCGGCGCCTTGCGGAAAAAACAAGTCGCCAAGGGGCCCGGATCAGATGTCCCAGCGATGCAGCCCGCATTGTTATGGAGCGTCTTCGCTACGAAGTAAAGGAACATGTCCTGACCCTTCTGCTTTCTGCCAAGGGAAAAGTCCTGGGAATCGAAGAGGTCTTTGTCGGCAGTGCCAGTCAGGCAACGGTGCATCCACGGGAAATCTTCGAGACTGCCCTTCATCATCATGCATCCGCCTTGATCCTGGTCCATAATCATCCTTCCGGGGACCCAACGCCCAGCCATCCGGATATCCGTCTGACAGAGCGCCTGGCTCAAGTAGGGAGCTTGATGGATATTCCGCTGGCGGACCATATCATTATTGGTGATGGGATCTACTATAGTTTTAAAGATGCGGATAAGTTATAAAGAAAGAGGGATCATGCGTGTTTGATTTGTTCGGCTCCCTATCTTCCACCATGGGCGTGGACCTGGGAACAGCCAATACCTTGATTTATACAAAAGAAAAGGGCATCATTGTCCGGGAACCATCATTGGTGGCGCGCCATAAAAAAACGGGCAGGATCCTGGCTGTTGGCAGCGAAGCCAAACAGATGGAAGGCCGGACACCGGACTTTCTTGAAACCCTCCGTCCTCTGCGGGATGGGGTCATTGCTGATTTTGATGTAGCTGCCGCGATGCTGCGCATCTTTCTCAAAAAAGCACTTCGCGGTCGTAAGTTTGTCCAGCCCACGCTTGTCGTAAGTGTTCCCTGCGGTGTCACAGCCGTGGAGCGCAGGGCTGTCATCGATGCTGCAACCCAAGCCGGCGCGCGGGATACGTATCTTATTGAAGAACCCCTTGCGGCTGCCTTGGGAGCTGATATGCCTGTCCGGGAAGCGGCGGGAAACATGGTGGTGGACTTAGGCGGCGGTACGACGGAAGTGGCGGTCATTTCCATGGGAAAGATTGTTCTTTCCCGGACGCTTCGGTTGGGCGGCGATGCCCTTGATGAATCCTTGGTCCAGTATATCAGGAGACAGTACAATCTCATGATCAGTCCCGTTATGGCTGAGCGGATGAAAATGGAAATTGGTTCCCTTGCGGAAAGTACCCAGCCCCAGACCATGGAAATCCGGGGAAGAGACCTGCTTACAGGCCTTCCCAAACCGCTTTCAATAAATCAGAATCAACTTCTGCCGGCCCTTTACGAGCCCCTTCGGGAGATCATCGATGTGGTGAAGACCACTCTTGAAATGACCCCGCCGGAACTTGCCAGCGATATCATGGACCGGGGCATTGTCCTGACGGGCGGCGGAGCTCTTTTGCGCAATATCGATCGGGTTATGGCACGCGATACGGGCATGCCCGTACGGATTGCCTCCGATGCCCCTCTTTGTGTTGTCCTCGGTACAGGCAGGGCTGCACGCAACTTTAATTCATTCCGGCGGAAGAACCATCCTGCCAAGAGTCATAAATAAGGAAGAGTAGAAGCATGATGCAGGAAAGAAAAATCAGGCTGGCCATTTTTATGGTTATTGGCCTTCTCGTGGGCGGAATTATCCTTGATGCCCTCTCACGTTTTACGATGGTCAATTCGGCCATTGCCACCCTTGTAAGACCCATTAATTTCATAGTCGGTGGGGCCGTTTCCGGCGCCCGCAGCGTATCGGATTTCTTTACGTCGAAGGAGACGCTGCAGAAGGAAAATGCGGCACTTAAGACGGAGAACGACGACCTGCGTCAGAACAATGTGGAGCTTATTGCCATGAAGGCTGAGAATGAACGGCTCAGCAAACTTCTGAAGTTTAAGGAGCTCCATCCTAAATACGAACTCATGCCGGCTAAGGTCATCAGCCGGGATATTGGAGATTTCAAGGATGTGATTCTCATTGATAAAGGCAGTGATGAGGGGCTGCGCCTTAATATGCCCGTCGTCAATGCTTCTGGGATCATTGGCATCATCGATTCGGTCTATCCCCATATGTCCAAGGTCCTTTTGATTACGAGTTCCCGGAGCAGCTTGGGTGGGCTCAATCTGCGCGGTGATTCCCGGGCAGCCGGGATTGTAAACGGTGTTGCCGGCCCCGATCTATCCCTTGAAATGCGTAACCTTGCCCGGAACGCGGATGTGCTCCCTGGTGACACGATTGTTTCGAGCGGCTACACTGGCTATCATCCAGAGGGACTTGTCATTGGAACCGTCGAAGATGTTCAGATGGATCCGGGCGGCCTGACCAAAACGGCCTCGATCATTCCCTCTGTGGACTATACCCATCTGGAGGAAGCCCTTGTCATAACAAACTATGCCGGTTTTGCCGACTTTCTCCGCGAAGAGGGAAAAGATCCCAATAAGACTATTAAAGGAGGAGCCGGCCGATGAACACCTTCTTGTGGATCTTTCTCAATCTTCTTCTCTTTTCCTTGAAAACACATTGGTTCCTCCTTTTTACCACCTATGATTCTCCTGATTTTCTTCTGCTTCTGCTTATCCTCTATGCCCTTGATCAAGGAGGCCGCAAAGGGGCCCTGTATGGAATTGGTATGGGGCTTTTCCTCGATGTGGTCTCTTTTGGCTATTTTGGCTATCATTTAGTGACGCGCGCTTTGGTGGGCGCTTTTATTGGCAGCAACCGCATGAACGTTTTTGCTGACCGGATGCCCACTTATATGGTCCTAACCGCGCTTGTGACGCTCCTTCTTGGTGTGGTGCGGGGACTGTTTCTCTGCATCATGCTCCATCGCTGGATGCCTTTTGTTTCTTTTGCGCTTTGGACACTGCGTTCCATTGGCTGGAACCTTGTCATGGCCCCTATTGTTTGGATCATCTACCAAAAGGTCAAGGAGCGCCTCCTGCGCCGCCATTCCTATTATTATCATCTGTAACGAGTGAGGAAGGATACCATCGTGCTGAATAAAAAATATGCGTATCGCTTGGAATTCATGCTCGTCGCTTCTGCCCTCATCGTCTTTTTCCTGATTGGCCGCATGTTCTATCTGCAGATTATCAAGGGCAGTTACTACAGCCGGCAAGCCGAGGGCAACCGGACCCGCTACACGCGGATCCTTGCGCCGCGGGGCATAATCTATGACTGTAATGGGGAAGAACTGGCGAATAATCAGCCAGGCTTCATGGTTTCCTTGGCACGCCGCAACACGGGCTACCGAGACGAAACCATCGAGCGTCTATCGGATCTTGTCCACATTCCTGTAGACAAAATCAAGGAGACCATCAATCTCCATGGCGGATCGGCAGAACCCATCCGTATCGTGCGCAACGCACCGCCCGATGTGGTAGCCAAGGTGGAAGAAAACCTGCGCTACCTGCCTGATGTCATGATCGAGGTCCAGCCTGTCCGGACCTATCCTAATAAGGAACTGGCTGTCCATGCCTTGGGATATGTGGGTGAAGTCAGTGAATATGAAATCGAACAGGGAGTTTATGAAAACCTCAAAGCAGGTGACATCATTGGTAAATTTGGTCTGGAAAGCTATTATGATAAGTACCTGCGCGGTACGGACGGCAGTTATCGCGAGGAAGTCGACGTCAATGGACGCGTCATCCAGGTCATGGACAAAGTAGAACCAAAGCCCGGTCAGGGACTGGTCCTTACCATCGATGCCAAGCTCCAGCGAATCACGGAAGCTGCCGTGGACCGGCAGCTCAAGGCCATTGGGGCTCGCGGTGCCGCCGTCGTGGTCCTTGATCCCAATAACGGGGAAATCAAGGCTCTTGTTTCCCGACCTGGTTTTGATCCCAATTGGTTTGTAAACGGTATCAGTGAAAAGAACTGGAACTATATCAATACGGATCCGTTCCATCCCATGACGGATAAAGCCATTGCTGGTGAATATCCGCCGGGATCGACTTTTAAGATTGTTACGGGTTCGGCGGCTCTTGAAGAAAAGAAAGTCACGCCTGATGAACTCATCTTTGACTCCGGCCGGCACTGGCTTGTCGATATGCGCAATGCCGGCGGTGAAGCCTTAGGGTGGATCAATTTCAAACGGGCCCTTTCCGCTTCGGATAACGTCTATTTCTATGAAATGGGCAATCGCCTCGGTATCGATCTGCTCGACCAATATGCCGAAAAGTTCGGCTTTGGGAAGAAAACCGGGATTGACCTTTATGGGGAGGCTTCGGGCCTTATCGCAACCCCGGCTTACAAGAAAAAGGTTTTTGAAGACGAATGGTACTTGGGCGATACGTTCAATACAGCCATTGGTCAGGGCTTTACCTTGGCGACACCCATGCAGGTTGCAGAAATGCTTGCGGCTGTGGCGACCGATGGAAAGCGCTACAAACCCCATCTTGTGAGCAAAATCATCAATGACGACGGCAGTGTGGCCGAACGCTTTGAACCGCAGGAAGAAGGAAGCCTGCCAGTTTCCCAGGAAACCTTGGACCTTATCCAGGACGGTCTTCGGGCAGTAACGGAAGAAGGGGGGACGGCATCGGCCCTAAAATCCCTTCCTGTTGATGTGGCCGGTAAGACCGGGACGGCAGAAAACCCCCATGGCAGGGATCATGGATGGTTCATTGCCTATGCCCCGGCCAAGAACCCCAGCCTTGTTGTCGTCTGCGTCGTGGAGCAGGGCAGTTACGGGTCGGTTTCAGCCGCTCCAATTGTTCAGTCCATCTTAGAATATGCCTTTACGACACCGGGTGTCAAAAAGCCCGGCAGCGGGTCTTCGAAAGATAAATCGACCCCGAAGAAGAAAGGGTAAGTGAGGAGAAAGCATGCGTCATTCCTTTAAAAAGTATTTTCGGAACGTGGATAAGGTTCTTTTTGTGAGCGTCATGCTGCTCATTGCCATTGGTCTTGTTCTGATTGCCAGTGCCACCCATGCCAATATTCCCGGTCCCCATCGCTACCGCTTTGTTTTTCGGCAGGCCCTTTTTGTCATCGTGAACCTCATTTTGGGCGGTTACCTGATGCGTTTTGATTACCGCATCTTAAAACATGTTGCCAAACCCCTGTATATTTTTAATCTGGTTATGCTGGTTGCCGTTATGGCTGTTGGGAAAAGTGCGTTGGGTGCACAGCGCTGGCTCCAATTGGGGCCTATCAGCATTCAGCCCAGTGAGTTTTCCAAAGCCATCATGATTGTCTGCCTGTCCTCTTTTGTAGAGCAGCGGCTGCCGACGTTGACGGACTTTCGCAGCTGGATTCCTGTTTTTCTCTATGTCTTTGTTCCTTTTCTCCTGGTCATGCGTCAGCCTGACCTAGGAACAAGCCTGGTCTTTCTGGCGATTCTCTTAGGGACGATGATCATCTGCGGCTTCAGGATTCGTTATTTTCTCATCATGAGCGGGTTGGGCCTTGCTTCAGCGCCTCTTATCTGGCACATGCTTCATGAATACCAGAAAAACCGGATCCGCGTCTTCCTCAATCCCGGCCTTGAACCATACGGGAGCGGTTACCATGTCATCCAGTCCATGATTGCGATTGGTTCCGGTCTTTTTTTTGGCCGTGGCCTTTTTAATGGAACCCAGAGCCAGCTTAACTTTCTTCCTGAAAACCATACGGATTTTATTTTTGCCGTGGCCGGCGAAGAGTTCGGGTTTGTTGGGGTAACCCTGATCTTGATCCTCTACTTGATCGTCATTGTCCGGGGCATCACGATTGCCCTTCACGCAAGCGATGATTTTGGAACCCTGCTTGCTGTTGGGATTGTTTCCATGTTCACCTTCCATATCCTGGTCAATGTGGGCATGACGAGCAATGTCATGCCAGTAACAGGGGTTCCGTTGCCCTTTATGAGTTATGGTGTCAGTTCCCTTACGACCAATATGCTCATGGTGGCTCTTTTAATGAATATCCATGCTCATCCCAAGACCTTGAGATTTTAGTAAGGAGGCCCTATGCACAAAGATTTACCGATTGATATCCTCAGTGCTGTCGAAAAACCAGCCCGTTATACGGGGATGGAATTTGGCAGCATCGTCAAACCAGAAAGCGAGGTCGAGGTTTCCTTTGCCCTCGCTTTTCCTGATACCTATGAGATTGGCATGAGTTACCTTGGGTTCAAGATTCTTTATGCCATTCTCAACAAACAACCCTATATCCAAGCTGAACGGGTCTTTGCGCCCTGGGTGGATATGGAAGACAAGATGCGGGAGCGCGGGATTGCCTTGGAAAGCCTTGAAACGAGCCGCCGTCTTGATGACTTTGATCTCGTTGGATTTACCCTCCTTTATGAAATGAGCTATTCCAATATCCTGAATATGATGGATCTGGGAGGGGTTCCCATTTGGACCAAGGATCGCGGTCTTGATGATCCCTTCGTCTGTGCTGGCGGTCCCTGTGTCTTTAACAGTGAACCGCTGGCTGATTTCTTGGATTTTTGCATGCTTGGCGACGGGGAACGCATCATTGTGGAAGTCTCCGATGCCTACCGGGTCTGGAAATTGGAAGGAAAACCAGGGGGACGGAAGGAATTCCTGCGCCGTGTGGCTGGGATCCAGGGCGTATATGTACCGAGTTTCTACACCGTGACCTATGATGATGATGGGACCATCAAGGCTGTGACGCCTAATGAACCGGGCGTGCCGGCAACGGTCTATAAGCGGGTAGAACCGGATATCAACGATCTTGATTTTCCGACCCATCCGATTGTTCCTTATGGAGACACGGTCCATGACCGGATTATGCTGGAACTTTTCCGCGGCTGTTCCCGCGGCTGTCGATTCTGTAATGCGGGCATCATTTATCGCCCGGTTCGGGAACGAACCCCGGAGAACGTCAAGAAACTGGCCCGCGAATTGGTTCCGGCGACGGGATACAACGAAATGAGCATGTTCTCCTTAAGTACGGCGGACTACTCGCAATTGGACCCCTTGGTACGGGATCTTTTGGAAGAATTCAAGGATGATAAGGTGAGCGTTTCCCTGCCGAGCCTGCGCATTGACAGTTTTTCCGTAAAACTGGCACAGGAAGTCCAGGCCGTTCGCAAGAGCGGACTGACCTTTGCTCCTGAAGCCGGCAGCCAGCGCATGCGCGATGTAATCAATAAAGGGGTTACGGAAGAAAACCTCATGGATGCGGTGAGCGCCGCTTTTGAAAATGGCTGGTCCCAGGTAAAGCTTTATTTCATGATTGGTCTGCCGACAGAAACCGATGAGGACATTCTTGCGATTGCTCATCTTGCCAGGGCCGTGAAGTGGCAGTACAAAAAGATTACGGGCCGCTTTGGGGCCCGCATTACAGTAAGCGTATCCAACTTTGTCCCTAAGCCTTATACGCCTTTTGCTTGGGTGGGGCAGGATACAAAAGCGGAATTTGACCGAAAGCATATGCTCCTTAAGGAAGTCTTCGACACGATGAAAAATGTCAATTTCCAGTACCATGATTCCCTCACAAGTCTCATGGAAGGCGTCCTTGCCCGGGGAGACCGCCGTCTTTCCAAAGCCATCTACCTGGCTTTTCGGGATGGGGCCCGTTTTGATAGCTGGTCCGAACATTTTTCCTTTGACCGCTGGAAAAAAGCCATTGAAGGAGCTGGACTTGATATGGCCTTCTACAACAATCGCCCCCGCGGGAAAAATGAGAAGTTTCCTTGGGAGCACACGAGCTGCGGCGTTTCCCGCGACTTCCTGTGGAAAGAATATGAACGGGCCCAGGAAGCTGCTTTGACCCCTGACTGTCGGCGCGGCGCCTGCACGGGCTGTCAGGTCTGTCAGCAGCTGGGGGTCAAAATCATTGATTGGAAGGGGAAGGAAGCATGAAACTACGGCTGCAGATTACAAAAGAATCCGGGATCCGGTTCATTTCCCATCTGGAATATTTGAAGACCTTGGAGAAAGCCATTCGTCGGGCCCGGATTCCTGTTGCCTATTCCCAAGGCTTCAATCCTCATATGAAGTTTTCCTTAGCTTCTGCCCTGAGTGTTGGGGTGACGAGTAAGGCTGAGTTTCTGGAACTTTATCTGCGGGAGCTCGTCCCCCTAAAGGACCTCGTTGATGCCCTTTCCCGTAATCTCCCCATGGGTATCCATATCGTACGTGCCGATCTGGCAGATGACAAGGCACCGAAACTCATGGCTTCGGTTGCTGGAACAACTTATTTGGTGAAGGTTCCCTGTGCGGCAGATCCTTTCGAAGGACTCCAGCGCTACGAAAGGGCGGAAAAGGCCCTTTATATGAAAACCCACGGCAAAGGCAAAGGGAGCCCACGCATCGTAAATGCCAAAGCCTTCGTCCCCCATGTCCAGGCTTCTTATGAAGGGAACATGCTGACGCTCCGATTTGACTGCCTGGTTTCCCAAGAAGGCAGTATGAAGGCCTCTGAGCTTTTGAAGGTTCTTCACGATGACTTCGGCCTTTCCCTTGATCTTGACAAAGCTGATATTGCCCGTCTTGACCTCTATGCAGCAGGCCCCCATGGAGAAAAACGGCCGCTTCTTCAGGCCGGTGGCATGACGCTGGAAAGCGGCACCCTATGACAGCCATCTTTGTCAGTGTCAAACCGGAGGAGACCCGCATGGGCCTGGTTTTTGACAGCAAGCTCCGTGACTTTGCCGTTGAGCGCCGCGGGGAGGGAAACCTTGTTGGCAATATTTACCGAGGCCGTGTATCAAATGTTGTCCCCGGTATCCAGGCTGCCTTTATCGATCTTAATGTGGGGAAAAATGGGTTCCTGACGCTTCATAAACAGGATCACCTGACGGAAGGTCAGATGCTCCTTGTCCAGGTCATTAAGGACTGTCGGGGAACCAAAGGGCCGGGCGTCACGAGGAACGTGACCCTGCCGGGCCGTTACATCGTCCTTGAACCTTTTGGCAGCCGCATTTCCCTGTCTCGGAAGATTACCTGCAAATCCCTCCGCACCCGTCTGCGGGCGCTCGTCCAAAAAAGTCTTCCCGAGGGGATGGGGGTTGTCATCCGAACCGCAGCGGCTAAGGCAGCCGACGAGGAAATTGAAAATGACCTGCGTCAGCTCCTTGCCAGTTGGCAGATCCTTTTGCGCCGAAGCAAGGTGGGGCGGGGACCGCAGCTGCTTTATCGGGAACTTGACCTGTCAATTCGTATGATCCGGGACTATGTAACAAAAGATGTGCGGAAAATCATTGTCGATGACGAAGCGACCTATCACACGGTGGAAGAGCTCCTTCAAGATATGGGCCTTACAGAAATTCGGACCGAATGGTATCAGGAAAAGGAAGACCTCTTTACTCATTATGGACTCAATGAGGAAATTGCCAGCATTTCTGACCGGGTGGTTCCCCTGCCTGGCGGCGGTTCCCTTGTCTTTGACTACACGGAGGCCATGACGGTCATTGATGTCAACAGCGGTCACTATTCAACTGGCAGTGACCGAGAGGAGACAAGCCTTGCCACGAACCGTGAAGCGGCTTTGGAGATTGCCCGTCAGTTACGGCTGAGGGATATCGGCGGCATCATCGTTGCTGATTTCATTGATATGGACCGCAAGGAGGAACAGGAGGAAATCCTGGACCTCTTGCGCCGGGAATTTGCCATGGACCGTATGAAGCCCCGTGTCATGGGCATGACAGCCTTGAATCTTGTGGAGATGACGCGGATGAAGGCGCGGCGCAACCTCTTTGGTACCGTCTATACGACTTGTCCCATGTGTCAGGGAAGCGGCCGTGTGGAATCGCCGGAAACGGTCTATGTAGAAATCCGGCGCCGGCTGCGCAGCCTTTATCTCGACCATGCCATGGCCCACAGTTTGGCCCTTTCTGTTCACCCTCTGGTAGAGGAATGGCTTCGCCTTCATGGGATGAAAGACATGGAACAGGAATTTGGCGCCAAGATCCGCTTGGTTTCCAATCCTTCGTTGGCCGTGGGTGTTTTTACCCTCCTCAATGCCCCTGATGGGGATTAAGTCATGAAAGGAGGCCCCTTGATGGCGCCCCTATTTCCTTCTTATGTCATAACGGTCTTGGAACTGTTTCAAAAACATGGATTTGAAGCCTATGTTGTTGGCGGAGCAGTGCGCGATCTGCTTTGCGGAAAGCACCCCCATGATTATGATATCGTCACGAGTGCCCGACCGGAAGAAACCCGCCGCCTTTGCAAAGGGGCGGGTCTTTCTGTCGTGGAAAATCGGGGAGAAAATTTTGGTGTCCTGGTCCTTCTTGTAGAAGGGCGCGCTGTTGAAGTTGCTGCCTACCGCAAGGAAACTTATGGAACGGACGCGCACCGCCCGAACGGTGTTGCGTACTGCCAGACCCTGGAAGAAGACCTGGCCCGCAGGGACTTTACGGTCAATGCCATGGCGATGGACCTTGCGGGGAACTTGACCGATCCCTATGGCGGTCGGCATGACCTTGAACATCATGTCCTGCGCGTGGTTGGATCCCCTTCGGCCCGTTTTGCCGAAGATGCCCTGCGCATGTTTCGGGCCTGCCGTTTTGTCGCACAGCTCGGCTTTGTTCCTGAAGCTGGTATCCTCCCGGCAATCAAGGCGGAAGCCCTGCGCGTAAAAGGCCTTTCTCTTTTCCGGGTCAAAACGGAACTGCACAAACTTCTTATGGCACCCTACGCTGGTCGGGGCATGGACCTCATGGTCCAAAGCGGTCTTGCAGGGATGCCGTGCCGAATCAAAAAAGAGGGGAACTATGAAAGCGTCCCTATTTTGCCAGAGCTTCTCGATCTTGTGGGTGTCCCCCAAAATCCCCGCTTCCATCCCTTTGATGTATGGGGCCATATCTGGCATGCCTTAAATCACAGTGACGGTTCCCTGACCCTGGGCTGGGCCATCCTGCTTCACGATGTGGGAAAAGGAAGGGAGGGCGTCAGGGGCATCCGCCCCGATGGCATGCCCAGTGACCATGGACATGACAAAGTGGGAAAAGTCATGGCTGAAGGCATCCTCCGCCGTCTGGGGGAAAGCGAGGACCTAGTGAAGCGTGTGGCTTTTCTCGTAGGAAACCATATGCATTTTGGTCCTAGTCGGTTCCTGCCGGATGCGGCACTTTGGCGCTGGCTTCGGAAGGAAGCCCGCAGCGGGACCTTCCGCCGTACCAAGGACCTGCAGGAAGCTTTTCGGGAACTGGGGAATCTTTGCCTTGCCGATATGGCAGCCACAACGGCTTCTGCAGAAAGTCAAGCGCTGGCACGCCATTTTGCGAATCAGCTTTTTCGAATGGCCGGTGCCATGCCTGTCCATACAGCAGATCTTGCCATAAGCGGACGCGACCTCATCGCTGCGGGAATCCCGCAAAAGGTCCTTAAAAGACTGCTGCCCCTGCTTCTTTCCCGTGTCCAGGACCGGAGTCTTTCCAATACTTCCGAAGTGCTCCAAAGGGCGGCAGCCATCTGGTGGGAAAAGGAAAAAGGAAAGGGTCACTATCCCCATACTTCTGCTTAAAAATATAACTACATTTTGATTGCATACGGGATACCCCCTTGAAAACAGGGACCCGTTTTTTTTCATATGTAACATTTTTTTGGCTGTTTTCGTGAAAAAACGGAAAAAGCATGATTATTGTTATGGGGCCAATTTAGAAAAAAGCTAGGAAAAATGGGCTTTTTTAGTTTTTCAATAAAAAAAATTGTCCGAATTCATATAAAATTGTTAAAAAACGCATAAATCCTTGAAATTGAATTTAAAAAAATAGTTATTTGTGTTATAATCGCTTTGTACTATGAAGAGTGATACCAATCGGAACCTGAATCGAGAATGTTCAAAGGGGGATGGATGATTTAGAGGACGATGGTTCCGGATCTTCAGCATGCTTAGCCAAAGTATGGAAATTAAAAGGAGGTTTTTGCTTTGAGTAAAGTAATGACGTTAAAAGACGCTATTGCAAAGTATGTCCACAGTGGTGACCATCTTGCACTGGGTGGTTTTACGACCGACCGTAAACCGTATGCCGCCGTCTATGAAATCCTGAGACAGGGAATCACGGACCTGACCGGACTTTCCGGTGCTGCCGGCGGTGACTGGGATATGCTCATTGGCTGCGGCCGTGTCAAGGCATATATCAACTGCTACACGGCTAACTCTGGCGTAACGAATGTTTCCAGACGCTTCCGCAAATGGTTCGAAGCAGGCAAACTTACCATGGAAGATTATTCCCAGGATGTAATCTACATGATGTGGCATGCCGCTGCCCTTGGCCTTCCGTTCCTTCCGGTTTCCCTGATGCAGGGTTCCAGCCTTGAAACCGAATGGGGCATCAGCAAGGAAGTCCGCAAGACCCTTGACAAGGTTCCCGATGACAAATTCGTCGAAATCAAGAACCCGTTCAACGACAAGCAGCGCGTCCTTGCCATTCCTGTTCCTCAGATCGATGTAGCCATCATCCATGCTCAGCAGGCCTCTCCGGATGGTACGGTCCGTATCTGGGGCGGTAAGTTCCAGGATGTCGATATTGCTATGGCAGCTAAGCACACCATCGTTACGTGCGAAGAAATCATCAGCAATGAAGAAATCCGCCGCGACCCGACCCAAAACGACATCCCCTGCATGTGCGTAGATGCTGTTGTCTTGGCTCCTTATGGCGCTCATCCGTCTCAGTGCTTCGGCCTGTATGACTATGATAATCCGTTCCTGAAGGTCTATGATGTTGTTTCCAAGACCCAGGAAGATTTCGATGCATTCTGCAAGGAATGGGTCTTCGACCTGAAAGATCACGATGAATACCTGAACAAACTGGGTGCAACCCGCCTCATCAACCTGAAGGTTGTTCCTGGTCTTGGGTATCATGTTGATATGACGAAGGAGGGCTAATTAGGATGGCTGATTACACGAATTACACCAATAAAGAAATGCAGGCAGTTACCATTGCCAAGCAGATTAAAAATGGTCAAGTCGTAACCGTTGGGACCGGGCTCCCCCTGATCGGTGCCAGCGTTGCTAAGAGGGTCTATGCTCCGGACTGCCACATCATCGTAGAAAGTGGTCTCATGGACTGCTCCCCTGTTGAAGTACCTCGTTCCGTTGGTGACCTGAGATTCATGGCCCACTGCGGCACCATTTGGCCCAACGTTCGTTTCGTTGGCTTTGAAATCAACGAATACCTCCATAAGGAAAACCGTCTCATCGCTTTCATCGGCGGTGCGCAGATCGACCCCTATGGGAACGTAAACTCCACCTCTATTGGTGACTATCATCATCCGAAGACCCGTTTCACCGGTTCTGGCGGTGCAAACGGCATTGCAACCTACTCCAATACGATCATCATGATGCAGCATGAAAAACGCAGATTCATGGATAAGATCGACTATGTGACCAGCCCGGGCTGGATTGATGGCCCTGGCGGACGTGAAAGACTGGGCCTTCCCGGCGAAGTAGGTCCTCAAATGGTTGTTACCGACCGCGGGATCCTCAAATTCGACGAAAAGACCAAGAGAATGTACCTGGCTGGATATTATCCGACCTCTTCCCCCGAAGATGTCATCGAAAATACGGGCTTTGAAATCGATGTTTCCCGTGCTGTTGAATTGGAAGCTCCGGAACCGTCCGTTATCAAATTGATCCGTGAAGAAATTGACCCGGGCCAAGCCTTCATCAAAGTGCCTGTGCCGGAAGCCAAATAAGAGATAAGTAGGAGGAACGAAAAACATGGGTTTTTACTCTATGCCCCGTTATTTTGAACATATGCCGCAAGTCGGCAAAGCGATGAAGAAAGCGAATCCGGAAAACGAAGCCCAGCTGAAAGCTATCGAAGCCGAGATCCACGAACTCATCAAGGCTGCCCAGTCTGCCGGCCGCAGTGATGAATCCCTGAATGAATCCGGTCAGCTGACTGCACTGCAGCGCGTTGAAAAACTGGTTGAACCGGGCACCTTCAGACCGCTCAACACCCTGTACAATCCTGAAGGCAACAAGAACGGTTCCGTCAGCATTGTCAAGGGCTTGGGCCGCATCAACGGCAAGTGGGCTGTCATCGTTGCTTCTGATAACAAGAAGCTTGCTGGTGCTTGGGTACCGGGTCAGGCTGAATGCCTGCTCCGTGCTTCTGACACGGCAAAGACCTTGCGCATCCCCCTTGTCTATGTCCTCAACTGCTCGGGCGTTAAGTTCGACGAACAGGAAAAGGTTTATCCGAACCGCCGTGGCGGTGGTACGCCTTTCTTCCGTAATGCTGAACTGAACCAACTTGGTATTCCTGTTATCGTAGGCATTTACGGGACGAACCCTGCTGGCGGCGGCTACCACTCCATCAGTCCGACCATCCTCATTGCCCATGAAAAGGCCAATATGGCTGTCGGTGGCGCCGGGATCCTTGGCGGTATGAGCCCGAAAGGCTACATCGACATGGAAGGCGCTGAACAGATTGCTGAATCTGTTGCGAAAAGCGGCAAGACCGAACCCCCGGGAGCGGTTGATATCCATTACACTGAAACGGGCTTCTTCCGTGAAGTCTATGCTTCCGAAGAAGGCGTTCTCGAAGGAATCAAAAAGTACATTGGCATGCTGCCGAGCTACAATCCGGAATTCTTCCGCGTTGACGATCCGAAAGCACCGGCTCTGCCTCTGGATGATCTCTACTCCTTGGTTCCGCTGAACGATAAGAGAGCCTATGATATGTATAACGTCATTGGACGGCTCTTTGATAACAGCGAATTCAGCGAATACAAGAAGGGCTATGGTCCTGAAATGATTACCGGTATGGCAAAGGTCAACGGCCTCGTGGTCGGTGTTGTTGCCAACTTTATGGGCCTGTTGATGAACTATCCTGAATACAAGACCGGTGCTGTTGGTATGGGCGGCAAGCTCTATCGGCAGGGTCTCATCAAGATGAACGAATTCGTGACGCTCTGCTCGAGAGACCGTCTGCCTATCGTCTGGATCCAGGATACGTCCGGTATCGACGTCGGCAACGACGCTGAAAAAGCCGAACTGCTTGGCTTGGGTCAATCCTTGATCTATTCCATCCAGAACTCCAATATTCCACAATTCGAAATTACTCTGAGAAAAGGTTCTGCAGCTGCCCACTATGTACTGGGCGGGCCTCAGGGCAACGATACGAACGCATTCTCCATTGGCACGGCTGCTACGGAAATCTATGTCATGAACGGCGAAACCGCTGCTGTGGCTATGTATTCCAGACGTCTTGCCAAAGATAAGAAAGCCGGCAAGGATCTGCAGCCGACCATCGATAAGATGAATGCCCTGATTGAAGCCTTCCATACGAAATCTCGTCCAAAGGTCTGCGCTGAACTCGGCCTTGTTGATGAAATCGTTGATTTCTCGAACCTTCGTGGCTATGTAGAAGCCTTCGCCGAAGCTGCTTATCAGAATCCGAAATCTGTCTGCCCGTTCCATCAAATGCTGCTGCCTAGAGCCATCAGAGAGTTCGATACCTTCACGAAGAAATAATTTCCTTAGGAGGAACTTTACTGAATGAGTATCTATACCCTCGGAATTGATATTGGTTCCACTGCATCAAAATGCATCATCCTCAAGGATGGCAAAGACATTGTCGCCAAGTCCCTCGTGGACGTTGGGGCTGGCACGACCGGCCCGGCCCGTGCCATTTCCGAAGTCCTTGAGAGTGCCAACATGAAAAGAGAGGATCTGGCCTTTACCCTGGCAACGGGGTATGGCCGGAATTCCTTGGAAGGCATTGCCGATAAGCAGATGAGTGAACTTTCCTGCCATGCCATGGGGGCCCATTTCCTTTGGCCCAATGTCCACACGGTCATTGATATTGGCGGACAGGATGCCAAGGTCATCCATATTGAGAATGGTGCGATGACCAACTTCCAGATGAACGATAAATGTGCCGCAGGTACGGGACGTTTCCTTGATGTTATGGCCCGTGTCCTCGAAGTCAAGGTCAGTGATCTTGCTCCGCTGGGGGCGCAGTCCACGAAACGTGTGCCTATCAGTTCAACCTGTACGGTCTTTGCGGAATCGGAAGTCATCAGCCAGCTGTCGAAAGGAACCAATAAAATCGACATCATTGCCGGTATCCATCGTTCCGTTGCCAGCCGTGTCATTGGTCTTGTCAACCGCGTCGGAGTTTCTCCAGACGTAGCCATGACCGGTGGGGTTGCGCAAAACTACGGCATTGTCCAAGCATTGGAGGAAGGTCTTGGTGTAGAAATCAAGACATCCCCCTTGGCCCAGTACAATGGGGCCCTGGGAGCGGCACTCTATGCATATCGGAAGGCGAGCAAGTAAGCGCTCAACTTGATGAAAAGAAGGAAGGATCATTATGGCAAAAACTGTAAGTCCTGGCGTCCAGGCATTAAGAGACGTAGTTGAAAAAGTTTATCGTGAACTGAGAGAAGCCAAAGAAGCCGGCGAACCTGTAGGCTGGTCGTCTTCCAAGTTCCCCTGCGAACTGGCTGAATCCTTTGGACTGCATGTCGGCTACCCTGAAAACCAGGCTGCCGGTATTGCAGCCAACCGTGATGGCGAAGTTATGTGCCAGGCTGCTGAAGACCTGGGCTATGATAACGATATCTGCGGCTATTCCCGCATTTCCCTGGCCTATGCTGCTGGTTACCGCGGTGCCAACAAAATGGACAAAGATGGCAACTATGTCATCAATCCGAACAGCGGCAAACCCCTGAAAGATGCCAATGGCAATAAAGTCCTTGATGAAAACGGCAAGCCGGTCAAGGATCCGAAGACCCTGAAACCGTATGCAACGACGGATAATATCTATGAAATCGCTGCCCTTCCTGATGGGGAAGAAAAGACCCGCCGTCAGAATGCGCTTCATAAATATCGTCAGATGACCATGCCGATGCCGGACTTCGTCCTGTGCTGCAACAACATCTGCAACTGCATGACCAAATGGTATGAAGACATTGCTCGCCGTCATAATATTCCTCTCATCATGATCGACGTTCCTTACAACGAATTCGACCATGTCAACGAAGCCAACGTCAAATATATCCGCAGCCAGCTTGATACGGCAATCCGTCAAATGGAAGAAATTTCCGGCAAAAAATTTGACGAAGATAAGTTTGAACAGTGCTGCCAGAACGCCAACCGTACGGCTAAAGCTTGGCTGAAGGTTTGCGATTACCTCCAGTATAAACCGTCCCCGTTCAACGGCTTTGACCTTTTCAACCACATGGCTGACGTTGTAACGGCCCGTGGCCGTGTTGAAGCAGCTGAAGCTTTTGAACTGCTCGCCAGCGAACTGGAAGAGCATGTCAAGAACGGCACGACGACCGCTCCTTTCAAGGAACAGCATCGTATCATGTTCGAAGGCATTCCTTGCTGGCCGAAACTGCCTGACCTCTTCAAACCGCTCAAGGCTAACGGTCTCAACATCACGGGCGTTGTTTACGCACCGGCCTTTGGCTTTGTCTACAATAACCTGGATGAACTCGTCAAGGCTTACTGCAAGGCTCCGAACTCCGTTTCCATTGAACAAGGTGTTGCTTGGCGTGAAGGCCTGATCCGCGACAACAAAGTCGACGGTGTTCTGGTTCACTATAACCGCTCCTGCAAACCTTGGAGTGGGTACATGCCTGAAATGCAGCGCCGCTTCACGAAGGATCTGGGCATCCCGACCGCCGGCTTTGACGGTGACCAGGCTGACCCGAGAAACTTCAACGCTGCTCAGTATGAAACGCGTGTACAGGGCTTGGTCGAAGCCATGGAAGCAAATGACGCAAAGAAGGGGAATTGACAATGGCTATCAGTGAACTGATTGAAGAATTCAAAAAAGTATCTGCCAGCCCGAAGACCATGTTGGCCAAATACAAGGGCCAAGGCAAGAAAGTAATTGGCTGCCTGCCTTACTATGTTCCGGAGGAACTCGTCTATGCTGCTGGTATGGTTCCGATGGGAATCTGGGGCAGCAATGGCAAACAGCAGATTCGTTCAAAAGAATACTGCGCTACCTTCTACTGCACGATTGCTCAGCAGTCCCTGGAAATGCTGCTTGATGGGACCCTTGACGACATCGACGGGATCATTACGCCGGTTCTGTGCGATACTCTGCGTCCGATGAGCCAAAACTTCAAGGTCGCCATGAAGGACAAGATGCCGGTCATCTTCTTGGCCCATCCTCAGGTTCGTCAGAATGCTGCCGGCAAGCAGTTCACCTATGACGCATACAATGAAGTCAAAGGCCATTTGGAAGAAATCTGCGGCCATGAAATCACAAACGATGCCATCCTTGATGCCATCAAAGTGTATAATCGCAGCCGTAAGGCCCGCCGCGAATTCTGCAAGCTGACGAACGCCCATCCTGACCTGATCCCTGCTTCTGTTCGTGCAGCCGTTCTGCGTGCAGCTTACTTCATGCTGAAGGATGAATATTCGGACAAACTGGAAGCCCTCAACAAAGAACTGGCCGCTGCTCCTGTTGGCAAGTTCGATGGCCATAAGGTTGTCGTTTCCGGAATTATCTACAATATGCCTGGCATCCTGAAAGCCCTTGATGACAACAAACTCGCCATTGCTGCTGATGACTGTGCTTATGAAAGCCGCAGCTTCGCTGTGGATGCTCCGGAAGACCTGGATAATGGCCTGCAGGCACTGGCTGTCCAGTTCTCCAAACAGGGCAACGATGTTCTCCTCTACGATCCTTCCTACCAGGAAGATACGAGAAATGAACATGTCTGCAGCCTTGTGAAGGAAAGCGGTGCTGAAGGCGTCATTGTCTTCATGATGCAGTTCTGCGATCCTGAGGAAATGGAATATCCTGACCTGAAGAAGGCGCTGGATCGTCACCACATTCCTCATATCAAAGTTGGCGTCGATCAAATGACCCGTGACTTTGGTCAAGCTACGACGGCTCTCGAAGCATTTGCTGAAAGCCTCTGATGATTGCAAAAAGGCTGTCCCTTTGGGGGCAGCCTTTTTCATATGGGGATGTTTCTGGCTGCTTTTATCAAGAGGTAATAATTATTACAAACATTACTAACGGATAAAGGAAGGAAAAAAATTCTCATGATATTTCAGTGGATTTTTCTCCTCTTTGTCTATTAATCGTGTTTAAAAAGTGTAATCCTGTTTCCTCCTGCCATTCTATGATGAGAATGGCATGTTAGCGTGACTTTGTGAAGCAAAATCTTCTCATTGGAAAATTGTCCAGTCCTTTCTTTTTATGCTCAATCGTAACCTCTGTCCATGACAAATGTGCAAACTAGGTGTTGTGTAGTAGCCGTGAAAAATTACCCAAATAGCACTATATGTTGATATTTTTCTTGCGCTCCGACCCAATATGGTGTATTCTATATGCGTAATCGCTCTGGGCGGATTCGCTTTTTATTCCACCGCTTTTTTAAGGAAAGGGAGCGGATGCTTTTATGTTTGGTCAGCAAAGGGCACGTTAGGACAGCGTGTTCTTTCACCTTCTATAAGAGAAAAATCAAGAAAGGATGAGTGCGATGGGAATGCAAGTCATAAAGCGGGATGGGTCAACTGTATCCTTTGATCGGCATAAGATCGTGGTTGCCATTCAAAAGGCCAATAAAGCAGTGGAGGAGGGAGAACGACTTCCGGAATCTGATATTGATACCATCGCCTCCTTCGTAGAAGGAAAGAAAAGGAAACGCTTCCTTGTGGAAGATATCCAGGATATGGTCGAAAAGCAGATCATGAACCGCGGCCGTTACGAACTGGCCAAAGCCTACATTATTTATCGCTACAACCGGGCCCTTGTCCGTAAAGCCAATACGACGGATGAATCCATCCTGTCTCTGATCAGCAACAAGAACAAGGATGTCATGGAAGAAAATTCCAACAAGAACGCCGTTATGGTTTCCACCCAGCGTGACCTTATTGCCGGAGAAGTATCCCGTGATTTGACGCGCCGGATTGTGCTGCCGGAAAAGATTTCCCGTGCTCATGATGAAGGTATCCTTCACTTTCATGATTCGGACTATTTTATCCAGCCCATGTTCAATTGCTGCCTTATCAATATTGGGGATATGCTGGATAATGGAACGGTCATGCATGGCAAACTCATTGAAAGCCCAAAGAGCTTCCAAGTTGCCTGCACGGTCATGACCCAGATCATTGCGTCTGTCGCGTCTGCCCAATATGGCGGACAGTCCGTTGATATTTCCCACCTGGGCAAATATCTCCGCCGCAGCCGGGATAAGTTCCGTAAACGCCTTGTGGAATCCACCCAAGGTTCACTGAGTGAAAAGGAACTCAACGAAATCCTCGATGCCCGCATGAAGGAAGAACTGGCAAGCGGTGTCCAGACAATCCAGTACCAGATCAATACCTTGATGACGACTAATGGACAGTCTCCTTTCGTAACCCTTTTCCTTCATTTGGATCCCAAGGACGAGTACATTGAAGAAAATGCTCAAATCATCGAGGAAATCCTCAAGCAACGTTTGGAAGGCATCAAGAATGAAGCCGGTGTCTACGTTACTCCGGCCTTCCCGAAACTGGTTTATGTCCTTGATGAAAATAACTGCCTCAAGGGTGGTAAGTATGATTACTTGACTGAGCTTGCTGTACGCTGCTCCATTAAACGGATGTATCCGGACTATATTTCGGCCAAGAAGATGCGCGAAAACTATGAAGGCAATGTCTTTTCCCCCATGGGATGCCGAAGCTTCCTCGTACCTTGGAAGGATAAGGATGGACACTATAAATTTGAAGGCCGCTTCAATCAAGGGGTTGTTTCCATCAACCTGCCCCAGATTGGCATCATTGCCAAGGGCGATGAGGATAAGTTCTGGAAACTCCTTGACGAACGCTTGGAACTCTGCCGTGAAGCACTTATGGTCCGTCATAATGCCCTCAAGGGGATTCGCAGCGATGTCAGCCCAATCCATTGGCAAAACGGGGCCATTGCCCGTCTAAAGAAGGGCGAAACCATTGATAAGCTCTTGGAAAATGGCTACTCCACGCTGTCGTTGGGGTATATCGGCCTTTATGAATGCACGGTGGCCATGAAGGGATGCAGCCACACGACACCGGAAGGCGAGGAATTTGCTATGCGTGTCATGAAGCACCTCAACGCGGCCTGCAAGAAGTGGCGTGCTGAATCGGGACTGGGATTCTCTCTGTATGGAACCCCGGCTGAATCCCTGTGCTACCGGTTTGCCCGCATCGACAAGGAACGCTTCGGCACTATCAAGGATATTACGGACAAAGGATACTATACCAATTCCTATCATGTTGATGTCCGTGAACATATCGATGCTTTCAGCAAATTCAAGTTCGAAAATCAGTTCCAGCCCATTTCTACAGGAGGCTGCATCTCCTATGTCGAGATTCCTAATATGAAGAAGAATCCGACAGCTGTGGAAGACCTTGTTCGCTTTATTTACGACAATATCCAGTATGCCGAATTTAACACAAAGTCCGACTACTGCCAGGTCTGCGGATTTGACGGAGAAATCAAGGTCAATGACAACTTGGAATGGGAATGCCCCCAATGTCATAATAAGGACCAGAGTAAGATGAATGTTGTGCGCCGGACCTGTGGCTATTTGGGCGAAAACTTCTGGAACGTCGGGAAAACGAAGGAAATCAAGTCCCGCGTCCTTCATCTGTAAGGGGGCCGCACCGTGAATTATGCCGCTATCAAAAAAACAGATGTCGCCAATGGACCGGGTGTCCGTGTCTCCCTTTTCGTAAGCGGCTGTACCCATCACTGTAAAGGCTGTTTCAATGAGGAAGCTTGGGATTTTTCTTATGGCAAGCCTTTTGACCAACATGCCGTCAAGGAAATCATGGAAGCCTTGGAACCTGACTATATCAGGGGCTTCTCCCTTTTGGGTGGGGAGCCCTTTGAACCGGAAAATCAAGCGGTTCTTGTTGGCGTCCTGCGCCATGTGCGTGAGCACTATCCTCAAAAGACCATTTGGTGCTACAGCGGCTATCTCTTTGATGAAGATATGCTGAAAGGGCGCTTGGGTGACCCATCCATTACGATGGAAATGCTGGGCTATTTGGACGTTCTTGTTGACGGGGAATTCGTCCTTTCTGAAAAGGACCTCAACCTGCGCTTCAAGGGCAGCAGGAACCAGCGAATCATTGATGTACCCCGCTCTCTCAAGGAAAAGAGGATTATCCTTTGGGACGGTGCGGAATTTGCCTAAGGCAAAACAGACCGTGAAGAGATGCTCCCTCTTCGCGGTCTTTTTTCTGGTTCTTTGTCAAATGTTGGGGTGCCCCACAACTAAATCGCCTTTTAGGAACTCG
>UPXT01000014.1 GCA_900538365.1 uncultured Acidaminococcus sp. | reverse complement strand
GAAGCGGATCAACTGAGTATATTCGATCCACGAGACCCGTTTACGGGTAGCAAGTAACCCCGTGCATGGCTGACCAACCAATTTTTTAACGTACTTGTACGTCGCCAGTAATATGAGGGCTATGCCCGAAAATGAAAAACCAACCGCTATGTAGGTGGTTTTTCATTTTTGAAATATATGTTAGTTAATTCTAATTTATATAATGATAAAAAATATGTGAATTATTATGATAAAATGTAATGGAAATGGGCGAAAATTGAAAAATGTTTTGAGCTTTTCGCAAGAATCATCAAGATTTTGGCTTGTTTCAGGAGAAAGAAAAGGCTATAATGATAAAATGAAGAGATTCAAAGCTAAAGAATCTCCTAATGAGTTAGTTTTATATTATCTTGGAAAGAGGTGCTATCTATGGAAAAAGAAGAGTGGATGCATGTTGGTATGGTTGTGGGCGGTGCTGCTTTGGGGCTTGCGGCCCGTGTCTTTTTCAAGAGCAAATGTATGAAAAAAGCAGCCATTGGCGCGACGGCGGCTGCCCTGCGTGTACAGAAATGCGCTGAAAAAAGTGCGGCCTGCCTCAATGCCCAGGCTGATGATATCGTGGCCCAAGCCAAGGAAGAAAATCGTAAACGGGAAGAAGCGGAACTGGCTGAAATGAAGGCTAAAGAAGACGCCTTGACACCTGTGGAAGATAAAGCCTAAGCCTTTATTTCCTAGGAAGAAAGGATGGGACAATCGTGAAATTTCAAATGATTCATGAGGTCCGGGACCGGATCCATGTTCGCTGCTTGTCCGCTAAAGGAGTCGTCTTCCGTGGGTTTGATGCCCGGCAGGGCGCTGTGATCCTTTCCAGCCTGGAAAGGATCAGTGGAGTTTGTAAAGTTAAGCTTTACAGTGCATCGGGCGAAGTTGCGATTACCTTTGCTCCGGACAAGAGGGCTTTTCTTCGTCCTATTCTTTTGGACACCTTGGCCTATCTTGACCCCAATGATCCGGGCCTCCAAAAGTCCAGCAAGCATCAGGCGGATGCCCTGATCCTCAATCGGACCTACCGCAATCACCTGATTTCCCATGTGACGCGTCATTTTGCCTGTAAGTGGTTCCTGCCCATGCCTGTGCGCATGCTCCGTGCTTGGTATCACACACTAGGCTTTATCCGTAAGGGTGTCAAGAGCCTTCTTTCAGGCAACCTTGATGTACCGGTCCTTGATGCAGCAGCCATTACGGCGGCTATGCTTCAAAACGACCTTGGTACAGCCGGCTCGATCATGCTGCTGCTTGGAATTGGAGATATCCTGGAAGCGTGGACCCTAAAAAAATCCGTTCATGATCTGGCTTCCCATATGTCCATTAACGTGGATACCACATGGAAGGTCCTTGAAAATGGGACGGAAATCGAAGTGCCCTTAACAGAAGTGGATAAGGGCGATGTCATCAGTGTCAAGATGGGAAGTACCATTCCCCTTGATGGGGTGGTGACGGGCGGTGAAGCCCTCGTGAACCAGGCTTCCATGACAGGTGAATCGATGCCGGTTCGTAAGACCGTCGATGGACCCGTCTTTGCTGGGACCGTTGTGGAAGATGGGGAAATCCGCATCCGTGTGACGGGAACGGTGGGGGATACTCGTTTTGACCGGATCGTTAAGATGATCGAGGATTCGGAAGCTTTTAAATCGAACCTTGAAGGAAGGGCCAATCATTTGGCTGACCGTCTTGTGCCGTGGTGCTTAGGCGGAACCCTCCTGACCTATCTGATCACGCGCAATGTCATGAAGGCCATGGCGGTCCTCATGGTTGACTTCTCCTGTGCGCTCAAGCTTTCCATGCCGCTGGCGGTACTGTCAGCCATGCGTGAATGCAGTACCTACAAGATCACGGTCAAGGGTGGCAAGTTCCTCGAAGCGGTGGCAGAGGCGGATACCATTGTCTTTGATAAGACGGGGACACTGACCCTTGCCAAGCCGAAGGTTGCTGACGTCATTTGTTTTGATGGCTACACTCGGGAAAAGGTCCTTCGCTATGCCGCCTGCCTGGAAGAACATTTTCCCCACTCTGTGGCCAATGCCATTGTGCGTCAGGCTGCCGATGAAGGCATCACCCATGATGAACTCCATAGTAAAGTGGAATACATCGTAGCCCATGGAATCGCCTCCCGTGTCGGGGACAAACGGATTGTCATCGGGTCCCATCACTTCATCTTTGAAGATGAGCACTGCCGTGTCCCGGCGGGTCAGGAAGCCCTGTTCGAAAGCCGTTCCCCCGAATATTCCCATGTCTTTATGGCCTTAAATGGGGTCCTTATGGCCATCATCTGCATTTCCGATCCCTTGCGCCCGGAAGCTGTGGAGGTCATGAAGGAGCTGCGCCGCGTTGGCTTCCAGGACCTTGTCATGATGACGGGAGACAGCAAACGGACAGCAGAAAACGTAGCCGCAACGTTGGGGCTTGATCAGTTTTATGCGGAAGTCCTGCCTGAGGAAAAGGCCCAGTTCGTCAAAGCCGCCAAGGCCGACGGACACCGTGTCGTCATGGTAGGCGATGGGATCAATGATTCCCCCGCCTTATCCGAAGCAGACGCTGGGATTGCCATTGCCGAAGGGGCTGATATTGCCCGTGAAATTGCCGATATCACCATTTCGGCCCGCGACTTGCATCAGCTCATTGTTCTAAAGGAACTGAGCAACCTGCTCATGAAGCGTGTCAATTTCAACTATGATTTTGTTGTTTCCTTTAATGCCGCGCTGATTGCCCTTGGCGTAGCCGGTATCCTGCCGCCAGCGACAACGGCATTGCTGCACAATGGATCGACCATTGCCCTCAGCCTTCACAGCATGACGAATCTCAAGGAATTTGTTTAAAAAAGCGGATAAAAGAACCTAAGGAAGGGACCGAAGGATGTTTCCTGTCGGCCCTTTTTTGTGGTATGAAAAAAGCGGGCACCGGAAGAAAAACTTCTTCTGATACCCCCTTATCAATCAAAACTGGGAGAGCCGCTTTTTGAGAGGCGGCAAGACAATGGAAAGGAGAATCGTTTTTGTGACAACGCCGACCGCGCACTGGAAGAGGCGGGGATAGAGCAGGTTCATCATGGGTGTATGGAAGAGTACGCTCAACCAGTAAGTGTTGAGGACGAAACTGACCCCGACTTGGGTAAGGAAGACGGCGAGCAGGATGGCTTTTCGACTTAGGCTGCGACGAAAAATCAGACCATAAAGATAGCCATCGAGAAAGGAGGAGAGTGTAAAGCCGGGAAAGTAGGGACCTACGGGGAAAAGAATTGCACCGATGAGGTCACCCAGGGCGCCTGTCAGTCCGCCGGCAAGGGGACCGCCGCAGAGAGCAGCGGCAGCAACGGGCAGGAAACTAAGTCCAATCTTTAGGTTCCATGTGTGAAGGGAGAGAAATCGGGCAAGGATGATTTCCATGGCCGTGCAAAACCCAATGAGGGTGATCCATTTGCCGGGATGGTAGGAACGCTTCTGGTCCATGGCAGGCTCCTTTCGTCAGCGAAGGGATTCTTTTCGTTTCATGGCAAAGCCCAAGAGGTCAGAAATAAGGCGGGCTGCCAGATAACCCGTCGTGCCGCCGATGTCGTCAAAAGGCGGGGCTACTTCTGTCATGACAACCCCTTTGAGGTCGCTTGACGAGCCAATGGCTTCAAGGATATCGACCGCTTCGTCGTAATTGAAGCCGCCGAACATGGGGGAACCCGTAGCCGGTGCATAAACGGCATCCATCGCATCGATATCAAAACATACGACAAATTGTTTGGCAAGCCCAAATTCCTTAAGGATCCGGTCAATGCCCAACCGGCGGACATCGCGGCAGGAATAGATTTGATCTCCGTGCTCACGGGCTTCTTCAAAATCATCGGGGCCGCTGCTGCCAATGCCGCGGACACCCAGATGGAGGATGCGTCCCACATAGGAAAGACCAGCGGCATTTCTCATGGGGGAGCCGTTAAAGAATTTTTGGCCGTCAAGGGGTTTGGTCCAATCCAGATGAGCATCAATATGAACGATATCAAAGTCCCCAATACCTTCCAGGCCCTGCAGGACAGGGAAGTCAACAGCGCAGTCTCCGCCTAGGACAACAGGAAGGGCTCCTTGTTTCTGAATGATGGAAACGGCACTTTCCAAGTTTGCCATGGTGCCTTTGAGGTCACCGGGAATGTAGTCTACATCCCCACAGTCCACAACATGCCAACGATTGGCATCCATATAGTACTGTTTGCGTTCTGAATCATAGGTACCGCCTTTTTTGTAGGTAAAGCGGGTTGAGCCCAAGCGAATCCCGCGAGGGCCTAGGCGGCAGCCCGTGCGGCCTTGGATGGCAAGGTCAAAGGGGGCGCCAAGGACGGCAATATCCGCATTCAAATGATAGATATCTGTTGCCAGGTCACTTTTAGCAAAGGTTGCAATCCCCGTAGGGGCCATATTGAGAGGCTTTTGAAGGCTGTAGTTATCCATATTTCATCATGCTCCTTTAACTGCATTGCAGGTCTTTTTGTTGTGCCTTCATTATAGGAAGTGAAGAAAGGGAAGTCAATGAAATTAGACACAATTTTGCAATGTAGACACTATAGTGAAACAAAATCGTTGACAAGGCAAATGACGATTTCCTATAATGAAGAAAAAACATGATTCATTTAGAAAGGAGCCTAGTCATGGCGGATCAATCTTCTGCTGCCCCTTATGTCAATTCTGTACTGCATGCAGTCAGGATTCTTGAACTTTACGCGGCCCAGCGCCGAGAATCCCTGTCCCTTACGGAAATCAGCCGGGCCCTTTCCCTGCATAAAACGACCGTATATCGGATCCTGCGGACCCTGCAGCATGCTGGCTGGATTGAACAGTCCGAAAAAAGCGGTCAATACAGACTTGGAACGGGAATCCTCATGGTCGCCTCCGCTGTTTCTGTTCACAATACAGTAAAGGACCTCATTACAGAAGCCCTGAACGATTTGTCCAATCGCTTTAATGAGACCGTTGTCATTTCGACGCTTCTTGGGCACCAAGGTGTCTGTGTGGATATGGTCCAGTCCCGGCATCGCCTTTCTGTCATGGGTCATAAGGGGTATATCGTGCCCCTTCATATTGGCGCGTCGGGCAAGATGCTTCTTGCCATGCAGAATGAAAGCCTTCGGGATATGCTCATTGGAGAGCTCCTTACAGAAAAAACCGAGCGGCGGATCCTCAAAAACCAGCTTTTGACCATTCTCCAGGATGGCTATGCTGTTTCCCGGGGCGAAGTTGACGAAGGTGTGGCGGCTGTAGCGGTACCCCTTCATTTGGGACAGAATGGGTATGTCATCAGTCTATCCGGACCGGAAATGCGCCTTGAAACAATTGGTTTTTCCCGCATCCGGGATACACTGCTTAAGACCGTTAGGAACCTGGAACAAAAAGGACGAATGCTGAAACCATAAAAAAGGCTATGAAGGTGTCATTGCATCTTCATAGCCTTTTGGGGTTGTCTTACAGCCATTCCTGCAGGATATAAAAGACCGTACCGCCGCAAATGATGGCAGCGCCCAAGGACTTTGTCCGAATGACGATAGGCGCGATGAGAAGGGTCGTTAAAAGAGGAATATTGTCAAGGGAGAGGCAGAGCGTTCCGTCTTTTAATAAAAGATCAGGGAAAACCAAAGCACCGAAAATGGCAGGCGGGACAAAATGAAGCCACTGGGTAAACCATCTGGGGAGAGTACGGTTTTTGAGCAGAGCCATGGGAAAGAAACGGGGCAGGAAGGTGGCAAGGGCCATGGCAAAGATGGCGCCCATTGCATAGGTATTGCTATAACTATTGGCAAGACGGAAGGATTCCCAAAAATCATTCATGGCGAGCCTCCTTTTTCCTCGTAAGGATAGTAAGAAAAATGGAGGCTGTCAGGCTTGCCAGGACGATGTGCAGCTTGAAAGGAACAAAAGTTGAAAAAAAGACGGAAATGAGGCCGGAGGCAATGCCTGCCGTGACAAGGGCCCGTGAACCCATATAGTTTGACCAGATACCAAGGAACATAGCCGTAAGGATATAGGAAACAAGGGCCAGATTCAAGTGGAGAAAGGACCCTAAATAGCAGCCCAAGGCACTGGAAAGGGACCAGACCAGCATACTGATGAGGTTGATTGTTTGGGCCTCCTCCGGCGACCAATCTGCATTGCCCTCAAAAGCTGCTAGATTGACGGCAAAGCACTCATCTGTCAGTCCATAAGCAAAAAGGGTGGTAAAAAGCCCGCTTTTCTTGCGGACATAGGGTGCCAGGGTCGATGTAAAGAGCGCGTTACGAAGACTGGTGACAAAAACCGTCAAAAAGATTGATAAGAGGGAAGCTCCATCCATCATCATGGCTATACCAATGAACTGGGAACTGCCGCCATAGACAAGGACGCTCATGGCAAAGAGGGTCGCCGGCATGAGTCCCGCTTTTTGACCAAGCATGCCACAGGCAAGCCCAAGGACTGTATAGCCTATGAGAATGGGCAGGTCTTTTTGAAATACACGAGCAGAAAAACGAAGCAAATGAAACACCTCATGACTTCTTTAAGAAAAATTTGTATACATTATATACTTTTGTTCGAAAGAAAGGAACCCTGTATGGCCCAAGAAATACAAAAAAGAAATTCCACTTGCATTAAAAAAATAAATGAATTATATTAAAGAAGCTAATTATAGCAAGGCCTTTTGAAGGAGAAGTTCTTCGTATGCTATAATATCGTTGTCGGATATTTTTTTAAAAAGAACCTAAATTATTCGGAAAGAGCCTGGGATCCCTTTTATATAGACCCCATCCTCTTTCTTGATTGCTGAAGAATAGGAGTGAAGAGAATATGGCAGAAATCAGACCGTTTCGGGCCCTGCGCCCCATTCCGGAACTCATTGGCAAGATTGCTGAGTTGCCTTATGATGTGATGAACCAAAAAGAAGCCCGGGATATGCTTCGCAAAAATCCCTTGAGTTTTTTGCAAGTGACCCGCTCAGATGCAGTTTTGCCGGAATCTGTTGCGGAAGATGATCCCCAGGTTTATGAAAAAGCACGGGAAAACCTGGAGACGTATATCAGCCGTGGGGAGATGATCCAAGATCCGGCGCCCTGCTACTATATTTATCGTCAGCAAATGGGGCCTTATATCCAGATTGGTCTTGTTGCAGTCGCTTCACTCAAAGAATACGAGGAGAAGGTCATCCGCAAACATGAACTTACGCGGGAAAAGAAAGAGCGGGACCGGGTCCAGCATATCCTAGCGACAAAGGCCCAAACGGGACCTGTTTTTCTTGCTTATAAGAGCAAAGGACAGCTTTCTGCTTTTCTGTTGGACTATATGGGAAACCATACGCCGACCTATGACTTTATCGGAGAAGATGAGGTCCGCCATACCCTGTATGTCATGAGTGAATCGCTGAAAGTCCAGGAAGTGACCCGCCTTTTTAAGCAGGTCCCGCAGCTTTATATTGCCGATGGACATCATCGCTGTGAGGCAGCCTATCAAGTCGCCAAGCAATTGGGCGCTCGAAAAGGTCAGACGGGAACCGAGGAATACAATTATGTCCTGTCGGTCATCTTTCCGTCATCCATGCTCCATATCCTGCCCTATCATCGACTGATTCGCGATTTGGGCGGACTTACGGCGGACGATTTCCTGAAAAAAGTAAGCCTTTCTTTTGACGTAGAGGACCTGACACGGCCCGTCGAACCGTCTGTTCCCCATACGTTTTGTCTCTATTTTGGCGGCAAATGGCGGCGTCTCACGGCTAAAAAAGGTACATATGATGCCGCTGACCCCATTAAGAGTCTTGATGCCAGCATCCTCCAGGATCTCCTCCTTTCGGCAATCCTTGGCATCAAGGATCCCCGAATGGATCCCCGTCTTGAGTTCATGGGCGGTATCCGAGGGGTGAAAGGTCTTATGGATGCCGTAGACAGCGGTGCCTTTATAGCTGCAATTGCCATGTATCCAACGACCATGGAAGAACTCATCCGTGTTGCCGACGCAGGACTGATCATGCCGCCCAAATCGACTTGGTTTGAGCCCAAACTGCGGGATGCCATGACCATTCATTTGATAGGAGATGAACAAGATGGGAAGAATCTTTAATTTTGGAGCAGGACCCTCCATGCTCCCGCTGCCTGTATTGGAAATGGCCCAAGCCGAGTTGCTTGATTATAAGGGGAGCGGTATGTCTGTTATGGAAATCAGTCATCGTTCTGCTCTTTTTGAAGACATCAACCATGAAGCACAGAAAGACATCAAGACCCTTTTGCATCTGGATGATAATTGGAGCGTCATGTTCATGGGCGGAGGCGGTACGCTGCAGTTTTCCATGATCCCTATGAACTTCTTGATGCCAGGGAAAGTCGGTGCCTATGCCGACACGGGCAATTTTGCCCATAAAGCTATGCTGGAAGCAGACAAGATCGGTGAAACGGCCATTGCCTATTCAAGCCGCAGCACTGGTTATGACCGGGTGCCAAAAAAAGGCGAGATCCAGATGCCCCATCAGGCGGCATACCTTTATATCAATTCCAATAACACGGTCTATGGAACAGAATATCATGAATATCCTGAGACAGGACACGTGCCCCTTATTGCAGATTTTTCGTCGGATTTCCTGAGCCGTCCTGTCCCTATGGACCGCTTCTCCCTCGTTTATGGCGGGGTCCAGAAAAATATTGGACCTGCCGGCGTGACCGTTGTCATTGGGAAAAAGAGCTTCCTGCGCGGAAGGGACAGCCGCCTTCCCCTTATGCTGAACTATGAGACGTTCATGGATCATGATTCGACCTATAATACGCCGCCTGTCTACGGTATCTACATAGTCGGTCTTGTGGCCAAATGGCTCCTTGCACAAGGTGGTCTGGAAGCTATGGCGGTTCGCAATGCCAGAAAGAGCAAAATCATTTATGATGTGATCGACGCTTATCCTGACTTTTATGTAGGACGAGCCCAGAAGGACAGCCGATCCCTCATGAATGCGACCTTTAATCTGCCCACGCTGGAGCTGGAAGCCCTTTTTGTGGAAAGCGCTGCCCAAAATGGGATGGTGGGTCTTAAGGGGCACCGTGTTTCCGGCGGGATCCGGGCCTCTATGTATAATGCCATGCCGCAGGAAGGCTGCGAAACCTTGGCTGCTTTTATGGATGATTTCTATCGGCGCCACCGCTGATTATGGGGATAAAAGACCTCTCACGTACGGTTCTCCGCGTGGGAGGTCTTTTGTCTTCCGCGAAAGGGAAGGAATGTGGAAAGACGAAGGAGCCTTGTTGGGGGCGTGCTTATTTTTGTGGTTGACGGAACCCGCGTTATCTGTAACAATAATAATTGACACAATTTAAAATTGTAAGAATCTTTCAATGACGAGGAGGTGTCCCCATGAAAGGGTATGCTATGCTGAAAATCGGCGAGTCCGGATGGATTGAAAAGGAGCGGCCTGTCTGCGGTCCTCTTGATGCGATTTGCCGGCCTATTGCGGTTGCCATCTGTTCTTCCGACGTTCACACCTTATGGTCCGGCGCCATTGGCGAACGGCACAACATGATTCTAGGCCATGAATGCTGCGCTGAAGTTGTAGAAGTTGGCAGCTTGGTCAAGGATTTCAAGCCGGGGGACCGGGTCCTTGTTCCGGCCATCACGCCGGATTGGAGTTCTGCCGCTGCCCAGGCTGGCTGGCAGCAGCATTCAGGCGGCATGCTCGGCGGTTGGAAATTCTCCAATTATAAAGATGGTGTCTTTGCAGATTTCTTCCATGTCAATGATGCGGATGGTAACCTGGCTCATCTGCCTGAGGGCATGGATCCTGCAGACGCATGCATCATGTCCGATATGGTCCCGACGGGTTTTCACGCTGTCGAACAGGCCGATGTTCAATTTGGCGATGCGGTCCTTGTCATCGGCATTGGCCCTGTCGGTCTCATGGCTGTCCGCGCCTGTGCCCTGCGCGGTGCGAGCCGGATCATAGCTGTTGGAACGCGTCCCGTCTGTATAGAAGTGGCTAAAGACTATGGGGCTGATGAATTCATCAGCTACAAGGATGGCTCAATCTTTGAACAGGTCTTGGAACGGACAAATGGTGCCGGCGTAGACCGTGTCTGCATTGCCGGGGGCAACGTGGATACCTTTAGTGAGGCCATCAAGTGTCTGAAACCGGGCGGCCGGATTGGCAACGTCAACTACCTCGGATCCGGTGATTATGTCAAGATTCCCCGCGTGGAATGGGGGGCTGGCATGTCAAACAAAACCATTTCCGGCGGACTCATGCCGGGCGGACGGCTGCGCATGGAGAAACTGGCAAGTCTTGTAACAAGCGGGCGCCTCGATCTCCATAAGGAAGTTACCCATATTTTTAGGGGCCGGGATCACGTCGAAGAAGCACTCTTTATGATGCGCGATAAGCCGCGGGACCTGATCAAACCAATCGTTATTTGGGAATAAATATTGCAAGGGGGAGGGGCGGCGTCCCCTCCCTTTTCCTATCAAGGAGGCCATCATGAAAGTTCTCATTGTATCCGGTTTCCTCGGTGCCGGCAAAACCACGTTTATCCGTCATTTGACGGATACGCTCCTTGATGTGGATTTCGCCATTTTTGAAAATGAGATTGGGGAAACGGATGTTGATGCCAAGGTCCTGCAGGAAGGAGCGCGGCATCTGAATATCTATGAAATGACGGAAAACTGTGTCTGCTGTACGGGAAAGGCCGATTTTCTTAGCAATCTCGTGACCATCCTTTCTGCCTTGGATCCGGAAGTCCTCATCATCGAGCCCACGGGGGCAGCTAGGCTCAGCGCCCTCATGGCTTCCATCAAGGAACTTCATTATGATGCCATCGAGCTGCTGCCGCCCATTACGATTGTTGATGCGATGGCGTTCTTTAAGGAAAACCAGCCACTTACGGACCTCTTGCTGGACCAGATCAAGCAGGCAGCCACCCTGATCCTTTCTAAATCCGAGCATCTGGATGAATGTGAGATGGCCCATTTCCATAAAGCCCTGCATGAGCTCAATCCGGCGGCGGAAATCATTACATGCGCTTATACGGGGCTTCCCGAGGCCTTTTTTCGGCGTTGTTTGGAAGGACGAGGGGAAACGAGTTTCTTGGAAAAAGGCGGGAACATGGTCCCCCTTCATAACCACGACCACAGCCATGACCATGGAGAAAATCCTGTGGAAACAGTAACCCTGACCGATGTCTCCGTGCCGCACCCCCTTTATCTCATGCGCTTTTTGGATCTTGTGACCAAAGGTGCTTTTGGTAAGGTGCCACGGGCCAAAGGGTATCTTCCCTGCGGCAGGGAATGGATCCGTTTTGACCTTGTGGGGGACCGCTGGCTGATTTCCGGCTTTTCTTCACAGCAAGTGGCCAAGGTGGTGCTGATTGGGCAGAATCTTGATGAAGGGGCTGCAAGCCGCTATTTTTCCGCGTCATGAGGGGAATAAAACCGGCATGATTTTGTTTTTCCGGAAAAGCATTTTGTCACATGAACGTCACTTGACAGAAGGTGGATGAATCCGCTACAATCGAAATGTACCCATACGGGGTATACTTTATCATTTCAATCAGAAAGTGTGGGAAATTTATGAAAAAAATCTTGCTTGTCTTTCTTGCAGTTGTTGTCATCATTGGGGGGACCTTGATGGGAAGCTACAATGGTCTTGTCAGTGCCAATGAACAAGTAACGGGCCAATGGAGCCAAGTGGAGAACCAGCTTCAGCGCCGCAATGATCTGATTCCGAACCTTGTCAATACGGTCAAGGGTTATGCCGCCCATGAGACACAGGTCTATGCCGATGTGGCAAATGCTCGGGCCAAACTGGCTGGTGCGCAGAATGTCTCCGATGCGGCTCAAGCGAGCGGAGAACTTGATGGGGCCTTGTCCCGTCTCCTTGCAATTGCCGAAAATTATCCGGACCTTAAGAGCAACACCAACTTCCTTCAGCTCCAAGATGAACTGGCCGGTACAGAAAATCGCATTGCCGTGGCCCGCCGTGACTACAATCAGTCTGTTCAGTCCTTCAATGCCAAGATCAAATCCTTCCCGACCAATATTCTTGCCGGGATATTTGGCTTTACCGCAAGGGATTATTTTAAGGCCGACGAAAGTGCCAAGACGGTTCCGCAGGTAAAATTCTAACGAACCTTGGGGAAGGAAGGAGACATTCCCATGAAAAAGAAACTCTTATGGCTGCTCCTTGCTCTCCAGGTGATTTTCTTCCTGCCTTGGAGTGCGGTACAAGCGGCCGGCATTCCGCCTAAACCAGCGCAGGATATCTATGTTGTGGACCGCGCCGGTGTTCTGTCCCAAAAGACAAAAAAGATTATCCTTACTTATAGTACGGCCCTTGCCCAAAGGACTAAGGCGCAGGTCGTTGTCCTTACCGTACCGACCCTTGATGGGGTAAGCGTGGAAGACTATGGACTCTCCGTCCTGCGCGAATGGGGCATTGGCAATAAGAAAGAAAACAATGGCGTTCTCCTTCTTGTAGCCACCAAGGACCGAAAGAGCCGCATTGAAGTCGGGTATGGTCTGGAAGGTATCCTTCCCGATGGACTTACGGGACGGATCCAGGATCAGTACATGCTGCCTCTTTTTCGTAAGGGTGATTATGATCAAGGCATCTTGAATGGATATTCGGCTGTACTCCAGACCGTGGCTAAAGGCTATGGCCTGAGTGCTAACGACCTGGCGGCGGAAGGGATTCCACAGGCTCGGGAAGACTCGGAAGGGTTGCCTTTTTTAACGCGGGTCATTCTCTTGGGGGGCCTTGTTCTGCTGTTTCTGATTGATCGCCTGCTTTTTGGAGGGGCCATTCTCCGCACTCTCTTTTACCTTTTCTTTTTTCGCGGCGGCGGCCGCGGGGGTTTCGGAGGAGGCGGCGGCTTTGGCGGAGGCGGTTTTGGAGGCGGCTCCGGTGGGGGCGGCGGTTCCAGCCGCAGCTGGTAACAAAGAAAAGTACTCATGGATTTCCATGGGTACTTTTTGTCTATCTGGGAATGAGTTTTGGCCAAATAAAAAATGACTGCCTGAAAAGAGCAGTCATTTTTAGAATCAACTTATTTGTAGGTCAGTTCCTGATAGCCAATGTAGCAGGTTGCCGGATTCAGCAGGGCTTCTCCCGTGAAAGCATCCGTTTCAAAGGTGGCCTTGTAGACAACAAAGGGGGTGCCATCCTTGTCATCGGTCTTTTTCGTGACGACGATGTTGCGGGCATCAGCATAACAAGCCTTGATGGCCTCCTTGACGTCTTCTTCCGTCTTTGTAACGGTGACGCTGCCAGGATAGTTGGAACTCTTTACTTCGACTTCCTTGACTTTCTGGGTGGCTCGATCAACTTCGACTTCATAGCGTTCCAGGGTGTCAGGATCCAGGAATTCCAGCTCGAATTCATTGTCATCAGTTTTGGCACTGACAAGTTTTGCCGCAGCAGGAACAACTTTCTGGGCATTGGTTACAGCCGTCTGTTTGGCTGCAATCGTAGCGGAAACGCCAGCAGCAAAGGCCGGGACGGCACCAGCAAAGGTTCCGGACAGAACAGCAGCAACGGCCGCGGTTACAGCATATTTTTTCATGTTCATGGGTATACACTCCTCTCAAATCACATATAATCATTATACGATAAGAAAAGTGAAGGGACCATGAAAAACTGAGAATTTCACGAATTTGACGCAAAGCCTACAGAAATAAGAAATTGCTATGTAATATTTATTACAAATTATTAGAAACGAAAATCCCGTTCCCCGTGAATGATCTTATCCAAGTAGGCTTGGCATGTGCTCCGGACCTGAGGATTGGGAATCTTATCAAGCTCCTTTGCAATGACGGCTTCTCCTTTTTTGCGAGTGTTATCCGAGGCGTAGTCTACAAGATATTCCTTCAGCGTAAGGAGGGCATTCGGCTGACAGCAGTTGGAGATTTCTCCCGTCTTTGCAAGGGACATGAAGCGGTCCCCTGTCCGACCGGCTCGGTAGCAGGCCGTGCAGAAGCTCGGGATATATCCATCTGTCAGGAGCCAGTTGATGACTTCATCCAATGTCCGATTGTCATTCACCTCAAACTGGGCAGAATCTTCTTCCTCTTCTTCAGCATAACCGCCGACACTCGTACGGGAAGCCCCACTGATCTGGGAAACTCCAACTTCGATGACGGAAGCCCGGGTTTTTGCAGATTCACGGGTCGAAATGATGATGCCCGTGTAGGGAACCGTAATGCGAAGGATGGCAATGATCTTTTTAAAAAGGTCATCGGAAATGGAGTTGGGGAATGCGTCCACGGAAATATCATCAGCTGGACGAATGCGGGGGACGCTGATGGTGTGGGGGCCGACACCGAAGACCGCTTCCAGGTGTTCCTTATGCATGAGAAGGCCGGCAAAATCATACCGATAATTATTGAGTCCATAAAGGACACCGACGCCAACGTCATCAATCCCTCCTGTCATGGCACGGTCCATGGCTTCCGTGTGATAGGCATAGTCATGTTTGGGCCCATGGGGATGAAGGGTTTCATAATTTTTCCGATGGTAGGTTTCCTGGAAAAGGATATAGGTGCCAATCCCTGCTTCTTTGAGCTTGCGGTAATTTTCCACGGTTGTTGCGGCGATGTTGACGTTGACGCGGCGAATGGCCCCGTTTTTATGTTTGATACTATAAATGGTACGGATGCTTTCGAGGACGTATTCAATCGGATTATTGACGGGGTCCTCGCCTGTTTCAAGGGCCAGGCGCTTGTGTCCCATATCCTGCAGTGCCGTAACTTCCCGGACAATTTCTTCCTGCGACAGTTTCTTTCGGGCGATGTGTCGGTTCTTGGCATGATAGGGACAGTAGACACATCCATTGATACAGTAGTTTGAAAGATAAAGGGGCGCAAACAGGACGATGCGCTGCCCATAGATCTTATCCTTGATCTTGCGGGCAAGGTCATAGATGGCTTCCGTCACTTCCGGGTCCTCGCTTTTAAGGAGCACAGAGGCTTCCCGATGGCTCAGGCCTTTTAAGTGGCTGGCTTTTTCAACAAGGGATAGGCAGAATTCCTTGTCTTTACTCTTTTCGTCAGCGTAGGTGAGGGTTTCCATGATTTCCTCGTGATTGATGAATTCATCAGCTTTCGAGGAGGCGGGGTTGTAGGGAACTGTCATAGTGGATGATTCTCTCCTTTGGGTGGTTGATTTCCCGAACAGTGGTGTGGGCACAAAAAAAGCATGCCAAAAAAGGCATGCAAACAGAATCGGTCCATTCACTGCCTTAGTACTTGGGGGTTCCTTGTACGCAGGGAGTTTTTGTTATTTTACTGCAAAAACAAAAGTTATGCAACAAAAAGAGGCATTGTTTCAATGATCAGGAACGACACGATGCCGACAAATGTGGTGATTGCGACTGTGGTGATTGCGACGATTTGGCTGTCCAGTCCGGAATCTGAAAGGGCAAAAATCCTATAATAAGGAAAATGATTGGGTGTGGGTTTCTCTTTTTTTCATTTACCTTTTGCGAATCGGTGAAGAGAGATTGCGCAGCAAACTGACTTATAGGGCAGCGACAATCGGAGCCGGCGGAGTGTCCTCTGCCGATAAAGCCGAAGTCCCAATGTAAGACGGTGGAGTGCGGAGCCCATGTAGCGCCTAACATAGGATCAGGCGGTTGCCCAAAAAGTAATGGCCGTGAATCGGAGTGCTTTTTGCTCCTGATAAAAAACGGAGGCCATCAGGATAGGGCCACGTCAAGGACCATCATGACTGAAAACCCCAAGGAAAAGCTCAGGACACCAATGTCGGAATGACGGCCTTGGCTCATTTCCGGAATGAGCTCTTCGACGACGACATAGAGCATGGCACCGGCAGCAAAGCTCAAAAAATAAGGCATGAGAGGAATGATCTGCGTTGCAAAGTAAATGGTAAGAATCGCACCGATGGGTTCAACAATGCCTGAGAGGATTCCGTACCCACTAGCTTTTCCCATGCTCCAGCCCCGTTCGTAAAGGGGCATTGAAATGATGGCTCCTTCCGGTACGTTCTGGATGGCAATCCCGAGGGAAAGGGCGAGGGCGGCAGATAGGGAAATGAGGGAATTGCCGCTTGCATAGCTGGCGTAGACGATCCCAATCGCCATCCCTTCCGGAATGTTGTGGATCGTGACAGCAAGGAGCATGAGAAGGGTCTTATCGAGTTTTGTCACAGGCCCTTCCGGTTCCGTTGTCATCTGGTGCAGATGGGGGATGGCATGGTCCAGGATGAGGAGAAAGAAGACGCCAATCCAAAAACCGATGAAACTTGGCAGAAAGGCCCAGCGGCCGAGGGCTTCCGAAAAATCCAGGGCCGGTGCGAGCAGGCTCCAGAAAGACGCGGCCGTCATGACCCCGGCCGCAAAGCCTGTGAGTGCTCGGTTGACCTTTTCGCTGAGGCCTTTTTTCAGGAAAAAAACAAAACAGGCACCGAGACTTGTTCCAATAAAGGGAATGAGGACTCCCCAGAAAATAACCCCCTTCATGACTTAACCAAAAAGACGGGAGAAGAGGCTTTTCTTTTCATAAGGCTCGGTCTTCATGCCTTCATAGTTGTAGCCTGTCTCATCAATGGCCTTTTTGATCACGGCTTCCTCAACAGGGGATTCTGTCACAAAAGTGGCTTCTTTCTTGGAACGGGACGCTGATACGTGAGCTGCATGGGGGAAAGTATGCCGAATTGTATCGGCAATGTGCGCTTCGCACATCCCGCAGGACATGCCTTCAATATGAATGATGTTTTTTACCATAAGGGTCACTCCTTCTTTACTTTGAAAATAGTTAGATATACCTAACAAGAGTATAGTATAGCCAGCCGGCCTCTTATGTCAATTGGGAATCTCCGAAAAGGACAATAAAAAACCGTGGAACGTCTGTTCCACGGCTGAATTCAATTGGTGGCCCCGGAGTGATTCGAACACTCGACCTTTTGGTTCGTAGCCAAACGCTCTATCCAGCTGAGCTACGGAGTCATAACCGAACAGTCATTATTGTACTCGATGGTCATGTTTTTGTCAACGCTTTTTTAAAAATATTTTCCTAGGTCCAGAATTCCCTTGTAATAGGCTCCCTGTTTTTAATCTGCAGGCCCTTTCCTTGGCCTTTTGTTTCTTTTGTTACTTGCCATGCGCTTAAGCCCCTATTTCATATGGAAAAGGGGCTCCTCGTGGTAATTTTACTATCTTTATTGTATAATGAAAACCTACATTTCCATCATTATTTATGTTTTAGGAAGGATACAATCATGTTATTTACGGATAAAGCTAGGATCTATGTAGAAGCAGGAAGCGGCGGCGACGGGGCCTCCAGTTTCCGGCGCGAGAAATTCGTCGCTCACGGCGGCCCTGACGGCGGCAACGGCGGACGCGGCGGAAGCGTCTATCTGGTGGCCTATAAGGACCTTAATACCCTTGTTGATTTTCGCTATAAACGAAAATTTGTTGCTTCCCGCGGCGGCAATGGCTCGGCCAAAAACTGCACAGGGCCCAAGGCTCCCGATGTGGAAGTAAAGGTGCCTATGGGGACTGTTGTCATTGATGATGCAACAGGGGTCATCCTGGCGGACCTTTCCCACGAAGGAGAGCGGTTCCTTGCTGCTAAAGGCGGACGCGGCGGCAAAGGCAATGCCTGCTATGTGACGAGTACCAAACAGGGCGTGACATTTGCGGAAAAAGGCGAGCCAGGGACCAAAGGCTGGCTGCGCCTAGAGCTGAAACTGTTGGCCGATGTCGGTATGGTGGGCTATCCCAGTGTGGGCAAATCAAGCATTGTTGCGCGCGTTTCTGCCGCAAGACCGGAAGTCGCGGCCTATCATTTTACAACGCTGACGCCCGTTCTTGGCGTGGTGCGCCTTGATGAGGAAAACTCCTTTGTCCTTGCCGATCTGCCTGGACTGATTGATGGGGCCAGCAAGGGGGTCGGGCTGGGGCATGATTTCCTGCGTCATATCGAACGGACGCGGGTCATCCTTCATATTGTCGATACAAGCGGCAGTGAAGGGCGTGACCCGGTGGAAGATTTCAAGAAAATCAATGAGGAATTGGCCCTTTACAGTGACAAACTGGTCAAGCGGCCCCAGCTTGTCGTTGCCAATAAGATGGACCTTCCCGGAGCAGAAGAACATTATCCTGCCCTGGAAAAATATGTCACGGAAAAGGGCTATCCCATCATGAAAGCGTCGGCTGCAACAGGCGATGGACTGCGTGCCGTCATGTATAAGGCTTTTGAAATGCTTCAAAAGGCCCCGCGGGACGAGGCGATGCTGGAAGTTGGGCACCTTAGGGAAGTGGACCCCGATTCCTTTGAAATCCTTACGGATTCAGAGGATGCTGATTTTGAGGTCAAAGGCAAGAACATTGAGCGTCTTGTGGCCATGACCAATTTTGACAACGAGGAAGCGGTGTACCGGTTCCAGCTCATCTGGCGCCGCCTCGGTATTGAAAAGGCCCTAAAGGACAAGGGCATTGAAGAAGGGCAGTCAGTCAAGATTGGCGACATGGTCTTTGAATTTGAAGATCGTTACTGAGGGTCCTCAACGCAGGTATCCTAAGCGAGCAGGAACAGGAAGGTGAGCAGATGGAAAGGGAAAAACTGGCAAAGGCAAAACGGATTGTCATCAAGGTCGGGTCGAGTACCATTACCTACCCAAATGGCAAGGTCAATTACGAAAAGATTGAAAAGCTGGCACGGATCATGGCGGACCTGCAGAACAGCGGCCATGAAATGATCCTCGTCTCCAGCGGTGCCGGTGCCGTTGGCGTTGGCCGCCTGAAATTTGAGGAAAAGCCCAAGGATATGCCTGGCAAACAGGCCTGCGCTGCCGTGGGACAGGGTATTTTGATGCATATCTATGAGCGGCTTTTTGCTGAGTATGGTCAGACCGTGGCCCAGGTTCTCCTGACCCGTGCGGACACGCTGGACCGCCATCATTATGCCAATTCCCGCAATACCTTCCAAAAACTGCTTGAATGGGGCGTCATTCCAGTTGTCAATGAAAACGACGTGGTCGCCATCGATGAGTTCAAGATTGGTGACAATGATAATCTTTCCGCCCTGGTAGCTGGAATTGTCGATGCTGATGTCGATATCCTGCTTTCTGATGTGGACGGCCTTTATACCGCCAATCCCCAGAGCCATCCGGATGCCCGCCTCATTTCAGAAGTGTCCGAAATTACCCCGGAACTGGAAAACATGGCTGGCGGTGCTGGTTCCAAGAATGGGACTGGCGGAATGATTACGAAGATTCAAGCGGCAAAGGTCGCTAATTCTTCAGGGATTGCTCTTGTCATCGCTTCTGGGGAAGACCCCGAAGTGCTGCGCCGGATCCTCCGGGGAGACGCCGTGGGGACCCTCTTTGTTCCCCATATTTCCCATCTCCAGGCCCGGAAACAGTGGCTGGCTTTTGGCGCCAAGGTGGAGGGTACGCTCATTGTCGATACCGGTCTTGAAAGGGCCCTCAAGCAAAAAGGCAGCTGCAGCATCCTGCCAGTCGGCATCAAGGCGGTCAGCGGGGATTTTGAAAGCGGCGTGACAGTCAGCGTGGCCGATGAAAAGGGCCACGAACTGGCTAGGGGACTTGTAAATTATGGTGCCCAAGAGATCCGTAAGATTCTTGGAAAAAAGACGGGTGATGTGGAATCCGTTCTGGGTTATATCCATACGGATGAAGTCATCCATCGAGATAATCTCGTCATCATGTAAGGAGGCATGATCATGTACGAACAGGGAATGGTCCGGGAGCAGGCCGAAGGGGCGAAAGAGGCTTCTGTTGCCCTTGGCCTTTTGCGTGCAGATGTGAAAAATAAGATTCTTCTTGCCATGGCTGAAGGACTCTTGACAGAAGAAAAGGCAATCCTTGATGCCAATGCCATTGATATGGAAAATGGACGTCAAGGCGGGCTCAAGGATTCCTTCCTGGATCGGCTGCTGCTCACTCATGAGCGGCTGGCCCAGATGGCCGAAGGCATCCGGCAGGTTGCAGACCTTGAGGATCCCGTAGGAAAAGTCCTGAGCGGACGGACGCTTTCCAATGGCCTTACGATAACAAAGGTCACCGTCCCCTTGGGACTGATTGGCATCATCTATGAAGCCCGCCCCAATGTGACGGCCGATGCCATCGCGCTCTGCGTGAAAAGCGGCAATGCCGTAATCTTGAAGGGGGGCCGGGAAGCACTCCATTCCAATAAGGCTGTAAGCGATGCCTTGATTGCAGCAGGGCGCAAGGCCGGTCTTCCCGAAGGCGCCGTCCAGTTTATCAATATTCCAGAGCGGGAAGCGGTCACGGAACTGATTCATCTCGATGGTCTTGTTGATGTGGTCATTCCCCGCGGCGGTGCAGGACTTATCCGCGCGGTTGTCAGCGGCGCCTCGGTGCCTGTTATCGAAACCGGATCCGGCGTATGCCATACCTATGTGGATAAAAAGGCCGATGTGGCCATGGCCGTTTCCATTGCCCTCAATGCCAAGGTCAATCGGCCTAGTACATGCAATTCCATGGAAACGCTCCTTGTCCATAAAGAAATTGCGGATGCCTTTATGCCGGCCATGGTGGAAGCCTATCAGAAGGCTCATGTGACGATGATTGGAGATGAACGGGCCCTGGCCTATGAAAAAAGTATGATCCCCGCTGCCGATGAAGATTGGGCCACGGAATACAATGACCTGCGGCTGAGCATCCGGATCGTTGATTCCATGGAAGAAGCGGTTGCCCATATTCGCCGTTATGGGACGGGGCACTCTGAAGCCATTGTGACAGACGATTACGAAACGGCCCGTCGCTTCCAGCAAGTGGTCGATGCGGCCTGCGTCTACGTGAATGCCTCGACGCGGTTTACGGACGGCTTTCAATTCGGGTTTGGCGCGGAAATCGGCATCAGTACGCAGAAACTCCATGCCCGCGGCCCGATGGCCCTGCCGGAACTGACGACAACCAAATACCTGATCTGCGGCAATGGACAGATCCGTTCGTAACGGAATCTTTTAAAATCCTTCATGATTTCTTCATGAAGGATTGTTATCATAAGCCCAGTATGCAGAGTGGGGAGCAGGACCTTTTTCCTGCCGGGAGGAGCTTGGGTCCAAGGGTTTCTTCCGCTTACAGTAAATGAGGTGGGGAATAACGTGTTTTTTTTGAAGAAACATCGCATCCTTATTGGCTTCTTGACCGTTCTTTTGGCAGCAGCGGCAGCTGGCGGCCTTTGGTACAAGGACAAGAAAGCCAAGGAGGCTTTGGCACAGATCCGTACGGATACGGTGACCCGGGAAACGGTGCGCCAGACCGTTTCGGCTACGGGAGCGCTGAGTGCTCAGGACAATGTTGAAATCAACTCTAAGATTACGGGCCGTATCATTGCGGTCTATGTCAAGGAAAATCAGCATGTGACGGCAGGGCAGCCGCTCTTGAAACTTGATGATACGTCCCTGATGAAGACCCAGGCGATGAAAGAAGCCACTTTGTCAGACCGGGAAGCAACTTATCGGCGGGATGCGCAGCTCCTTGAGGAAGGCGCCATTTCCCAGAGCGTTTTTGATACGGCCAAGGCCAATTATGATTATGCCAAGGCAGACTATGAACAGGCTGTTTCAAATACCAACGACACGATTATCACGTCCCCGATTGACGGGTATGTCATTGGCAAACCGACTCCTGTAGGGCAGACGGTATCGCCCGGTGTTTCGACGCCGCAGGTCATCATGAATGTGGCGACTTTGGATAAGATGCAGATTGAGCTCATGGTCGATGAATCCGATATTGGCCAGATAAAGGACGGCCAGACGGTTGAATTTACTGTTGATGCCTATCCTGATGAAACGTTCAAGGGAATCATTTCCCTCATCAGTCGGAGTGCGACGACAACCAACAATGTCAATTATTATACTTGCTATGTCGATGTTAACAATGTGGACAACAAGCTCCTTCCGACCATGACGGCACGGGCAAATGTCATCATCGGGAAAGTGGATGATGCCCTTTCCATTTCCTCCAAATGTCTTTTTACCAGCGGGGAACGAAAGTATGTGAAGGTCCTTGATCGGGCGTCAGGCACGACAAGGGAAGTGGATGTCAAGGTCCTTATGCAGGGTGAAGACCGGATTGCTGTGAGCGGTGACCTAGAAGAGGGAGATGCCCTTGAAGTCAAGACCGTGACCGTTAAGACGCAGCAGCGCGGAGGTCCTCCCATTTAAAGAAGGGAGGAAAGCACATCCATGAACGTCATTGAACTAAAGGATATTGTAAAAAGTTATGCGATGGGGGATGCGACGGTCTATGCCCTGAATCATCTCACCGTCAGTTTTGAAATGGGAAAATTTACCTCCATCGTGGGCCCTTCGGGAAGTGGGAAATCAACGCTGATGAATGTCTTGGGCTGTCTTGATCGTCCGACATCTGGGGAATATATTCTCGAAGGCAAGAATATTGCTCGCTATACGGATGATGAACTGGCCCATACGCGCAATGCCCGCATCGGTTTTGTGTTCCAGAGCTTCAACCTTCTGTCCCGCCTGTCGGCTGTTGACAATGTGGCCCTTCCTCTGATCTATGCTGGGGTAGACCTTAAGGAGCGGACCGAGCGGGCGGAAAAGGCCCTCAAGGAAGTGGGGCTGGGCGCACGGCTTTACCATAAACCTAATGAGATGAGCGGCGGGCAGCGTCAGCGTGTCGCCATTGCGCGGGCGCTCATCAATGATCCGGCCATTATCATGGCCGACGAACCGACAGGGAACCTTGATACCAAATCAACCTTGGAAATCATTGATATCTTTGAAAAACTGAACCATATGGGCAAGACTGTCATCATGGTCACTCATGAACCGGAACTGGCGGATATGACGCAGCGCATCCTGACCATCCGGGATGGGCAGCTCATCAAGGATGAACGGAGGGAATGATATGCTGAAGGAATGCATCAAGATGGCCTTCGAAGGCATGCTTTCCAATAAACTCCGGACTTTCCTTACCATGTTGGGCATCATCATCGGTGTTGGCGCCGTCATTGCCATGGTTTCCTTGGGCCTTGGCATGCAGGAAAAAGTCAAGGAAAACATCTCCAGCATGGGAAGCAACCTGCTCATTGTCATGAGCGGCGGCCGTACAGCCAATGGACAGCGGATTGCCAGCGGCAGCGGGGCACATTTGACCTATGACGATGCCAAGGCCATTGAAAAGAACGTCGATGGCATCAAATATGTGGCACCTGGCGTGCAGAGCAGCTACCAGCTTGTTGCAGGCAACCAAAACTGGAATACACAGGTCCAGGGCATGACGCCCAATATCATTGATATCCGGAACTATACCATCAAGACAGGCCGTATGTATACGGAAAAGGAAATGACAAGCCGTGACAGGGTCTGTGTCATTGGACAGACCGTTGCGGACAATCTTTTTCCTGAAGGTGATCCTGTGGGGAAAACCGTCCGTATCAATAAGGCTCCCTTTAGGGTTGTCGGTGTCCTCAACAGCAAAGGGCAGTCCTCTATGGGGCAGGATCAGGATGATGTGGTGTTTGTTCCGCTCACCACGGCTATGCAGCGTCTGATGGGCATTACCTATATCCGCAATATCACGATCCAGTGCGAGAATGAAAATACAATCGAACAGGTCCAATCCGATGTAGTCACGTTGCTGCGGCAGCGCCATAAGATCCGCACGGGCGAAGATGATGACTTCAGTGTTCGGAATCTGGCGGAAATCATCAAGACCGCCCAGGAAACGACGGGGTCCATTACCTTGCTTCTGGCCATCATCGCGGCCATCAGTCTTCTTGTCGGCGGCATCGGCATCATGAATATCATGCTTGTTTCTGTAACGGAACGGACGCGGGAAATTGGTATCCGAAAGGCCCTTGGAGCCACTTACCATGATATCTTGCTTCAGTTCCTTGTTGAATCCATGGTCATTGGTGTTACAGGCGGAACGACGGGTATGATCTTGGGCACAATCGTCTCCGTCATTGCCGCACGGATCATTGGCTGGCCGGTTGTCATTTCGGTCCTTGCAACCATTATCTCAGTCGTCTTTTCTGTTGGAATTGGCCTTTTCTTTGGCCTTTATCCTGCCAAGAAAGCGGCGCTTCTTGACCCGATTGACGCGCTTCGTTATGAATAAAAAAGAATCGACCTTTATGGAAAAAGCCCGCGGTTTCTGGGCTTTTCTCCACACACCAAAGACCCGTTTTGATTTAAAGGACCGTGGCAGGGCTTTTTGTTATTTTGTAATCCTTGCGGTTATTTATTATTTTGTTGTCCGTTTTTTGGGCTACTGAATCTGTTCCTGCAAGCGGGGCTGGAAAAAGCCCTTTTCGCACTGCCTGCGGAAAAGGTGAAAAAATTCCAATAAATTGTATAGAAATTGACAGTTTTCTCAATCCATTCCTTTCAGGGAATGGATTTTTTTGAATTCCTAGGCAAAAGAATCGGCGATACCGTATAATAAAGAAGTCGATTTAGAACAGTTCCGTATTAGCGTGGTAAAATAAATGGTGCGAAAAAAATTTCGCAGGGAGAGGACCACTTTTAAAGGGACTGTCCGAGTGGTTGAGTTGTTATTTTTGGGAGGTGCAGTTACATGAAGGTTGATTTGAACTCTGATCTTGGTGAAAGTTTTGGCGCTTATACGATTGGTATGGATAAAGAGGTCATTCCCCTGGTTACAAGTGCCAATATTGCCTGTGGTTTTCATGCCGGCGATCCGTCGGTCATGCAGAAAACCATTGCCCTCGCCCATGAAAATGGGGTCGGATTAGGGGCTCATCCCGGCTATCCCGACCTTGTCGGCTTCGGCCGTAGGACCATGGCTGTCAGTCCCAAGGACGTCTACGCCATGGTGGTTTACCAAGTGGGCGCCTTGGCTGCTTTTGCCAAGGCTGCTGGTGGACGGCTGCAGCATGTCAAACCCCATGGAGCCATGTACAATATGGCGGCCAAGGATGCTGCCTTAGCAGAGGCCATTGCCCAGGCTGTCTATGATGTCGATAAGGACCTGATTCTTTTTGCCCAGCCAGGAACGGAAAGTATCAAGGCGGCTGAAAAAATTGGCCTGCTTACGGCCGCGGAAGTCTTTGCCGACCGGAGCTACCAGGAAGACGGCACGCTGACGCCTCGGTCCAAACCAGGTGCGATGATTACTGATGAAGACGCGTCCATCGCCCAGGTGCTGTCCATGGTCCTTGACCATAAGGTGACCTGCCTGTCTGGTAAGGTCATTCCTATCAAGGCCGACTCCATCTGTGTTCATGGTGATGGCCCGAAAGCTCTGCTCTTTGTCCAGAAGATTCGTAAGGCCCTTTCGGAAAAAGGTGTGGAGATTGCTCCCGCTGGTTCGTTTTTGCGGTAAGCTGGGGGCTTGGGTCCTTCCTGATTCGATCCTTGATTTGGAACATTAGCTGAAAAGGAGCAACCAATATGAAAGAATCCAATCTCAGCGTCCTGTTGGGCGCCGCCTTCCTCATGGCAACCAGTGCCATTGGGCCGGGCTTTCTCACGCAGACAACGGTTTTTACAAGTCAGCTCAAGGGGAGTTTTGGCTTTGTCATCCTTGTGACCATCTTGATCCATGCCATCACCCAGCTCAATGTGTGGCGCATCATCGCCGTATCTAAAAAGCCAGGCCAGGACATTGCCAATGCGGTCATGCCGGGCCTTGGCTATTTTGTCTCGGCCCTTGTCGTTGCCGGCGGACTTGCCTTCAACATCGGCAATATCGGCGGTGCCGGTCTTGGCATGAATGTCCTTTTTGGGATTTCCCCTGTTGCGGGTGCTCTCATCAGTACAGTCATTGCTGTTTTTATCTTCCTGAACAAGGAAGCGGGACGCCTCATGGACCGTTTTGCCCAGATTGTTGGCGGTCTGATGGTACTCCTTACCATCTATGTGGCTTTTACGAGCCACCCGCCTATCGGTCTTGCCCTTTCCAATACCTTCATGCCGGAAAAGATTGACGTCATGAGTATTGTAACCCTTGTTGGCGGCAGTGTCGGCGGCTATATCACCTTTGCCGGCGGCCACCGTCTTCTTGATGCAGGGATTTCCGGTGAAGAAAACCTGGACCAGGTCAACCGCAGCTCCCTCATGGGCATCGGAATCACGAGCCTTATGCGCATCCTGCTCTTTTTGGCTGCCTTGGGCGTCATTGCCCAGGGACTGACCCTTGATCCGAAGAATCCGCCTGCTTCTGTCTTCCAGCTGGCAGTGGGAGATGTGGGCTACAAGATCTTTGGGATTGTCATGTGGTCAGCCGCCATTACCTCCGTTGTAGGCTGTGCCTATACATCCGTGTCCTTTATCCGGACCTTCAGCCCTGTCCTTGAAAAATACCATCGCTATCTTATCATTGCCTTTATCATATTTTCGTCCTTCATCTTCTCGTTTATTGGCCGCCCGGTCACGGTCCTTGTCGTGGTTGGCGCGCTCAATGGCTTGATCCTTCCGATTGTGCTTGGGGCCCTGCTCCTTGCGGCACGGAAAAAGTCCATCGTGGGAAGCTACCAGCATTCCTCGTTCCTGTTCTATGCTGGCTGGGGCGTTTTCCTGGTCATGCTCTACATGGCAGGACAGACCGTCATGAAGATGCTGCCAAAAGTGTTGGGGTAAGGAGGAATCTTCATGGAATATGATGCGAAAGAACTTGCTTGTCATCCCCGTTTCCAACCTATTGGGGAGGCCGCGTTCATGGTCAGTTTTGGCGATGCCATCCATCCTGAGATCCTACGCTGCGCCAGTGCCCTCGTGGAGGCTTTAAAGGAACATCCCTTTCCAGGCCTTCGGGAAGTGGAAGCGTCCTATACGGGGGTCACGGTCTTTTATGATCCATTGATCCTATCGCGCACGAGTCATCTTGCCGAGGACAGCCGCCTTTCTAAAGGCTATCGCGAAGCCAAGGCCTGTGTAGAGGCTCTCTTGAAGAATCTGCGCTTGGCCGAAGCATCAGTGCGGGAAAAGGTCCGCATTCCTGTCTGCTACGGCGGAGAATATGGACCTGACCTAGAATATGTGGCCGAGTATCATAAGATGACGCCGGAAGAAGTGGTCTCCATCCATACCAAGGGAGACTATCTGGTCTATATGATTGGGTTTGCCCCGGGATTTCCCTATGTAGGCGGCCTGCCGCCGGAAATTGCAACGCCGCGGCGGGACACACCGCGTCTTGTCATCCCTGCTGGCTCCGTAGGGATTGCCGGTTCCCAGACAGGCGCCTATCCCCTTGAAACGCCGGGCGGGTGGCAGCTCATTGGCCGTACCCCGCTGGACCTCTTCCGTCCCTACGACTTAGCTCATCCGAGCATGCTTGAAGCGGGGGACCGCATAGAATTTTATGCCATTACGCCGGAAGAATATAAAGAACTTAAGGCGAAAGAGGAAGGAGGCCGGCCGCAATGAAAATCCTCGTTAAAAAAGGCGGACCCCTGACGACCCTCCAGGACCTGGGACGTTACGGCTATCAAAAATTTGGTGTTCTTGTCAGTGGAGCCATGGATGATGTGTCCCTGCGCCTTTCTAATCTGCTCGTCCAGAATGATCCTGGTGAAGGTGCTTTGGAAATGACCATGAGCGGGCCGGTTCTGGTACTGCCGGCAGGGTTGGTTTTTGCCCTCACTGGTGCCGATATGAAAGCAACTTTGGGCGGTAAGCCTGTGCCCCGCTATCGGCCTATCTATGTCCGTAAGGAGTCTGCCCTGACCTTTGGCTTTGCCCAGACTGGCAGTCGGGCTTACCTTTCTGTTGCAGGCGGTTTTGACGTGCCTCAGGTCATGGAAAGCAAGAGTACCTATCTGCGGGCTAAAATCGGCGGTGTCAAGGGCCGTCCCCTCGACAAGGGGGATGAGCTTCCCATTGGGACCATTGGTCCCCATCAGGCAGCTTTTGTGGGACGTATGGAACGCAGTGCCAAGGAAGGGGATTCCTTTGTCACGGTTCCTTGGTCCATTGATGGCCGCTTTGTCTTTAATAAAGGCCCCATTCGTATCATGGAAGGCCTCCAATACGATTGGTTCACGGAAGAAAGTCAGCGAACCTTTGTGACGGAACCCTATACCATTACGATGCAGGCTGACCGGATGGGGTATCGCCTCGAAGGTGTGAAGCTCACCTTTAAAGAAAAACGGGATCTTATTTCTGAACCAGTCACGTTTGGTGCCATTCAGGTTCCGGCTGACGGCAATCCCATCATCCTTATGGCGGATCGGCAGACGACAGGCGGCTATGCCAAGATTGGCCAGGTTGCCTTAGTGGATTTGCCGCGTCTTGCCCAGATGAGGCCAGGTGACAAGATCTGTTTTGAATGGACGACCTTGACTGAGGCAGAAAAAAGCTATGCCAAGCAGGAAGCCTATATGGCGGCACTCAAAGACTCCCTTGCGGCAGCCTTGCAGAAAAAAAATTAACTTGAAGGGGAACCCCGCTGTGGCGGGGCTCCCTTTTCAAGTCTTTGTCTTTTTTGTTCCCAAAGGAGGTTAGCTCATGAATGAATCCATTTTTTTGGAAGAACTCAAGGAACTTGTAGCCTTGGAATCGTTCAGCCGGGATGCGGCTGGTACGGGTAGGGTAGCAGCATGGATCAAAAAACGGCTGGACGCTGCGGCTTGGCGGACTGAATTGATTTCCGTCGGTAAGGAAGTGGGTCCCATCCTGCGTGCGGAATGGGGTGAAGGCAAGACCTATGATGTGCTCTTATTAGGTCATATGGATACGGTCTTTCCGGCGGGAACCACCGTGACACGGCCTTTTTCCACGGAAGGGGATTATTTCAAGGGACCGGGGGCGTCAGATATGAAGTGCGGTGATCTTTTCATGGTCCATTTGGCAGAAGCCCTCTCCAAGGAGAAAAAAACGGGTCATGTACTGCTTCTTTTTACACCGGATGAAGAAATCAGTTCTATTTATTCCCGTCCTATCATTGAAGGAGAAGCCAGAAAGGCAAAGGCTGTCCTTATCATGGAGTCGGCGCGCCCAAATGGAGATCTTGTCAAGGAACGGAAGGGCATCAGCAAGTATCGGCTTATCTTTGAGGGGATTGCAGCCCATGCCGGTGTCAATCCCGATCAAGGAGCCAGTGCAGTTCATGAATGTATGTGCTGGGGCCATCAGATTGTTAGCCTTGCCGACCCCCAAAAAGGGACGACTGTCAATATTGGTACCATTACGGGAGGAACCGCTGCCAACGTGGTCGCAGACCACTGCGAATGCGTCATTGACGTACGCATCAAGGATGCGGCTGAAGGCCACCGCATCGATGAAGCGCTTCGTGCTTGGGCCAAGAGGCCTTTTGACGCCCGCATCAAAGTCACGGTCGAGGGGGGAATGAAACGGCCGCCCATGAATCCTTCGGACAAAACAGAAATTCTCTGCCGAAAAGCGGAAGAAGCCGCAAAAAAGGTAGGCATCTCTTTTGGTTGGACCAAATCCGGCGGCGGCAGTGACGGTAATCTTACCGCTGCCCTTGGGATTCCCACAATCGACGGATTGGGCCCCATTGGCGGCAAGGCCCATTCCGTGGATGAATATGGAAAGATCAGCAGTATCATGCCGCGTTATGCTTTTGTTCAGGCGCTTGTTGACAGCCTTCTTTAAGAAAAGACGCGCTGATGGCCCGTTGAAGAAACACCAAAAAAACCGCTGCAGCTTAGGCTGCAGCGGTTTTTTTGGTGTTTCTTGTGTCCCTTTTTCCCTGAAAGGAGCAGGGACCGTATCGGTTATCCGATGGTTTTGAATCAATATGAGACAGGATCAGGGAACAAACCGTGCTTAGAGGAACAGACCAGCCCCTGGCCCAACTGGCAGACCTGCCATCATCCAAAGGGCCATCATGATGGTCCAGAAGCAGAGGAAGCTCATGGAATAAGGCAGCATCATGGAAGTGAGGGTTCCAAGTCCGGCATCTTCTTCATATTTATTCATAAAGACGACAATCATGGCAAAATAGGACATGAGGGGAGTAATGATATTGGTGGAAGAGTCCCCAATTCGGTAGGCAACCTGTGTCAGGGCCGGAGAAAGACCGAGCCGATACATCATGGGAACAAAGATAGGTGCCATGATGGCCCATTTTGCCGAAGCAGACCCCATAAAGAGGTTCAGGAAGGCTGACAGGAAAATGAAGAGAATAATAAGCGGGAGTCCGGTAAGGCCTGCTGCTTCAAGCGCGTCAGCCCCTTTGAAGGAAACAATGAGGCCCAGGTTGGTTTTCCCGAAGTAGGCAATGAACTGGGACGCGAAGAAGGCAAGGACCATATATCCGCCCATGGATTTCATGGCTTCCGTCATCGCGGCGACAAGGTCATGGGAGGTGCGGAGTTTGCCCGTCGTCCAGCCGTAGGCAGCGCCCGGGATGAGGAAGAGAAGCAGGATGGCCGGAATGAGTCCATCATGAAGGAAGGCTTTGAGGGTCATGGCCCCGTCCGGTTCAGGAGTGCGGAAAAGGGCATTGGCTGGGAACATCAGGAGAGCCATGATCAGGACGTAAACGATGAGGGCAATAGTGGCGTTGCGGAGAGCTTTGTTTTCAAGGTCTGTAACAGGGGCATTGTCCGGTCTGTACTTACCGGTATAGGTGCCAAGGTTCGGCTCGACAATCTTATCCGTCACGATGGTCCCTATGATGGTCAGGACAAAGGTCGAAGCGGCCAGGAAGTACCAGTTGCAGGTCGGGTCGAGGGTCATATCAATCCCTGCTGCCTTGAGGGCTTGGTTGGTAATACCGGTCAGGAGGGGGTCCGTCGTACCGATGAGGAGGTTTGCGGAGAACCCACCCGATACGCCGGCAAAAGCGGCTGCCATCCCTGCCAGCGGATGCCGTCCGGCCATGGCAAAGATCAAGGCACCAATGGGAATGACAATGATATAGCCTGCGTCAGAGGCAATGTTGGACATGATTCCAGCAAAAAGTACAATGGGGGTGAGGAACTTCGGGTTGGCGTTCATGAGGAGCTTTTTCAGGGACGTATTGAAGAGTCCCGTCCATTCAGCAACACCGACCCCGAGCATAGCCACAAGGACTGTTCCCAAAGGGGCAAATCCGGTAAAGTTCTTGGTCGCAGAATTGAACATGTAGCGAAACCCATCCGGGGTGAGCAGGGATACGGCTTTTTTGGTGACTTCGGCCTTGGCACGGGCGTCAAAGTAGGTGACGGAGACGCCCTGCGCGGCAACGAAATGGGATACGATGACGACGATGACCGCCAAAAGCAGAAAGAGCATGGCAGGATGGGGCAATTTATTGCCGATGATTTCAACTCCTTTTAAAAAGCCGCTGATCTCCTTCTTTTTCTGTGTGTTCATTTTTTCATTTTCAGACATTTTTTCTCTCCTTGGTTACATGTGGAACAAGGGACCATGAAAGGGATCCCTTGTTCTGGACTGTGAATCTGGGTGATGATATGCGCATGATAGGCACGTTGTTCCAAGCGATGAGACAATTCCCCTACTGTCTCAAGAACCTCCTTTCCGTAAGTTTTGTATCAGTTCCAACTTTATTTTACCAAAAACTTAATAATATGAATAGTGCAAAAATAAAAAACGCAAAAATAGGAAGAAAATGAGGTTTTATACTGGGAAAAATTTTACGTAAAATAGGGGCGAAGCCGGAAATGACTCCTAAACTGTGGTATGATAGAAGAAAGCGAAAAAACATTCCATTCTATAATTATTCAAGATGGAGGGGGCAGTAAACATGCGTGATACATCCTTGGTTTTCCCTCTGGATGGACAGGGCAGGATCCTTTTGGGCCGCAAGAAACGGGGCATGGGCTATGGCAAATGGAACGGCTTTGGCGGCAAGATGGAAATCGGCGAATCTATGCGGGAATGTGCTCTGCGGGAACTATTTGAGGAATGCGGTCTTTTTGCCGAGGAAAAGGACCTGATCCTTGTAGCAGACCTATATTTTGACCAGCCGTCTGATGGGAATTGGTCCCATGGGGGCATGGTCTATGTGCTCAAGAAATTTACCGGTGCCATTGAAGCCAGCGACGAAATGGAACCTCGCTGGTTTTCCTTGGAAGACCTGCCTTATGAGGACATGTGGGAAGCGGACAAAACATGGATTCCCCTGATCCTTCAGAATAAACAGGTCCGGGGCACCATTGCTTTTGCTGAAGATGGCAGCACGGTCCTTGATGCCGTTTTCCGGGAGGTTCATCTTGATAGTCGGAAATGAGTGGGTTCCCGCTCTTTTGCATTGGTTCGATGAAGCCAAACGGGATCTTCCCTGGCGGGTCAATCATCCCCGTGACCCCTATCATGTGTGGGTTTCAGAAATCATGCTCCAACAGACGCGGACGGAAACGGTAAAGGATTATTTTTTACGTTGGATGGCAGCTTTCCCTACCATAAGCGCTTTGGCGCAGGCGCCAGAAGAGGCGGTCCTCAAATTATGGCAGGGTCTGGGCTATTATTCTAGGGCTAGGAACCTCCATAAGGCAGCAAGGGAAATCGTCCTCCGACATCAAGGGGAGTTCCCGAATACGCTGGAAGCGGTACGAGCTCTGCCCGGCATCGGTGACTATACAGCAGGTGCCATTTTATCCATGGCCTTTGGCAGCCCTGTCCCTGCCGTGGATGGCAACCTGCTGCGGGTGATGGCCCGTCTTTTTGGGATTTCAGACGATATCCTTTCTCTTAAGGGCAAACGAACCATAGGACGAATCGCCCAAACGTCTATTCCCCAAGAACGGCCGGGAGACTTCAATGAAGCGTTGATGGACCTTGGTGCCACGATTTGTATTCCCCGTGCGCCGCGCTGCGGAGCTTGTCCCCTTAACGATTTCTGTACCGCATTCCGGGAGAACCGGACAGGTGAGCTGCCGGTCCGCAGAAAGAAAAAGGCGCCAACCATTTATGAAGTGACAAGTCTTTTCATCCGTAAGGAAGGGGCGCTGCTTCTTCACAAAAGGCCGGAAACAGGCCTTCTTGCTTCCTTATGGGAGCTTCCGACCTTTCTTGGCAAAACGGAAAAGGAAAGCCGAAAGGAAGCAGAACGGATGCTTGGAAATTTTGAGGGAAAGATCCTCTGGACCCATCGGCACGTCTTTACCCATCAAATTTGGCGGATTACGGTCTACCTAGGCGCAATTCCTCGCAGCCTGCCCGATCCTTCTTATGAGTGGGTCGACGAAGGGGCCCTTGGGACCTTGCCTCTTTGCGGGCCGGCAGAAAAATGCCTTTCTGCTTGCCTTCCCGGCGCCATACTTACGCGGTGAATGTATAAGTACCCTTACGGGGTATACAAGAGCGGATTCATATGATATAATACATCTCAATCCATGATATTATTTTTTAGAATAAGAAGGTGATTACTATGAATGATTCTCCTCATCAAGATCATTCTAAACGTGTTTTTTATTATTACCTTGCGGCTATCCTCATCATTCTTGTCATCAATACGATCATCACGCCCATGTTCTTTAAACCTCGCGTCCAGGAAGTTACCTATACCAACTTCCTGAAGATGGTTGATGAAGGCAAGGCTTCCAAAGTTGAAATCAATCAGAACCGCATCGCCCTCCTATGCAACAAGGATGGCAAAGATGAAATCTTTGTCACGGGCCGCGTTGAGGATCCAGAGCTTGTCAATCGTTTGGTCAAGGCAAATGTGGAATTTTCCCAGGTTATCCCTCGGGAGGATTCGCCGCTGACCAAGTTCTTCAATAACTGGATTTTCCCCTTCCTGCTCTTTATGGTCATTGGCCAGCTGATCATGCGGTTTGTGGGTCCAAAGCTGGGCGGAGGCAATATGATGAGCTTTGGTAAGAGCAATGCCAAGGTCTATATTGAAGCCCAGACTGGCAAGACGTTCAAGGATGTAGCCGGCCAGGACGAGGCGAAGGAAGCCCTTCAGGAAATCGTGTCCTTCCTGCATGACCCATCCCGCTACCAGGCCATTGGTGCAACCATGCCTAAGGGCGTGCTTCTTGTAGGCCCTCCGGGTACGGGCAAGACCCTCCTTGCCAAGGCTGTTGCCGGTGAGGCCAAGGTCCCCTTTTTCTCTATTTCCGGTTCAGAATTCATTGAGATGTTCGTTGGCATGGGGGCGGCCCGTGTCCGCGACCTCTTTAAGCAGGCCCAGGAAAAGGCCCCGTGCATTGTCTTTATCGATGAAATCGATGCCATAGGCAAAAAACGCGATAATGGTGCCTTTGGCAGCAACGACGAACGGGAACAGACCTTGAACCAGCTCCTTTCCGAAATGGACGGCTTTGACGGCAGTAAGGGCGTTATCATCCTTGCTGCGACCAACCGTCCGGAAGTCCTTGATAAGGCCCTCCTGCGGCCGGGTCGTTTTGACCGCCGAGTGCCTGTGGAACTGCCGGACCTTAAGGGGCGGGAAGCCATTTTGAAGGTTCATTCCCATGATGTGCGGATTTCTCCTGATGTGGATTATCATACGGTTGCCCTTGCTACAAGCGGTGCTTCCGGCGCAGAACTTGCCAATATCGTCAATGAAGCTGCCCTTCGTGCCGTTCGCATGGGCCGTACGGAAGTTATCCAAGAGGACCTTGAAGAATCTGTGGAAGTCGTCATTGCTGGGGCCCAAAGAAAGGGGGCCGTTATTTCCGAGAAAGAAAAGCAGCTCATTGCCTATCATGAAATCGGTCATGCACTTGTGGCTGCAAGTCAGACCGCGTCGGCACCGGTCCATAAGATCACCATTATTCCCCGGACGAGCGGTGCCTTGGGGTATACCATGCAGGTTGACACAGAGGAAAAGGTTCTTATGACGAAAGACGAACTCTTCAACAAGATTGTTACCTTGACAGGGGGACGGTCTGCTGAAGAAGTTGTTTTCAACAAGGTCACGAGCGGTGCATCCAATGATATTGAACAGGCAACAAAACTTGCTCGGGCCATGATTACCCGGTTTGGCATGACAAGCGACTTCGATATGGTCGCCCTTGAAACCGTGAACAATGCCTACTTGAGCGGTGACACCTCCCTTGCCTGCGCACCGGAAACGGCTGCCCGCATTGATGAAGCTGTTTTCTCGGTTGTCAAGGAGGCCCATCAAAAGGCCCGGACCATCCTTGAGACCCATAGACAGAAGTTGGATGAACTTGCCCAGTATCTCTTGAAGAAGGAAACCATTACGGGCGATGAATTCATGGCCATCCTGAAAGGAACGGACCCAGCCTCTGCTGCAGTTGAACAAGCCCCCGACAGTCCCCAAAAAGGGGTATGAAAAATAAGCTGGCCCTGCCCTGTAAGGGACAGGGCCATTTTGCTGAAAAGGCGCCTTCTGACAAACGGGGACAAGTGTGATATAATAAGCGAACTACCCTACGGAAAGCCGAGGGAATCCTCCGATCAAAAGAAGGGAACACTATGGAATTTTGGAAGGAAGAGAGCAGTCTCTACCAAATCATAAAAGATCATCTTAATCAGGAAGGGTATTTTGATCCCGATCTCATTGAGGATCAAAATTTTGTCGATACATATGCTGTCCTGTTTCGGGAACCGGGAACAAGCGACTCTTTCATGGCCAGCCTGCCCGACCGACCTCAGGAAGAGGTGGGCTCTGTCATCGCCGGAGCCCTTGCCGCGTATGCGAAAAATCCTGATTCCAAGGCTGAAAAGGAGCTCTATGCTTCCATCTCGAGCGTTCCATTTATTGTCTATAATGATTACCTTGTCGACCTTTTGTCCACGCAGGAAATCCCTGACGCCCTTTGGGATCTCTGCCATCGCTGGCTCTATCATGCCTTTGCCCCGGAGGTCCTGAAACTTGCCATTACCGTGACCGGTCTCCATCTCTTGAACGAGGAGAACCTGAACGAAGTGGAACGTCTTCACAAGGATCTCATGCTGCTTGCCCGCTGTGAGGAACTGACAAGCTTTGTGGTCTATGCCCTGGAATTAGGGCATCTTCTTGAAAATGAGGATCTGTGGGAGATCTTGACCCATACGCGAGGCTGGGGCCGAGTCTGTGCCATGTCGACTTATGATTTCATTACGCCTGAAGAAAAACATTGGCTTCTTCTCAATGGCTGCGATCTCACGGTTGATTATCCTGCAGTGGCTCTTCTTGTCGTCGAAAAAAGCAATCTACTCGAAATGCTTGAAAAAGAGCAGCTGGATGATGAAACTTTTGATGCCGTCCTTCACACCATGGTTGACTATCTTGATTTTTTGGCTAATTTTGAAGCTCAGCCGATAGAAGACGGGGCGGATAAGGCCCTTGCACTGCCGCCTCTTTCCTATAGCCACGTCCTGGACCGGCTCCTTGTACACGCTGGGCAGCATCAGACTACCCTTGAACAAGTGGCAGGGCTCATGAGTCTTCGAGAAGAGCTGCAGGAAATGATTGATAATGAAAATTGGGATTACTTCAGCATGAACCAGTGCCATCTTTATGTTGGAACCTTGGATGGTGTCGTTATGGGACGGGACTGGAAGAAGATCCTTCCCAAGGAAATCCTCTCAAAAGATGGATCCGTCAATATCCTGCCCCTGCAGTTGGCAGATATCCTAGGCATCGACATCCATACCCAAGTCTGGAACCTGCTTAAGAAAGATTCTATGAGGACACTCCTTTATCCATATCTGCTCCAGTCGGGCAGCAAGGCACGTCTTGAAAAAGTTACGGATTTTGCCATGCTTCATCTGGATGCGTATCTTCAGGATGAACGGCTTGTCATTCCCCTTCTGCGGGGCCTTATGAATGTTCCTCCTTGGGGCGGGGATATTATTGCCGAATGTTTGAGCTCCCTCCACGAAGGAGCCCGCAGCGTGGCTGTAGAGGTCCTTGAGGCTTGGCCTGACAAGAAGTGGAACGGGAAACTTCAAATGGCACTTGTCAGGGCGCGGGAACTGACAACGCAGCCCATTCTCCGGATGCGAATCGACGAGCTGATTAATCACAAGACCTTGGAATTTGAGGATTTTGTCAATTATATGAAAGCCCAGAAGGGACAGGAATAAAAAAACGGTGCTGGAAGCACCGTTTTTTTATGTGTGGATTTTTACTTTTGCGCACTGCGGGCAAACTGGACCGCTTCATGGGAAATGAGGCCGCCGCAGGTGTTGCCAAGGGCAATGACAAGGATCCGTCCCAAAGCAGCTAGGTCCATGGTGCCCGCCGCAAAGTAGTAGAACATATCGGCAATGCTGTGTTCATACCCACTTAGGATGAAGACAGCAATCCCCAAAAAGATGGCGGCATATTTTCCGATGGCCTGAGGAAAAGAACGATAGCCTTCAACGGCAAGGAAAACAAAGATGTTGCACAAGATTCCCAAAATGAAAAGGGAACCAAGACTGTCCGCATTCTTGACGGCAATCAGGACGGCCGCCGCTTTTTGGATGGAACCAGATAGACGCGTACCTGACAGCAGGAAGGCCATAAGGCCGGCCCCGACGAAATTGCCCCCTAAGATGACCGGATATTCCCAATAACTGCGCCAAGATCGCTCCCGAGCATAGCAGATCTTGCCCGTAAAAAGATGGAACCGGCATTCGCAGACCGCAAATAAACCAACCGTAAAGAGCAGGGCACCTAAGGCCTTGCTGGTCTGCTGCAAGTAAACCGCACCGCCGAGACCGATGGCAAAGCCTGCACAGACTGCGGAACGAAATAGTGTGAAGGGACTCATTGACGCTCCTTTAGGATTTGCGGACCGAAACATAGATGAGGGAAACCGGTTTTTTGAGTGTGAGGACGAAGGCATCTGATGCGTCATCGCTGACATAGAGCGTATCTCGTGTCAGGGGGTATTCATTCAGGGTACTTCCTGTGAGGTCCTTTGCGTCTAGAAAGGGAACATAGAGAAACCGGAAATCGGCAAGACCAAATTTTTTTGACGCATTGATGACGCTGTAGGCGGCATGCATGCCTTTTTTATACATGACATTGAAATCAATGGCCTTTCCGACGGAATGGGTATGGTAGGCCCCATCAAAAAAGTCTTCTTCCAGGGGGGCAAGGGTCACCTTCTCCCCTGTCTCCCTGTAGGTGAGGGTAAAGCCCCCTTCAAGGGGTGTAATGATGCGTTGGTAATCTGGCAGAAGGGTGAAATCGGATGCTTCAAGGTCGACCGTCGCCGAACTGATGCGCAGGTCAAAGCGGCGTTCCTTATAGGAACCATCACGGGGAAACAGGTAGAATTCGGTTGTCGTTCCGCCCGACCAAGTCGTCGAAACAGCGTCTTTCCTGGAAATTACTGATACTGTCATACAAGACACCTCGTTTCTTTATGGTAACCATTGAAAAAGCAGGAACAGCCCTGCTGTGCTGTCGTTTCCATGCTATTGTTAAACCGTCAAATTTTAGTCAAAAGAAGTTTTTTTCGCTTTTTTTATTTTTCAGACGTTTCTTTGTCGGTCCCATCATAGAATGAAGTCGTTCAGAAAAAAGCCGTCCCTTTGGGGGACGGACAAAACAGGTAAAATCCTATGGAGGTGCTCAAATGGCTAAAAAGTTGGTTGAATTTGTTCCGAATTTCAGTGAAGGCCGTGACAAAGCAAAGGTAGAAAAGATTGTTGATGAAGCCCGCAAGATTTCAGGGCTGAAGATCCTGGACTATTCCAGCGACCCTGACCACAATCGTTCTGTTGTCACCATCATCGGTTCTCCTGAAGCGGTAACGGAAGCTGCCATCAATATGGCAAAGGTAGCCATTGGTTTGATTGATATGCGTGAACATCATGGGGCCCATCCTCGTTTTGGTGCTGTTGATGTTGTACCCTTTACGCCGGTTATGGGTGTAACGATGGATGAATGTGTCGAAATCGCCAACAAAGTCGGTAAGGCTTATGGTGAAATGGGCATTCCTGTCTATCTTTATGAAGATGCCGCAACAAGTGAGGGACGCCGCAACTTGGCTACGGTCCGCAAAGGCCAGTACGAAGGCTTCTTTGATAAAATCAAGGAACCGGAATGGAAACCGGACTATGGCCCCAGCGAAATGAACGCTGTAAGCGGTTGCTCTGCCGTTGGTGCCCGAGTTCCCCTCATTGCATTCAACGTCAACCTGCATACGCCGGATGTTGAAATCGCTCAGGCTATTGCCAAGAAAGTCCGCAACATCGGCGGCGGCCTTCACTATGTCAAGGCCATTGGCCTGAAACTGGAAGACCGCAACATGACCCAGGTCTCCATGAACCTTGTCAACTATGAAAAGACCGCTGTTTACCGCGCTTTCGAAATGGTCAAGATGGAAGCCCGCCGTTATGGTGTTGCCGTAGCTGGTTCTGAAGTCATTGGGACGGTCCCTATGAAGAGCCTGCTCATGGCAGCTGAGTACTATCTCCAAATCGAAAACTTCGATATGGACGAAATTCTTGAAAAGCGCCTGCTTGACGCAGAAGAATAAGCGACCCATACCTAGGAAGGGGGAACTACCGTGTTTAGCGATATCGAGATTGCACAAAAAAATGTCATGGAGCCAATTAGCAAGATTGCTGAAAAACTGGATATCCATCCTGAAGAACTGGAACAATATGGTCACTATAAAGCAAAGATTTCCCTTGATGTACTGAAACGCTTGGAAAAGAAACCCAACGGGAAATTGGTCCTTGTAACGGCCATCACGCCTACCCCTGCTGGGGAGGGTAAATCCACGACGAGCATTGGCCTTGTCCAAGCCCTTAATAAGATTGGCAAAAAAGCCATCGTAGCACTCCGCGAACCTTCCTTGGGGCCTGTGTTTGGAATCAAGGGCGGTGCTGCTGGCGGCGGCTATGCGCAGGTTGTTCCTATGGATGACATCAATCTGCATTTCACGGGGGATATGCACGCCATTACGGCTGCTAACAACTTGCTGTCCGCAATGATTGACAACCATATCCATCAAGGCAATGAACTGCGGATCGATGCCCGTCAGATTTCCTGGCGCCGCGTCATGGATATGAACGACCGTGCTCTCCGTCATGTTGTTGTCGGCTTGGGCGGTAAACCCTGCGGTTTTGTGCGCGAAGACGGGTTCATGATTACCGTTGCTTCCGAAATCATGGCCATCCTTTGCCTGGCCCATGATATTGAAGACTTGAAGGAACGTTTTGGTCGTATCGTCATTGGCCCGGACCTTGATGGGAATCCGGTCTATGTCCATCAGCTGGGCTGTGAAGGGGCTATGGCCATGCTCATGAAAGATGCCATCAAACCGAACCTCGTCCAGACGCTGGAACATACGCCGGCTATCATCCATGGCGGACCTTTTGCGAACATTGCCCACGGATGCAACTCCCTTCTTGCTACCAAAATGGCCCTTAAATTGGGCGATATTACCGTTACGGAAGCTGGCTTCGGTGCTGATCTTGGCGCTGAAAAATTCCTCGACATCAAATGCCATTATGGCAACATGTATCCTGATGCGGTTGTCATTGTTGCTACGATCCGCGCCCTCAAGATGCATGGCGGCGTCAAGAAGACGGAACTGTCCCAGGAAAATGTCCAGGCTGTCAGCGACGGGTTTACGAACCTTGCCAAACAGGTTGAGAACATGCGCGGCTTTGGTCTGCCCGTCCTGGTTGCTATCAACAAATTCGCTGCAGATACACCGGCTGAAATCGATATGCTCCTCAAGAAATGCGAAAGCTACGGTGTAGATGTCAGCCTCAACGAGTGCTGGGAAAAAGGCGGCGAAGGCGGTATCGACATGGCAAACAAGCTGGTTGACCTGCTCGAACATGATACGTCCAAACCGGTTGAACTCTACGATGTAAACGACACGATCCCGCACAAGCTCGAAGCTATTGTGACAAAGGTCTATGGCGGTGATGGGGTTGATTTTACGCCTAACGCAAAGAAACAGATCAAACAGCTCGAAGATTGGGGCCTTGATAAACTTCCGATCTGCGTGGCTAAGACCCAGTACTCCTTCAGCGACAACCCGGCCCTTCTGGGGGCTCCGAAAGGGTTCCGGATCACTGTCCAGGATGTTCGCGTCTCCAATGGGGCTGGCTTCATTGTCTGCCAGACCAGCAACATCATGGTCATGCCGGGCCTGCCGAAGAAACCGGCCGCTCTCAATATGGACATCGATACATCGGGCAAGATTTTAGGTCTCTTCTAAAATAACAGTAGGAAACGAGGAATCAAGATATGGAATTAAAGAAAATGACGGTGGAGGGATTCGTCCAGGAAACGAGCTCTTCTTCTCCTGCGCCGGGTGGCGGCAGCATAGCTGCCTTGAATGCGGCTTCTGCTGCAGCTCTTATTGAAATGGTCGCTCATCTGACCATTGGCAAAGAAAAATATGCAGCGGTGGAAACGGAAATGAAGGAAGTGGCTGAAAAAGCGGCTTCCCTCAAGAATCAGTTCCTGGCCCTCATTGACGAAGACAGTAATGCCTTCAATAAAATCATGGCAGCTTTCAAGATGCCCAAAGGTTCGGACGAGGAAAAGGCTGTTCGCAGCAAAGCCATTCAGGAAGCGACTAAGGGTGCTGCCTTGGTTCCTTTCAAAGTTGGTGAAACGGCAAATGAACTCTTTGCCCTGGCTGACGCTGTCATTACGCGCGGCAACACCAATGCTGTGACAGACGGTGCCGTGGCCGCGATGAACGCTCGGGCCGCTGTCCGCGGTGCCTTCCTTAACGTCAAGATCAATTTGGGAAGCATTAAGGACCAGACTTTTGTAGATGACCTCAAGGGCAAGATGGCCGCCATCGAAAAAGAAGTTGATGGAAAGGAACAGGCCCTTCTTGGAAAAGTCAATCTCTAAAAATCAAAGAACTGCCGCATTGGCTGCGGCAGTTCTTTTTTACATGAACAACTGGTTCTCTGTCTTTCTTTTATTGTGCTTGATTAAGAATCTCGTTACAATGGAAAAAACAATGTAAAAGAGGTGAGCCTATGACATCAATCTTTGACCTAGCCATTTTTCTTAGTGGTGACGGCGTCATTTTTCAGGTGTTTTTTGGCATGGAATGGACCGGTCCGCGGGATGCAGCCTTTTATGTAGGTCAGAAGGTGGGGGCCCTGACTGGTTTTATTTGGCATGCACAGGATATGACACTTTCCTATGAGGGGGACCTGTATCGCTATACTTCCTTGGGTATACCTCAGGGGACTTGTTTCCTTCTAAAGAAGGAAGACATCCAGAAAAAACTCATGGCTGCGGCTCTTGATGCCTCACCGGATATTATCCAGCTCTACACCAAAACCGGTGGCATCTCTTTTTTTAATCAAACGAGCCGCCGTTTCCTGGGGATTCCCCTTGAAGACAGTGTGGAAGGACAGGCGCTCCTTGATGTTTTTTCCTTGGATGCGGATTACAGTTCTGTCTTTACCGCTCTTAAAAGCGAAAATCCCGTCCATCACCGCTACGATTCCTACAAATCAACAACTGGAAAGGAGCTTATGACCGTTGTTGAAGCAGAACCTGTCTTTGATGAAAAGGGCAGTCTGATAGGGGCTTTTTCCGTGGAACGGGACATGAAGTCTGTCAAGACCCAGCTGCAGGTCCTTCATGAAGTGGAAGCCATCTTGATGCGGCATCTGACAGAAGATTTTACCGTCAAAAGTGATGTCCACTACACCTTTGACGATTTTATCGGTTCTTCGAGCGTTCTTCGGGAGACCCTTCGCCTTGCCCGGAAAATGGCACTTCGGGACATGAATATCCTCATCGAAGGGGAAACAGGGACGGGAAAGGAAATCCTTGCCCAGAGCATCCATCAATACAGCTCCCGGAAGAAGGAAAACTTTATCGCTGTGAACTGTGCTGCTTTCCCGGAAACCCTCATTGACAGTATGCTCTTTGGTACGGTCAAGGGCGCTTTCACAGGCGCTGCGGATAAGATGGGCCTGATCGAAGCGGCAAATCACGGAACCTTGTTTCTCGACGAAGTGAACTCCATGAGTCCCCTCATGCAGGCAAAATTGCTTCGCGTCCTGCAGGAAAAGACGCTGCAGCGGATCGGCAGTACCCGCTCCATTCCCATTGATGTCCGAATCCTTTCCTCATCCAATGAGGATGTGTATCGCCTAAGTCAAGAGGGGAAGATGCGGCAGGATCTTTTTTATCGTTTATCTTCCCTTATCCTTGAGATTCCGCCCCTCCGCAGGCGGATGGAGGATCTGCCGGAACTCGTCCGATATTTTATTGACCGCCATCCACAGCTGACGGCCCAGCCCATCCACGAATTAACGCCCAAGTTTTGGCGTCGCCTTTTGGAACATGATTGGCCAGGCAACGTGCGGGAACTCTTTCATATCTTGAGCTATGCCATCAGTGTATCCCAAAATGGTATACTCGACGAAAGTGATTTTCCCTCCTATTTTCTGCGGCATGCCGTCCCTTTGGAACGGAAGGAACCCAGCCGCATAGGAAGGGAACCGGTTCCTGCGGCAGTGGGCAGGACCTTTGCCGAGCAAATGGACGATTTTGAAAGGAACCTTTTGTGGAATACTTATCTTTCCTGCGGGAAAAACGTCACAAAAGCAGCTGAGACCCTAGGCCTTACGCGGCAAAATTTCCAGTATCATATGAAAAAGTTCCAGGAAGCGGGAAGTGGGGATGGAATACTGGATAAATAGAAAAATTGGCGCCAAAAAATCTTGCAGCAAGAAAACTTTGCTGCAAGAAATAAAAAGCGCTTGGAATGATGGGGCAAAGAAAATCGTTCCAAGCGCTTTTTGTGCAAAATCTGCAAGATAAGTTACAGAATCCATTGGGTGGAAAGGGCCCTGACTTCTTTTTTTAATTGGCATGGCTTTTGCAACATACTTTAGTAAAGAAATGGCTGACTTAGCCAAAAGAAAGGGGACGGTCATGGGGTATCCCGTCCGCTTTCTTCTTAAAACCGGGTAGGTGCCCTTGGAGGTTGAAAGAGTATGGATGGAAAGAAGGAAAGAGCTGTACGCTGGGATGTTTTTATTCCCTGTTTCCTTGTGATTGGCGGCGCCGCCATCTTGGGGGTTGTCAATAACGCATGGCTGACAAAAGTTACGTCCGCTATTTTTGGCTGGTCCCTGGAAACGTTTGGATGGCTCTATCAATGGGTTGCTTTAGGGACGCTGCTTCTCATCACGATTTTGGCATTTTCTCCTTTGGGAAAGATTCGCTTTGGAGGACCCAATGCCAAGGCAAAATTTTCCTTTGGCGCTTGGTTTGCCATGACGCTTACCGGTGGAATCGCAACCGGCCTCATTACCTATGGTGTCAATGAACCTATCATTTATTTGGGCAATATCTATGGCGAACTGGAAGGTTCGGGGATTGAGCCTTTTTCCCAGGAAGCCGTCTTTTTTTCCATGGCGCGCTGCTTCTATAACTGGACCTTCATTCCCTATGCGATGTACGCCTTGAGCGGTGTGATCATTGCCTACATGTATTATAATCGGCACGAAGAACTTTCGGTCTCTGCCTCCCTAACGCCTTTATTTGGGGAAAAAGTCACAAAGGGCATCTTTAAGTCCATTGTCGATACTCTTTCTGTTCTCGCCATTGGCCTAGGTCTTGCTGCTTCCTTAGGCGCGGGCCTTGCTCTTGTTGGCTCTGGCCTTACCGCTGCTTATGGTATCAGTCAGGGGCCTTCTGTCTGGATCATCCTGACGGCCATCATCACGGCGACATTTACAATTGCTTCGGTTCTTGGCATCGATCGGGGAATTAAGTGGCTGGCCAACCTGACGACGAAGATTTTCTATTTGCTGCTTTTCCTGTTCATTATCATTGGTCCTACGGTTTATATCCTGAACCTAGCCAATGTAGGTGTGGGCTACTGGCTTGATCGTTTTTGGACATGGGGGCTTGATCCCTATATTGCAGGCGGCAAGGCACTTGTAACCTGGTGGACCATGTATGACTGGGCCATTTGGATTGCCTATGCACCCCTCATGGGGATTTTCTTTGCCATGATTGCCTACGGCCGCACTGTCAAGCAATTTTTGCTTATTAACTGGATCTTGCCGGCCGTCTTTGGCCTTGTTTGGTTTGCCGTTTGGGGCGGCACTGCCCTGGATTGGCAGCTTTCCGGCCGTGTTGATATTGTCGGGGCCATTAAGAGCGGCGGTGCTGTGGCGGGAATTTGGACTTTCCTTCAGGCAATTCCCTTGGGCTCGCTTCTGGTTCCTGTCATCATCGTCACGCTCATCGCTGCTTTTTCCACAACAGCCGATACCATGTCCACGACAATTGCTGCACTTTGCACGGCTGGTGCCCGTCACGATGAGGAACCGGCTCTTTGGCAGAAGGTGGTTTGGGGCGTTTCCATCGGCGCCATTGCCTGCATCATGGTTGCTTTTGGCGGCGGCGCCCAAGGGGTTGACGGGGTCAAGTTTCTTGCAGCCTGCGGGGGCTTTGTGGTCCTAGCCATCTTTATTCTTCAGGTACTGGCAGCTGTCAAGGTCTTTTTCTTCGACAACCGGACAAAAAAGGATAGGTTAATTGTAAAATGAAATAGGACATATAAAAAGACATACAGGAAATCTTTTGG